>NZ_JAMYOA010000016.1:0-173564 GCF_040319515.1 Mesorhizobium sp. M0909
GCCTCCACTCCAGCCAGCATCTTGAATCACAGAACCGACTGATCGGGAATCCCCTTCGATTCCGTCAAATCAGGAACCGCTCTAGAACCACATATCCCGCACGCAGCGACCATCTCTCGGCAAATCCTCGAATGTATCGAGACCATCGAAATGGTCGATCGGGAGATCGGCGACGGCCTCGGGCGGCGCAAGCCTCACATTGACGGCGATGCGGTAGCGCCCAGCCGCATCGGGACGCAAACCGCGCCAGGCCAGGACGCAAGCGCACGTTGGACAGAAGAGAATCTCAAGTGAAGGATGAGCCTTTCCGACGCGACTATAGGCGCTTACGGGCCCCGCAAGGCGGATGCGTTCGTCGACATAGTCGTAAGCCCAGAGCGTGCCGTAGCGGCGGCAAAGTGTGCAGTTGCAGGCAGTGACCGAACCGGGATCGCCCTCCAGGGTCCAGCGGGCGGCACCGCAGTGGCAGGTTCCCGTCAGCATTTCCTCCTCCGCGTTTCGACCACAAAACGGCATCTCGTTCTTAGCATTGCGTCGCGCCTGGCGCGAGGTTCGACTGGGAGCGGAGCGGCTTGATGCGTTCACCGCTTTTCCAGCCATGCCTTGTCTCATCGCCAATATCCTTGCCATCATCGTTGGCATTCGCCATGAAGGCCGATGACTTCCCTTCCGCCAGCCAGCATACGCCAGAGGCTCGACGAATTGCTCGTCCAGCGCGGCCTGTTTGCCAGCCGCTCGCGTGCCCGCGATGCCGTGGCGCGCGGCACCGTGACGGTCGATGGCATCGTCGCCCGCAAGCCAAGCCAGGCCGTTCTGCCTGAGTGCAACATCGTCGTTGACGATCCGGCGCAAGGTTACGTGTCGCGCGCCGCACTGAAGCTGAAGGCTGGTCTCGACCATTTCGGCCTCGACCCCACCGGCAGCGAAGCCCTCGATGTCGGCGCCTCGACCGGCGGCTTCACGCAGGTGCTGCTCGAACGCGGCGCGGCGCATGTCACGGCGATCGATGTCGGGCACGGCCAGATGCACTCCGACGTTGCTGGCGATCCGCGCGTGACGGTAATTGAAGGCCTGAATGCGCGCGAACTGTCGGCAGCCGATCTCGGCGGCCGTGTGCCGGATTTCATCGTCTCGGACGTCAGCTTCATCTCGCTGAAACAGGCGCTGCCGCCGGCGCTTGCCTTGGCCAGGAACGGCGCAAAGGCTGTGTTTCTGGTCAAGCCGCAGTTCGAGGCCGGCCGCGAGGCGATCGGCAAGGGCGGCCTGTTGAAGGACCCCTATGATGCGGCGCGCATTGCCGGCCTGATGCAGGACTGGCTCGATGCCATTCCCGGCTGGCGCTCGCTGGGGCTGCATCTGTCGCCGATAGAAGGCGGCGACGGCAACCGCGAGTTCCTGCTCGGCGGCATCAAGGACGTCGAGACCCAGAAGCGATGAACACCCGTTTCACGATCGCAAGGTTGGGCTCGCAGGGCGACGGCATCGCCGAGACGGAAACCGGCGAGGTTTTCATTCCGTTCGCGCTGCCGGGAGAGGTCGTCACCGCCGCGCGGGAGAAAGATCGCGCCACCTTGATGTCGGTCCTTGAGGCTTCGCCGTTGCGGGTCGATCCGCCGTGCCGGCATTTCGGCGCATGCGGCGGCTGCGCCGTCCAGCATCTCGAGACTGAAGCCTATCACCGGTGGAAGCGCGAAAAGGTCGTGCATGCGCTGAAGAGCAAGGGCATCGCCTGCGATGTCGGCGCGCTGGTGCCATGCGCGCCGCACACGCGCCGCCGCGTCGTCTTCACCGCCCGGCGGAGCGAGGCGGGAATTCAGTTCGGCTTTGTTCGCGCGCTGTCATCCGAGATCATCTCGATCGAGGAATGCCCGATCTCGCTGCCGCAGATCGTCGCTGCGCTCGACCGTTTGAGGATGCTTGCCGGGCTGATCTGCACCACGACCAAATCGTTCCACATGGCGGTAACGGTGACCGGTTCCGGCCTTGATGTCGCGGTTCACGATTCCGGCAAGCTCGGCGAGAACCAGCGCCGCGTCGCGTCCAACTTCGTCATCGCCGAGGGGCTAGCCAGGCTGTCGGTCGACGGCGAGATCATTATCGAACCAAAGAAACCGGTCGTCCTGTTTGATGGCGTCACCGTCGCACTGCCTCCGGGCGCTTTCCTGCAGGCGACCGAGGCTGCCGAACGGGCGATGGCCAACATTGTCGGCCAGCATTTCGCGCGCGCCAAAAAGGTCGCCGATCTCTTCGCCGGCTGCGGCAGCTTCGCGCTGCGCCTGGCCGCAAGATCGGAGGTTCACGCGGTGGAAGGCGATGCGGCAGCACTCGCGGCGCTCGACCGGGCATTCCGTTTCGCCAGCGGCCTGAAGCGGGTGACCGGCGAACGTCGCGACCTGTTCCGGAGGCCGCTCACATTCAAGGAGTTGAATGCCTTTGACGGCGTAGTCTTCGACCCGCCCCGCGCCGGCGCCGAGGACCAGTCGAAGCAGATCGCGCGCTCCGACGTGCCGCTCGTCGCCGCGGTGTCCTGCAATCCGGCAACGCTGGCGCGGGATCTTCGCATCCTCCTCGATGGCGGTTACGCCTTGAAGAGCGTAACCCCGATCGACCAGTTCCTGTGGTCGCCACATGTCGAGGCAGTGGCATTGCTGGAGAAGCCCAAGAGAAGGCGCTAGTCTAGCTGCATTTATCGGGCGTGAAATGCGCACTAGAAAAGCGCATTTGAGCGTACGCCGGTCAAATTTCGGCATCGCGCTGCGGCGAGGAGCGGACGCCGTTTCTCTCGTCGAAGCGGGTGGCTGGACTGCTCGGGGTCACTATGACCGAACTGGCGGGCCTGAGCGGCATCGCCCGCAACACGTTTGCCGCTAAGACCGGAGCGCGCAAGGTCGACGCCGCATTGAGCCCCATCATTCGTATTCTGGCGACGGCCGGCGAGATGACCGGCGATCAAGTGCGTGCAGCGATCTGGTTCAAAACATCAGCCGATCCCGGCTGGGTGGGAAAGACCGCCTATGATCTGGTTTGCGAAGGCAAGACGGATAATCTCGCTTACCTGAAGGCCGCTCGTTCCGGTATCTATGCCTGAACGGCGCGCCTTCATGCCAGGCTGGGTGGCCATAAACTGCTATGCTTCTTGCACGCCGTCATATCCAGCCGCCTGCGCTGCCGTGACGAACTTACGATCAAAAGTCGCGAAGCCAACGCAGTGAGCAGATTTGCCCAGATGCAGCGCATCAGCGAAATCCAATCCCCTTTCCGAGAGGTCGAGCGCGGACGACACGACCGTCCCGTCTTCCACCTCTACCGTAGGGAGCCCGCTAAACGCCCGTAGCGTGCGGGCGATTTCGAGCGGTGCCAAACCGTAGGCGCTGCGCAACACCCACTCGACCTCCAGCATTACCGTGACGGCGACAAAGACTGGCTGGCTATCGATCAACGCGCGGGCGCGGGAAGACCGAGTCGGGTGATCGTCCGTCAGGTAGCGGACGATCAGGTTGGTATCAATCGCGAGCATGGCGCCGCCGCGCTTCGGCGAGCACGCCCGCGTCCATTTCTTCCAACGTCTTCGGCCTGCCGCTATAGCGCAGCGATCCAAACACGTCCTCTGGCCGCGTCTCGGCGAAGACTGGCGCAGGCTTCAGTAGCACGCCCTCCGGGGTATCTTCGACCAGAAGCCGTGTGCCGGCGTCCCATTCTCTCCGTTTCTGGATCGAACTGGGCAGGATGACCTGTCCCTTGGTCGAGACGGTGGTCACGAGCTTTTCCGCGGCAGCCATGATGGCGCTCCTCTGGATGTAAGACGAACGTAAGATAAGTGAAAATCGACAGGACGGACAGGGTGTTCGAAGCCGGCCGCATCAAACCCTGGTGCCGCCGACCGTCATCTGGTTCATCCTGAGATGCGGCTGGCCGACGCCGACCGGCACGCCCTGTCCGGCCTTTCCGCACATGCCGATGCCGGTGTCGAGCTTCATGTCGTTGCCGATCATCGCCACACGATGCATGGCATCCGGCCCGTTGCCGATCAGCATGGCGCCCTTGATCGGCTGCGTTACCTTGCCGTTCTCGATCATGTAGGCCTCGGTGCAGCCGAACACGAACTTGCCCGAAGTGATGTCGACCTGGCCGCCGCCGAACGACACGGCATAGATGCCATTCTTGACCGAGGCAATGATTTCCTCCGGCTCCATGTCGCCTGCGGTCATGTAGGTATTGGTCATGCGCGGCATCGGCTCGTGTGCGTAACCTTGGCGCCGCCCGTTGCCGGTGGCTTTCATGCCCATCAGACGCGCGTTCTGGCGATCCTGCATGTAACCGACCAGCTTGCCATCATCGATCAGCACGTTGTGGGCAGAAGGCGTGCCCTCATCGTCAACGGTCAGCGAACCACGCCGCTCGGGAATGGTGCCGTCGTCGACGACGGTGACGCCTTTCGCCGCCACCTGCTGGCCAAGCAGGCCGGCGAAGGCAGATGTCTTCTTGCGGTTGAAATCGCCTTCCAGCCCGTGGCCGACGGCCTCGTGCAGCATGACGCCCGGCCAGCCGCTCGACAGCACGATGTCGAAAGTGCCGGCAGGCGCGGGAACCGCTTCGAGATTAACCAGTGCTTGCCGCAGCGCCTCCTTGGCCGCATGCTTCCAGCTGTCCTCGATCAGGAACTCGCCAAAATCCTTGCGCCCGCCCATGCCGTAGGAGCCGCTCTCCTGGCGGTCACCGTCGCCGACCACCACCGACACGTTGATCCTGACCAGCGGGCGGATGTCGCGGACCATCTGGCCATCAGCGCGCACGATCTCGACATGCTGCCAGGAGGCGGCGAGCGATGCCGTCACCTGTCGGACGCGCGAATCCTCGGCCCTCAGCCAGGCATCGATTTCCTGAAGCAGCTTGGCCTTGGTCTCGAAGGAAGGCGAGGGGATAGGGTTTCCGTCGCCGTAGAGATGGCGGTTGGTGCGGGCGGGAGCCGCAGCAAGCGTGCCGGAATAGCCGCTCTTCACCGTCGAAACCGCATCGGCGGCGCGCAGCAGCGAGGCTTCGGAGAGATCACTGGAATGGGCGTAGCCGCTGGCCTCGCCGGCGACTGCGCGCAGGCCAAAACCCTGGTCGGTGTTGAAATTGGCGGTCTTCAGCTTGCCATTGTCGAACATTAGCGCTTCGCTTTCGCTGTATTCGAGAAACAGTTCACCGTCGTCGGCGCCGTTTATAGTCTGGGCGACGATCTGCTTGATGCGATCGTCGGAAATGTCGAATTGGCCGATCAGGCTGTTCATGGCGCTGGCCTCTTGATAAGTGATTTTACGGCATGTAGGCGCCTGGGCGCCGTTCGGCAACTTCACGGTGGAACACCACGACCTAAGTCACGCGGCGTGCCATCATGATTTCGTCGATCTCCCTGCCTTCATGAAGAAAGGCGGCCGGTATGCAGCCTATTTCGTGAAAACCTTCTCGTTGATAGAATCGTATGGCCGCTGGATTTTCAGCACTTACAGCCAGCTCGACCTGCCTTATGCCCAATGCTCGGGCGTGATCGAGCAGCAGATTGAGCATCTTGACGGCGTATCCGCCGCCACGCTCGCTGCCGCGCAAATAGACCATGACGATCGTCGCGCGGTGCATCATCTTGCTGGCCGGCTGGCGCATCAGGCCCATTATGCCGACAGGCTCCCCGCTCCGAAAGCTGACGACGACCAGGTTGTTCGTCAGGCGCCGCCGCCATTCCTCGTCGGGAAGTTGCTCCCATTCCGCTGCGCTGCTGGCGAAGGCTTCGGGCGCAGCGCGCAAAGCCTCCAGGCGAATTCGCTTGAATATCTCGAAGTCGTCCGCATCGAGCAGTTTCAGCGTCAAACGTGCAGCCTCAAGGCAGGGCGGCAAAGCCGTCGGCGAAACCCTTGAGGTCGACGGGAATGCCGATACCCTCTTCCGGCGTCTGGAAGACGATGAAGGTGGCGGACGTACCGGTCTTCAGCGTGTCGAGCAGCGGCTTTTCCAGGATGACCTCGGCGTAGCAGCCGTCCTGGAAACAGCGCACGAAATAGGCGCGGCCGATATCCTTGCCGTCGACATTGAGGCCGAGCCCGTTGGGCAACAGCACACCGAGCGGCGCCAGCACGCGAAGGATTTCGGCCTTATTGTCGGCTGTACGCAGCACGACCACGGAAAGACCCATTTCCGGGCGGTCCTCGGCGACGACGTTCTGCATCATCACGCATTGTTCGGACGTAGCACCGGCCGGCGTATCGCAGATGATCGACCACGCCCCATGCGTCGACTTCACGGTGCCGCTTGGCTGCGCGGCATTGGCCAAGCCGGCGCCGGGCAAGGCTATTGCGGCGGCAACAAGGATGACCTTCGCCAAGGTTCTCGAAAGCCAAGGGTTCATGACGGCTCCATTGCGAATCACGGCACTTTAAGCCGCACTAAACTCAAGTAAAGGACGAGACCCCGGCGATCTGCCCCGACACAGGCGACAATGCGCTTTTCCGTGCCAATTTCGCCCTAATTGCGACGATTCCGCGCGCCGCGCGGCTCATTCTACTCGGATGCCGCTCTGGTGATTCGCGGCGAGCCGTCACCGCACGAAGCCAGCGCCGCGCTTGCGCGCAAAAATGCCGCACGGGTTCCGGCGCTCCTTTCTTGCGGAGGCAAATAGAGTATGGTTTGAACCAGCCTTGAATTGTCCGGGATTCCCGTCTCGGCATTGTTCGACATTCTTGCGGTCCGATCGCGAGGAACTGGGAGATGACGAGGGCGATGAGAAAATTCCTGGCAACCGCCAAAATCGTAGCTAGTGCCGCCGCCACGTTGTTTGCCGCTGCATCGGCTCGTGCAGCCCAGCCCCAGCCTTGGGAAACCAGTTTTCAGCCTGCGGCGACCGACATTATGAGGCAGATCGAGTGGTTCGGGAACTACTCGTTCGCGTTCATCATAGTGATCACCGCCTTGGTGCTTTTCCTGATCGCCTACTGCATTTTGCGGTTCCGGGCGAGCGTCAACCCGACCCCGTCGCGCACCAGCCACAACACCCTGATCGAGGTCATCTGGACTGTCGGTCCCGTCGTCATCCTGCTCTGTCTCGCCATTCCCTCGTTCCAGCTGCTGACCGCGCAGTACACGCCGCCGGAAGAAGCCAAGCTGACCGTCAAGGCGACCGGAAATCAGTGGAACTGGGACTACGAATACCAGGTCGACAATACGCTTTCCTTCAATTCCGCGATCCTTCAGGATGCCGACAGGGCTGCTGCCGGCAAGGAAGATCGCGCCGCGTATCCGCGCCTGCTCGCCGTCGACAATGAGATGGTGGTGCCGGTCAACACCATGACCCGGGTGCTGGTGACGGCGACCGATGTCATTCACGCCTTTGCCATGCCGTCCTTCGGCATCAAGACCGATGCGGTGCCGGGCCGCATCAACGAAGTGTGGTTCAAGGCCGACAAGGAAGGCCTCTATTATGGCCAGTGTTCGGAACTCTGCGGCAAGGACCACGCCTTCATGCCGATCGCTATTCGCGTCGTCTCAGATGCGCAATATAAGACCTGGCTGGCGGCAGCCAAGACCGACCTTCCCGGCGCCAACAAGGCGCTGATGGCCGAGGTCGATGGCACGAACAAGGTAGCGGCCGCCGGCAACTGATGCCGCGACCAGAAAAGATTCAGGGAACGGAGCCGATCATGGCAGACGCTGCAGTTCACGACGACCACGACCACAAGCCGTATCATGGCTGGGTCCGGTGGGTGTATTCGACCAACCACAAGGACATTGGCACGCTTTATCTGATCTTCGCGATCATGGCGGGCTGCATCGGTGGCGCCTTGTCGGTCGTCATGCGCATGGAATTGCAGGAGCCGGGCATCCAGATATTCACTGGCCTGGCGCAGATGGTCTACGGCATGAATGGTGACGCCGCCATCGACGGCGGCAAGAGCATGTACAATGCTTTCACCACGGCGCATGCGCTGATCATGATCTTCTTCATGGTTATGCCGGCGCTGATAGGCGGTTTTGCCAACTGGATGGTGCCGATCATGATCGGTGCGCCGGACATGGCCTTCCCGCGCATGAACAACGTCTCGTTCTGGCTGCTGCCGCCGGCTTTCATCCTGCTGATTATCTCGGCCTTCGTCCCGAGTGCGCCCGGCGCCTACGGCGTCGGCGGCGGCTGGACGCTTTATCCGCCGCTATCGACATCGGGCCAGCCCGGACCGGCCATGGACCTGGCGATCCTTTCAATCCACATCGCCGGCGCCTCCTCGATTCTTGGCGCCATCAACTTCATCACCACCATCTTCAACATGCGCGCGCCCGGCATGACCATGCACAAGATGCCGCTGTTCGCCTGGTCGGTGTTGATCACCGCCTTCCTGCTGCTTCTGTCGCTTCCAGTTTTGGCCGGCGGCATCACCATGCTGTTGACCGACCGCAATTTCGGCACCACCTTCTTCGCCCCGGACGGCGGCGGCGATCCGATCCTGTTCCAGCACCTGTTCTGGTTCTTCGGCCATCCGGAGGTCTACATTCTGATCCTCCCGGGTTTCGGCATCATCAGCCACATCATCTCGACCTTTTCGAGGAAGCCGGTGTTCGGTTATCTAGGCATGGCCTATGCGATGGTTGCCATCGGCGCGGTGGGCTTCATCGTCTGGGCCCACCACATGTACACGACGGGCCTGTCACTCGACACACAGCGCTATTTCGTCTTTGCCACCATGGTCATCGCGGTGCCGACGGGTGTGAAGATATTCTCGTGGATCGCCACTATGTGGGGCGGGTCGATCTCGCTCAAGACGCCGATGCTGTGGGCGATCGGCTTCATCTTCCTGTTCACTGTTGGCGGCGTCACCGGCGTGCAGTTGGCCAATGCCGGCCTCGACCGCCCGCTGCACGACACCTATTTCGTGGTCGCGCACTTCCACTACGTGCTGTCGCTGGGCGCGGTCTTCGCCATCTTCGCCGGCTGGTACTACTGGTTCCCGAAAATGACCGGCTACATGTATTCGCCCGTGATCGCCAACACCCACTTCTGGGTCACTTTCGTCGGCGTCAACCTGGTCTTTTTCCCGCAGCACTTCCTCGGCCTTTCCGGTATGCCGCGTCGCTATATCGACTATCCGGATGCCTTCGCCGGCTGGAATATGGTGTCGTCCTACGGCTCGTACATCTCGGCTGTCGGCGTCGTCATCTTCCTGTTCGGCGTCTTCGAGGCGTTCCAGAAGAAGCGTGTCGCCGGCGCCAATCCTTGGGGCGAGGGTGCGACCACGCTGGAATGGCAGCTGCCTTCGCCGCCGCCGTTCCACCAGTGGGAACAGTTGCCGAAGATCAAGTAGGCGGTTGCCTCCTTTAATACGGAACCGCCGGCCGACCGGCGGTTTTGGCCAACGGAATCATGGACTCTAAGTACGCATGGCCCTTGCCGAAGACAGACTGATTGACGAGCCAGGCTTCCGCATCTCGGAAGCGACGGCGGGCGATTTCTTCGCTCTGCTGAAGCCGCGCGTCATGTCGCTGGTGGTGTTCACCGCGTTTGTCGGCATGGTCGCCGCTCCGGTGACCATCAATCCGCTGCTGGCGGTGATCGCGATCCTGGCTATTGCCATTGGTGCTGGCGCGTCCGGTGCGCTCAACATGTGGTACGACGCAGACATCGATGCGGTGATGACGCGCACCGCCGGCCGTCCCGTGCCGGCCGGCCGCATCCGGCCAGGCGAGGCATTGAGCTTCGGGCTGGTGCTGTCGGTTCTGTCGGTGATGACCCTCGGCGTGCTGGTCAACTGGTTGGCCGCATCGCTTCTAGCCTTCACCATCTTTTTCTATGCTGTCATCTATACGATGTGGCTGAAGCGCTGGACGCCGCAGAACATCGTCATCGGCGGTGCTGCCGGCGCCATTCCGCCGGTCATCGGCTGGGCGGCGGTAACCGGATCGGTCAGCCTCGAAAGCTTGGTACTGTTCCTGATCATCTTCCTGTGGACGCCACCGCATTTCTGGGCGCTCGCGCTGTTCAAGTCGGAGGACTACGCCAAGGCAGGCATTCCGATGATGCCGAACGTCGCCGGCCATCCCGCGACCAGGTGCCAGATCTTTGCCTATGCGCTGGTCCTCGCGCCGGTTGGCGTGCTGCCATGGGTTCTTGGCTTCACCACGCCGGCCTATGGCATCGTTGCATTGCTGCTCGGCGCCGGCTTCGTCTGGTATGCGTGGAAGGTGCTGCAAATGGCCGATGACGACAGGGCGATGAAGCCGGCCAAGGCCTTGTTCGGCTATTCGCTGCTTTATCTCTTCGCTATCTTCGCCACCTACCTTGGCGATTGCGTCGTCGCGCGCGCGCTGACCATCGGCGGAGCATGAGCATGGCCGAAAAGAAGCTTGAACTGGTCACGCTGACCGACCGTCAGCAGAAGGCGCGCCGCAATCGCTCGGCCGCAATCGGTTTCGCGCTGGCGGCGCTGGTCGTCATATTCTACGTCGCGACCATCGTGAAATTTGGCCACAGTTTCCCTGGCTCGATGTGAGCTGACGATGACCAGGCAAACAGTCACCGATCCTACGAAGAAGAATACGAACCGCGTCGTCGCTGCCGTCTGCATCGCGTTTTTCGGCGGCATGATCGGCATGGCCTACGCCGCGGTGCCGCTCTATGCGATGTTCTGCCAGGCGACAGGCTACGGCGGCACGGTCAAACGGGCGACCCAGCAATATGCCGATCGGGTGCTCGACCGCGACATCACCATCCGCTTCGATGCCAACACCGCCGGCGTTCCCTGGCAATTCCAGCCGGTCGACCGCTCGATCACCATCAAGATCGGCGAGACCGCCGAGGCGCACTTCAGCGCGACGAACAAATTCAGCCGGCCCATCACCGGACGCGCCACCTTCAATGTACAGCCTGAACTGGCCGGACCTTACTTCAACAAGGTCGAGTGTTTCTGCTTCACCGACACGACGCTGAAGCCGGGCGAGACGCTGGATATGCCGGTCGTGTTCTATGTCGATCCCGACATCGTCAACGCGCCGGAATTGAAGGATTTGAGGACGATTACCCTGTCCTACACGATGTTCCCGGTCGACAAGACCAAGCCGGTCGCATCATCGGTGCCGGCCGACGGCCGCCGCAACAAGATTTCAGATACCGAAGCAAGCCTCGGGGGTTGATATGGCAGACGCACACGCAAAACCACAGCATGACTATCATCTCGTCGACCCGAGCCCGTGGCCTTTTCTGGGCTCCGTCGGGGCGCTGGTGACCGCGATCGGCGGCGTCTGTTACATGCAGTATCTCAAGGGCGGCGATTTCCCGATCTTCGGTTTCAACATTGCCAATCCGTGGCTGTTCTTCATTGGCCTATTGATCGTCATCTACACGATGTTCGCCTGGTGGTCTGACACCATCAAGGAGGCGCATGAGGGTCGCCACACCCGCGTCGTGTCGCTGCATCTGCGCTACGGCATGATCATGTTCATTGCCTCCGAGGTGATGTTCTTCGTCGCCTGGTTCTGGGCCTTCTTCGACGCCAGCCTGTTTCCGGGCGAGGTCCATCAATACGCCCGCACCGCCTTCACCGGCGGCGTTTGGCCGCCCAAGGGCATCGAAGTTCTCGACCCCTTCCATCTGCCGCTCTACAACACCGTCATCCTGCTTCTGTCGGGCACCACGGTGACATGGGCGCATCACTCGCTCATCCACGGCGACCGCAAAGGCCTGATCAATGGCTTGGTGCTGACCGTCGGCCTCGGCATGCTGTTCACCATGGTGCAGGCCTACGAGTACATGCACGCGCCGTTCGGCTTCAGGGATTCAATCTACGGCGCCACCTTCTTCATGGCGACCGGCTTCCACGGCTTCCACGTCATCATCGGCACGATCTTCCTGTTGGTCTGCCTGATCCGCGCCATGAAGGGCGACTTCACGCCCAAGCAGCATTTCGGCTTCGAGGCCGCCGCCTGGTACTGGCACTTCGTCGACGTGGTGTGGCTGTTCCTGTTTGCCTCGATCTACGTCTGGGCATCGAACGGCGCGATGATCGAACCGCATTGAGATCGACCTGAGGAAATCGACAAGGCGGCTGCGGCGACGTGGCCGCCTTATCTTTTGCGGCAAATGCTCCTAGGATGATCGCATGAGCGACGACAAGGCGATCTGGCCACCAATCGATCCGGTCTCGGCCGGCCTGCATGGCCGCTGCCCGCGCTGCGGCGAGGGCAAGCTGTTTTCTGGATTCCTCACGGTCGGCAATCGCTGCACCAATTGCGGCCTCGATTATTCCTTCGCCGATGCCGGCGACGGGCCGGCGGTGTTCGTTATCCTGATCATCGGCTTCATCGTCGTCGGCCTGGCGTTGTGGACGGAGGTGACGCTCAATCCGCCGCTCTGGCTGCATCTGCTGCTGTGGATTCCGCTGACGCTGGTGCTTTGCCTGGCGGCGCTCCGGCTGATCAAGGGCGTGCTGCTGACGCTGCAATACCGCAACAAGGCGGCCGAGGGCCGACTGGACCGCGGCGAATGAGCGAGGCATCAGGTTTGGTGACCGGCCGGTCGCGGCCCAAGCGCGCATTGGCGCTCGGCCTGGGTATCATCGTGTTTTTGATCCTGCTGGCGCTCGGCACCTGGCAGGTTCAGCGCCTGCACTGGAAAGAGGGCCTTCTCGAGACGATAGACCAGCGCACGCATTCGGCGCCCGTGCCATTGGCCGAGGTCGAAAAGCGGTTTGCTGCCACCGGCGACGTGGACTACACGCCGGTAACGGTGACCGGCACTTTCCTGCATCAAGGCGAGCGGCATTTCCTCGCCACCTGGGAAGGCCAGTCCGGTTTCGATGTCTTCACGCCGCTGCAGCTCGACAATGGCCGTTTCGTACTGATCAACCGCGGCTTCGTGCCTTACGATTTCAAGGACTCAGCCAAGCGGCCGCAGGGGCAGGTAACGGGCGAAGTGACGGTGACGGGGCTCGCCCGCAACCCGCTGCCGGCCAGGCCCTCGATGATGCTTCCCGACAATGATCCGCAGAAGAACATCTTCTACTGGAAGGATCGTGATGCGATGGCCTCGAGCGCCGGCCTGCCGGCAGGTGCGGCGCTGGTGCCGATCTTCATCGATGCGAACGCCACGCCCAACCCCGGCGGGCTGCCAGTCGGCGGCGTCACCGTCATCGACCTGCCGAACAGCCATCTGCAATATGCGATAACCTGGTACGGCCTTGCCGCCGCCCTTGCCGGTGTCCTTATCTCCTGGCTCCGCCGCCCGGCGAAAGACCAATGATCGCCGCCACTACCCTTGACAGGGCAGGGCCGCGCACCTCATTTCGCGCCTAGAGCTCAGAAGTCACAGTCCGATCAACCGGCCTACAATCAGCGTAAGATGCAATCATGCTTCACACAAAGCCACCGCTGACCATCCGGCTTTGCCAGCCGCGCGGTTTCTGTGCCGGCGTCGACCGTGCCATCCAGATCGTCGTGCTGGCGCTGAAGAAATATGGCGCGCCGGTCTATGTCCGCCACGAGATCGTGCACAACCGCTACGTCGTCGAAGGGCTGCAAAGCCTCGGCGCGGTGTTCATCGAGGAGCTCTCCGAGATCCCGCCCGAGCATCGCCAGAGCCCGGTCGTCTTTTCGGCGCATGGCGTGCCGAAATCGGTGCCGGCCGACGCCCAGTCGCGCAACCTCTTCTATCTCGACGCGACTTGCCCGCTGGTCTCGAAAGTCCACAAGCAGGCAATGCGCCATCAGCGGCTTGGCCGCCACGTGCTTTTGATCGGCCATGCCGGGCATCCAGAGGTGATCGGCACAATGGGCCAGTTGCCGGATGGCGCGGTCACTCTGATCGAGACCGAAGCCGACGCCGCAAGCTTCGTGCCTGCAGACCCGCAGGCGCTCGGCTTCGTGACCCAGACGACGCTGTCGGTCGAGGACACCGCTGGTATCATTCGCGCCCTGCAGCAACGTTTTCCCGAGCTGCACGCGCCGGCGGCGGAATCGATCTGTTATGCCACCACCAATCGCCAGGAAGCGGTCAAGGAAACAGCGGCCGGCGCCGATCTCTTCCTGGTTGTCGGCGCACCTAACTCCTCCAACTCGCGGCGCCTGGTCGAAGTGGCCGAGCGCGCCGGCGCCTCGATGTCGCTTCTCGTGCAGCGCGCCTCCGAAATTCCGTGGAATGAGATTGCCGGCATTTCGACGCTCGGCCTGTCGGCGGGCGCCTCGGCGCCGGAGATCATCGTCGACGAGATCGTCGATGCGTTCAGGCAGCGCTTCGACGTGACCATCGAGCTGGCCGTAACAGCGACGGAGACGGAGGACTTTCCGGTGATGCGGGTGTTGCGCGATGTCGAACTGACGACCGCCGACATGGCCTTCGTCAACGGGGCCGCGTAACAACGATGGCGGTCTACACCGACGTCAACGAGGGCGAGCTCGGCGCATTCCTCAGGAACTATCCGGTCGGCGACCTCCTGTCCTACAAGGGCATCGCCGAAGGCACCGAAAACTCGAATTTTCTGCTGCACACCAGCACCGGCTCCTACATCCTGACGCTTTACGAGAAGCGCGTCGACAAGGCTGACCTGCCGTTCTTTCTCGGCCTTATGGCCCACCTCGCCAGAAAGGGCATTTCGTGTCCGCTCCCGGTCACCGCACATGATGGCGGTGTCATCGGAACACTTGCCGGTCGGCCGGCGGTCATCATCACCTTTCTCGAAGGCCTGTCGCTGCGGCGGCCGACGGCTGCGCATTGCGGCGAGGTCGGCAAGGCGCTGGCGGCACTGCATCTCGCCGGCGCGGATTTTCCGATGACCCGCCCCAACGCGCTTGCCATCGATGGCTGGCGCAAGCTGTGGAATGCCGCCCGCGCCCGCGCCGACGAGGTCGAGCCGGGACTGGCGGCCGAGGTCGATGCCGATTTCGCCGATTTCGAGCGGAACTGGCCGGACGGTCTGCCGCAAGGCATCATCCATGCCGATCTTTTCCCGGACAATGTGTTCTTCCTCGGCGAGAAACTGTCCGGGCTGATCGACTTCTATTTCGCCTGCAACGACCTCTACGCCTATGACGTTGCCACGTGCCTGAACGCCTGGTGCTTCGAGAAGGATTTTTCCTTCAATCTGACCAAGGGCACGGCGCTGCTTGCCGGCTACCAAAGCGTGCGGCCGTTGAGCAGTGACGAGAAAGCTGCGCTGCCGATGCTGGCGCGCGGCTCGGCGCTGCGCTTCATGCTGACCCGGCTCTACGACTGGCTGACGGTTCCGGACGGCGGGCTGGTGATGAAACGCGACCCGACCGAGTATATTCGCCGGATGCGCTTCCACCGGGCGATCAACTCTCCTTCCGAATATGGACTGACATGACCAAGCGCGTTGAAATCTTCACCGATGGTGCCTGTTCGGGCAATCCCGGGCCTGGCGGCTGGGGCGCAATCCTGCGCTTCAACGGCGCCATCAAGGAGCTCCATGGTGGCGAGGCTCTGACCACCAACAACCGCATGGAGTTGTTGGCGGCGATCTCGGCGCTCAACGCGCTCAAGGAGCCTTGCGTCGTCGACCTTTATACCGACAGCAACTACGTCAAGGACGGCATTTTCGGTTGGATCGATGGCTGGAAGCGCAACGGCTGGAAGACCGCCGCCCGGCAGCCGGTGAAGAATGCCGAGCTGTGGCAGCAGCTCGACGCGGCGCGCAACCGCCATCAGGTCACCTGGCATTGGGTCAAGGGCCATGCCGGCCATCCTGAGAACGAGCGCGCCGACGAATTGGCGCGGCTCGGCATGGCGCCATTCAAGACGAAGTCGGCGAAACCGGTGCTCGCGTCCGTGCCGCCGAAGGAAGGCACCCAGTCCAGGCAATCGGCGGCCAAGAAGGTTCGGCGCTCGACCCAGAGTTATTGATCCGGTTGAACTGGCGTGTCAGCGGATCAGAAGGGCGGCGCCGAACAGTCCGATGGCAAACACCGTATGCGACACAAGATTGAGGGCGCGGACCTGCATCGGATTGGGCCGCTTCGAAGCGGCCCAGCCGGCGCCCATGCCGGGCGCCAGCAGAAACCACCCGGCGCCGACGGTGACGATGCCGAGGATAAAAGCCGGCAGGAAGGTCGGCGCGGTGAGCCAGGCCGTCCCGGCCAGCACGACCAGTATGACGCCGTAGACGATGCCGACAGCATAATGAAAGGCCCAGCCAAGTACTGATTCATGCGGGTAGGGCGAGGCCTTGCCAATGTCGTCATGGAAGACCTTGCCTTCCCGGAGATGCCAGACCCAGCGGCCGACCAGCCCCCAGTTCGGGCGCGGTTGGGCAAAGGCCTTGTTCAGGAAAATCGCCCAGACATCCATAAGCGCGGTTGCGCCGATGCCGATCGCGACGCTGCGCCACAAGATGTCAGACATAATCGAGGTCCTCAAAAGCAAGCAGTCCCGAAGGGCCGACACATGGCCCCGAAAACCGGGTCGGCTTTCGGAAGGATCATGCGCCGATGCAAAAGTCAGCGTCCTTTGGACGTTGAGCGCTCGGAGGCGCCCGCCGCCGTCCCAGGCCTAAGCTGTCGCCAGGACGGAAAGCTGTCCGAGAATGTGAGCCGCACCGGATTCGTCGACGCCGGGCTTTGTCTCGACATTGAGTGCGGTGACCTTGCCGTCCTCGACGATCATCGAAAAACGCTTCGAGCGCAGCCCCATGCCGCCGCTGGAGAGGTCGGCGTCGAGGCCGACCGATTTGGCGAAATCGCCATTGCCATCGGCGAGATAAAGGATTTTGCCTTCACCACCGCTGAAGCGGGCCCAAGCCCCCATGACGTGAACATCGTTGACCGAGACAACGGCGATAGTGTCGACGCCGCGCGCCAGGATGGCGTCGTAATTGTCCAGGTAGCCGGGCAGATGATTGTTGCTGCAGGTCGGCGTGAAAGCCCCTGGAACGCCAAACAGCACGACCGTCTTTCCTGAGAATATCTCGCCCGTCGTGATCGGCTTTGCACCATCGGCGGTCATTGTCTTGAAGGTCGCATCGGGCAGTTTGTCGCCAACGGAGATCGTCATGATGGTCCTCGTTTGGAAATGGAAGGGAGTGTCCTTGCGATAGCGAATTAAGGCGCGCCCGGCAACCGTCCAGACGTTGGCATCACGGGAATGGCAACAGGCCTTCGACCGCGCCTGCGGCACTTGTCAGAGTGTAGTGCAGGCCGCCATCGGTTGGCGTTGTCGACGGCCTGTCGAGGATCGGCACAGTAAAGATCAGCTTGCCATCCTTTTCGCTGCGTGCCGGGGCACCGAACATGTAGTCGCGTTCGCCGGCAACGAAGAAGTCGGCGCCCTCGGCGCTGCCCGGAAAACTCGCTTCGACAATCAGGGTTTCGTGGTCGCCCGGCAGTACGTTTATGCCGAAATCGGGCGTTGCCGTGGCGGGCAGGGCGGCAAGGCCTGCCTTGACCAGTGCCGCGTCCTCGGCGTTGTCCGGATCGGCGCCGGGATCGACGGTCAGTCTTGTCTGCACAGGGATGCAGATGGTTTCGCAGATGCCGAGGAAAATGTCCGCATCGATGACGGCCGGCTGGCCGGGCGCGGCAAGCGTGAACGTCACCGGCAACGAAACCGGGTGGTCGTAGCCGGCCCATTTGCCAGAGCCGTCGTCATGGCGCTGCGGCGGCGGAAACAAAAGCGTCGCGTCGGCAATGTTGGTGCTGGCCGAGACGTCGATCTGTGGCGGCACGCCCGCATCGCCCGGATCGCGCCAATAGGTTTTCCAGCCGGGCTTCAGCGCAATGTCGAGGACGCCCTGGAGACGTCCGGCCTGGTCGGCTTTGCCGCTCGTCACCAGCCTCACCCTGCCGCCTTCGCTGTTATACCAGGCCGACGAGGAGGCTGCGGCCGGGAGGCCGGTCGCCGATCCAATGGCCACACCAAGCAGCAGGATTTTCAAGCTTTGCATGACGGTGATTTGATCGTCCGTTGATGGCCGCACAATGATTTCATGACGCAGCCGGCATCATATTTGCGTGACCTTCGATTTACGAGCCTGATCAAATCGAGCGCCGCCCATCTTTTCGACGCTTCGGAAACGCGTTACGCTGTGGCCATGGATTTGTTGCGCCATAAAAGGACGGCCACAGGACCCGGCTTTCTCGACGACCAGTTCCTGATCGCCATGCCCGGCATGAAGGATGACCGCTTCACGCGCTCTGTCATCTACATTTGCGCGCACAGCGACGAAGGTGCGATGGGGCTGATCATCAACCAGACGCAGCAGATGCTGTTTCCGGACCTGCTCGTGCAACTTGGCATCATGAATGAGATGGAGGCGATCCGTCTGCCGGCGCCGGCGCGCGACTTTGTCGTGCGCAATGGCGGACCGGTGGATCGCAGCCGCGGCTTCGTTCTACATTCGGGCGACTACCGGGTGGAATCCTCGCTCGCCGTGTCCGACGACGTCTGCCTGACCGCGACCGTCGACATTTTGCGCGCCATCTCCTCCGGCCGCGGACCCCGGCGGGCGCTGATGGCTCTCGGCTATGCCGGCTGGGGTGCGGGCCAGCTTGAAAACGAGATCGCCGAGAATGGATGGCTGACTTGCCCGGCAAGTGCCGAGCTTCTGTTCGACGCCGACATCGACCGCAAATACGACCGGATCCTTGCCTCGATCGGCATCGATCTCGCGCATCTCAGCCTGGCTGCCGGTCACGCCTGAGCCCTCATCACGTCCCAGAAACTTGTCACGCTTGAGTGAGCGGATACTGTTCCTTCAGCGTCTTCAGCATCTGGTCGCCGGGCATCGGCGCGCCGAACATGAAGCTCTGCACGTATTCGCAGCCCATCTGCCGTAGCTCCAGCGCATCGCTTTCGTCCGAAATGCCTTCGGCAACGACCGACAGGCCGAGCTCATGCGCCATGTTGACCATCGATTTGAGCAGCACCGCGCGTTTCGGCGTCGCGTCGTCCACGAAGCTCTTGTCGATCTTGATCGTGTCGAACGGAAAGCGCGTCAGATAGGCCAGCGATGAGTAGCCGGTGCCGAAATCGTCCAGCGACAGGCCGATCCCAAGCTGCTTCAGCTTGGTCAGCACATGGGCGGTCTGCTCGGGATTGTCCATCACCAGCGATTCGGTGAGTTCGAGCCGGAAGCAGCGCGGTTTCAGGTTGGCTCGCGCGATCACCGAGCGGACGTCGCTGACCAGGTCGCGGCGGATGAGCTGACGGCTGGACAGATTGACCGAGACCGACAGCGGCGCATCGCCGATCTGCTTTTGCCATCCGGCCAGGTCTTCGGCAGCCTGCTGCATGGCGAACAGCCCAAGCTGCACGATCAGGCCGCAGTTTTCGGCAACCGGAATGAAATCCGCCGGCGGGATCATGCCGCGCCGCGGATGGTCCCAGCGCAGCAACGCCTCGAAGCCGGCAACGCTGCCGTCCTCCAGCCGCACGATCGGCTGATAGGCAAGCGTGAATTCGCGTCGCTCGATGGCGCGGCGCAGGTCGGACTCGAACTGCAGCCGGTCGGTGCCGACCGTGCGGAAGGCGGGCCGGAACGGCTCGATCCTGTCGCCGCCGAAGCGCTTGGCCTGATGCATGGCAAGCTCGGCATCCTTGACCATGTCCTCGGCCGAGGTCTGCGTGGACGTCCAGGTGATCAGCCCGATCGAGGCGGTCAGCACGATCTCGCGCTTGGCGAAGGTGATCGGGTTGTTGATGGCGTGCTTGATGGCATCGGCGATGGCCGCGATGCGAGCCGGATCCTGCTCCGACAAAAGCATCAGCGCGAACTGGTCGCCGGCAAAGCGCGACAGCGAATCCTTCGGCTTGAGCAGCCGGTGCAGCCGCCGCGCTATGGTCAAAAGGATGGTATCGCCGGCCGAGATGCCGAGCCCGTCATTGACCTGCTTGAAGCGATCGATGTCGATGACGAAGACGGTCGGGCGCACCTTCTCTTCGGTGCGGGCGATCGAAATGATCGCCTCCAGCCGGTTCATGAACAGCTCGCGGTTGGGCAAGCCGGTCAGATTGTCGTGCACGGCATCGTGCAGCAGCCGTTCCTCGGACTTCTTCTGCTCCGTCACGTCGACCATGGTGCCGACGCAGCGGATGACCTCGCCGTCCGAGCCGATCACCGGCCGGGCGCGCAGCGCAAACCAGTGATAGTGCCCGTCGGCGCCGCGCAGACGGAAGTTTTGCGACACCCGGCCGCGCCGGTGCTCGAGCACCACGTCGAGCGTCGTGCGAAACGTGTCGCGGTCGTCGGCATGCAGCACCGGCAGCCAGTTGCGGGCGGGACCGCCGAGACTGTTGGGGGCAAGGCCGAGCTGAATGCTGACGTCGGGACGAGTGACGACGCGGTCGCGCAGCACGTCCCAGTCCCACACAGTATCGCCCGATCCGGCAACCGCCAGCGCCTGCCGCTCGAGATCGGAGAACAGGCCCTGATGCAGGGCGCCGCCAGCAAAAGCGTGCTGCATCACCGTGAAGCCGATCAGCAGGATGATGAGGATCAGCCCGCCGCCCAGCGCCGGCTGGGCGATATCGTTGTCCAGCATGCCGGTGATCGCCATCCACGATCCGCATAGCCACAGCAGAACCATCACCCAACTGGGCACGAGCATGATGGCGCGGTCGTAACCGCGGATACCGAGGAAGATGATCAGGCCGAGCCCGGTCAGTGCGGTGGCGGCGAAGGACAGCCTGGCAATGCCGGCGGCAACCGCCGGATCGATGATGGCGACGCCGGCGATCAGCACCAGCCCGAGAATCCAGACCAGCGCGCCGTAGCTGAAATGGCCGTGCCACCGGTTGAGGTTGAGATAGGCAAACAGGAACACCACGAAGGTCGCCGCAAGCGCCACCTCCGTTCCGGCGCGCCACATCTGCTCGTTGCCCGGGGATATTTCTATGATCTTGTTAAGAAAGCCGAAATCGACGCAGATATACGCAAGCACCGCCCAGGCAAGGGCCGCCGTCGCCGGAAACATCGAGGTCCCCTTGACGACGAAAAGAATGGTCAGGAACAGCGCCAGCAGGCCGGCGATGCCGATGACGATGCCACGAAACAGCGTGTAGGAATTGACCGAGTCCTTGTAGGATTCAGGATCCCACAGATAGACCTGCGGCAGCTTGGGCGAGGCGAGCTCGGCGATGAAGGTGATCACCGTTCCGGGGTTCAACGTCACCCGGAACACGTCGGCGTCGGGGCTGGTCTGGCGGTCGAGGGCAAAGCCTTCGCTGGGCGTGATCGCGGCGATACGGGTCGAGCCGAGATCCGGCCAGAACAGGCCGGAATTCACCAGCCGGAAATGCGGTGCGACAATCAGCCTGTCGAGCTGCTGGTCGGTGGTGTTAGCGAGCGCGAACACCGCCCAGTCGCCGGTCGAGCGCGCGTCATTGGCCTCGACCTCGATGCGCCGCACGATGCCGTCCGGGCCGGGTGCCGTCGAGACCTGGAAATTCTCGCCTTGGTTGCGGTAGATTGCGACGGCACCCGAAAGGTCGAGCGCCACGTCGTCGCGGGCAATCTTGATCGGTTCGACCGCAAACGCCGACGATGCCGCGCAGAGCGTGACGATTGCCGCCAGCATAAAGGCAAGCAGCGACCCGTTGCGCAGAAAGTTCGTCAAAAATCAGTCCTTTGTTCCAACGCCCGGCGGATCGTCCGCGATTCGGGCGTATAGGTAATGGTCCTGCCAGATGCCGTTGATCCTGAGATAGGATCGTAGCAGTCCTTCGCGCCGGAATCCGGCTTTTTCAAGCACGCGGATCGACCGGGCATTATCGGGGATACAGGCAGCTTCGATCCGGTGCAACCGCAGCGTTTCGAAGGCGAAACGCGTCACCACCTTGACGGCATCGGTCATCAGCCCGCGTCCGCTGAAGCGCTCGCCGATCCAGTAGCCGATATGGCCGCTTTGGGCGACCCCGTGGCGGATATTGCCGAGGGTGATACCGCCGGCCAGCTTGCCGCTGCTTTTCTCGACGATGAAGAAGGCGATCGCCGTCCCCTGCGCGTAGTCCTCGCGGTAGCGGCCGATACGGTGCCGCCACGCCGTGCGGTCGAGCTCGTCAGGCGTCCATCGCGGCTCCCACGGCTCGAGGAAGGCGCGGCTTTCACTGCGCAGCACCGACCACTCGCGATAGTCGTTGGTCAGCGGCACGCGCAGCGTGACCAGCTCGCCCTTCAGTGCCGGCAGGTCGCGGCGAAAGAAAGGGAGCGCGAACACGATGCTCGAATGGGCTTAGACGGCAAGCTTACGGGCAGTGGTCTGCGTGCCCGAAAGCGAATCGAGGATCGCCTCATAGGGCGCGAGCGTACCCACCGGCCCGACAGCTGTAAGCGTCGGCTTGGTCGAAAAAAGCCGGGACGACAGATCCGTCAGCCGCTCGACAGTCAACGCCGACAGGCGCTCCATCAGCTCTTCCTTGGCGATCGGCCTGCCGAACAGAAGCAACTGCCTGGCGATCTGCGAGGCGCGGCTGGCCGGGCTCTCGGCCGACATGATCAGCCCGGCGCGGTATTGCGCCCGCGCCCGGTCGAGCTCCTCCTGCAGGATGTTTTCGCCGGCCTTTTGCAGCTCGTCGATGATCACAGGCACCAGCTCGGCAATATCGCTTTGTCCGGTCGCGGCATGGACCCCGAAGACGCCGGTGTCGGAAAAACCCCAATGGAAGGCATAGACCGAATAGCACAGGCCGCGTTTTTCGCGGACTTCCTGGAAAAGTCGCGACGACATGCCGCCGCCGAGGATCATCGACAGGACCTGGGAGGCATAGAAATCGCGGACGTGATAGGCGCGGCCCTCGAAACCCAGCACGATCTGGGCATCCATCAGGTCGCGGTCCTCGCGAAAATCGCCGCCGACATACTGCGCATATTGCGGGACGGTGCCGTCGGCCTTGCCGCGGAAGCTGCCGAGACGCTTTTCCACCTCCCGCACGAAATCGTCGTGCTTGATATCGCCGGCCGCCACCATCACCATGTTCTCGGCGCCGTACTGTCGTTCGATGAAGTCGTGCAACTGCTTCGAAGTGAAGGATTTGACGGTTTCCGGCGTGCCGAGAATCGAGCGGCCGATAGTCTGGTGGCGAAAGGCGGTCTCGGTAAAGTGATCGAAAACGACGTCGTCGGGCGTATCGTGCGCGGCGCCGATCTCCTGCAGAATCACATGCTGCTCTCGTTCCAACTCCTGCGGATCGAATTCGGATTCCTGCAGGATGTCGGAAAGAATATCGACCGCCAGCGGCACGTCGTCGCTCAGAACCCTTGCATAATAGGAGGTCGTCTCGACGCTGGTGGCGGCATTGATCTCACCGCCGACGTCCTCGATCTCCGAGGCAATCTCGAAGGCGCTTCGCCGCCTGGTGCCCTTGAAAGCCATGTGCTCGAGCAAGTGCGCCATTCCGTGCTCTTCGTCACGCTCGTTGCGTGCGCCCGACTTGACCCAGGCGCCAAGGGCAACAGATTCGAGGCTTGGAAGGGTTTCGGTGGCGACTGTCAGGCCGTTCGACAGACGGCTTACCTCAACACCCATATGGCAATTACTCCCTAACGCGCCGCCCGCGTGTGGCGGCCGAGATAATCTTCCACCATTTTCAGGTCGGATGGAAGTACCGTGTATTTTTCCTCGGCGCTCATCAACCCGCCTAGCCATGCAGGCAGGGCAGGCGACACGCCGCTGGCGGCTTCGACGGCGGCGGGAAACTTTGCCGGGTGCGCAGTGCCCAGCACCACCATCGGCACCTCACCAGCAGCCTTGCCGGCGGCCACATGCATGGCCGCGGCCGTATGCGGGTCGAGCAGATAGCCGCTCGCCGCAAGTGCGGTGCGGATGGTGGCGGCGACCTCGTCCATGGTGGCGCGGCCGGCGTCGAATTCGGAGCGGATCTTGGCGATTTCGCCAGCCTCGATGGTGAAGGCGCCGGACTGCTTGAGCCCGTTCATGTAGCGCCGCACGGTCGAGGCATCGCGGCCGGACGCTTCGAACAGCAAGCGTTCGAAGTTCGAAGACACCTGGATGTCCATCGAGGGCGACGTGGTCGAAAGGACCCCCTTCATGCGGTATTCGCCGGTCGCCAGCGTGCGCGCCAGAATATCGTTGTCGTTGGCGGCGATGATCAGCCGTTCGATCGGCAGCCCCATCTTCTTGGCGGCATAGCCGGCAAAGATGTCGCCGAAATTGCCGGTCGGCACGGTGAAGGAAACCGGTCTGTCGGGCGCGCCGAGCGACAGCGCGGAGGAGAAATAATAGACGATCTGGGCCATGATGCGGGCCCAGTTGATCGAATTGACGCCCGACAGCGATACCCGGTCGCGAAAACCGTGGTCGTTGAACATGTCCTTCACCAGGCCCTGGCAGTCGTCGAAATTACCTTCGATCGCCAACGCATGGACGTTTGCGGCGGTCGAGGTCGTCATCTGCCGCTGCTGTACCGGCGAGACGCGGCCATGCGGGAAAAGCACGAAGATGTCGGTGCGGTTGCGCCCGGCAAAGGCATCGATCGCGGCCCCTCCGGTGTCGCCGGAGGTGGCGCCGACAATGGTGGCGCGCTGGTCGCGCTCGGCCAGCACATGGTCCATCAGCCGCGCAAGAAGCTGCATCGCCACGTCCTTGAACGCGAGCGTCGGGCCGTGGAAGAGCTCGAGCACGAAGCTGTTCGGCCCGGTCTGCACCAGCGGGCAGACGGCCTCATGGCGGAAGGTCGCATAGGCTTCGCGCACCAGCCGTTCGAACACCGGCGCCGCGATCTCGCCGCCGAGGAACGGCGACAGCACCCGGATGGCAAGATCGGGATAGGCAAGGCCGCGCATGGCGCGGATCTCGGCTGCGGAAAAATGCGGCCAGGCGCTCGGCAGGTAGAGCCCTCCGTCGCGCGCCAGTCCGGCCAGCACGGCGTCGGAAAATCCAAGCGCGGGCGCTTCCCCGCGGGTACTCACATATTGCATCGTTACGTTTCCATTGCTGCCGGGAATTTTGGCCCGCCGCGAGGTGGTGGATTTCTGCGCGGGCTCAGTCGCATTTTTGCCGCGCGGTTGATATACGTCACCGGCTTTGCGAGAGGGAAGTGCAGTTCATGGCGTTTCATTCATTCAACGGTCGTTTTGTCGCGGGTCTGGGGCTCGCCGGCTTTATGCTTGCCGCCGCAGGCTGCCAATCGAGCGACAATGGTATTCTCGGCTTCGGCAAGAAGGACACGACGCCGCCACCGCCACCCGATCCCAAGGTGCTTTCCAGCCAGCTGCAGGCCTATTGCCCGAAAGTGACGTTGCGTGACGGCACCGCTTTCTTCAATACCTACGCCAAGAGCGGTCCGAAGCCGAAGAAAAAAACCGATGTTGCCGCCGAGGAAGCCGCCCAGCCGGCAACGGACGCGGCTGGCGTCGATCAGCCGGACGATTCCGCCAAGATCATCTATCAGGCTTCGATCACCGATGTGACCCGCGACTGCAGCCGCGCCAACGGCTCCTTGTCGATGAAGATAGCCGTCGCCGGCAAGGTCGTGCCTGGCCCGATGTTCACCCCCGGGACCATCACCATGCCGATCCGCATCGCGGTGATGCACGGCACCGAAGTTCTCTATTCGCAGCTTCACTCCTATCAGGTCCAGGTTACCGATCCTTCGAGTGCCACGCAGTTCGTCTTCACCGATTCCAACGTCGTCGTTCCGGAGCCGACGGCGAAGGACTACCAGGCATATGCCGGGTATGACGAGGGCGCCCCGAAAGTAGCGACAGACAAGCCGAGGAAGAAGAAAGCCGCCGCGACCAACTAAGCCGCTGCATTCGCGCCACGGCGGCTGAGGCGGCCTCTCACGCGTCCGCCGACCATTCCGACAGCGCGGCGATCACGCTTTTCAGTTCCGCCCAGCGGCGGATGACCGTTTCCGCGCCGGCCTCGGTCAGCGCATCGGCGTGGCCGGGATAGCTGTGCGCCGCGCCGGTAAAGCCGATGACGCGCATTCCCGCCGTCTTGGCGCCGGTGACGCCATGCACCGAATCCTCGATGACAAAGGTGTTCGCCGGATCGGCCTTGAGCTTTTCCGCGGCGAACCGAAACACGTCCGGCGCCGGCTTGGTTTTCCCGGTCGGGGTTTCCAGCGAGGAAAAGATCCGGCCGGCAAAGAACGGCAAAAGCTGCACCTTCTCCAGCATGAATTCGATCCGCTCAGAACGCGAATTCGAACAGACGCAGCGCGGCACTGCTACCGCGGCGACAGCTTCGTGCGCTCCGTCAATGGCACGCACGTCGCTGCGCAGCCTACGATCGACAAGCTGTTCCTCCTTGTCGATCAGCGAGGCTTGGAACGGGATCCGGGACTTTTCCTCGACCCGCATCATGATGTCCTTGAAAGTCAGCCCGGCATAGACCTCGGAAATCTCCTCGGCCGATATCTCGTAACCGGCCGAGGTCAAAAGCTCGGCATCGATACGCGCGGCGATGATTTCGGAATCGACGAGCACGCCGTCGCAATCGAAGATGACAAGATCTGGCTGGGGCATGGTGATCCGGGAAGCGGGATGAGGGGAATGCCGAGAGGGCCTTTGGTCAAAACGGCTCAGGCGGCGCGGCATACACCAACAGGCCGGGCTTCGCAAATTCGGCGTGCTGCTTCACTGAATATTTACGCTGATCGGTAACCATAACGGACAGTAAACAGTAACGCGTGCCTTGGGTGTCACAATGTCTGCCGTGCGTCTTCTCGACGACCTTTCCGATACTCCCCAGCAATCCGAGTGGCTGGATACGATCCTGAAAGGCGACTGCGTCGCCGCGCTCGAACGGCTGCCGGAAAAGTCGATCGACGTGATCTTTGCCGATCCGCCTTACAATCTGCAGCTCGATGGCGATCTGCACCGGCCCGACCAATCCAAGGTCGATGCCGTCGACGACCATTGGGACCAGTTCGACAGTTTTGAGGCCTACGACGCCTTCACCCGCGCCTGGCTGCTGGCGGCGCGCCGCGTGTTGAAGCCCAACGGCACGATCTGGGTCATCGGCTCCTACCACAATATTTTCAGGGTCGGCGCCAAGATGCAGGACCTGGGCTTCTGGATCCTCAACGACGTCGTCTGGCGCAAGACCAATCCAATGCCCAATTTCCGTGGCCGCCGTTTCCAGAACGCGCATGAGACGATGATCTGGGCATCGCGCGACCAAAAGGGCAAGGGTTACACATTCAACTACGAGGCGCTGAAGGCGTCGAATGACGACATTCAGATGCGTTCCGACTGGCTATTTCCGATCTGCACCGGCGGCGAGCGTCTGAAGAACGACAATGGTGACAAATTGCATCCGACGCAGAAGCCGGAAGCGTTGCTTGCCCGCGTCATGACGGCATCGACCAGGCCGGGCGACATCGTGCTCGACCCCTTCTTCGGTTCAGGTACCACCGGGGCTGTGGCCAAGCGGCTTGGCCGCCACTTCGTCGGCATCGAGCGTGAGCAGGCCTATATCGATGCCGCCATGGAACGTATCGATGCGGTCCGGCCGCTGGAAGGCGCCAATTTGACGGTGCTGACCGGCAAGCGGGCTGAGCCGCGCGTCGCATTCGTCACGCTTCTCGACAATGGCTTGGTGGCGCCCGGCGCCACGCTCTACGACGCCAAGAAGCGCTGGGCGGCAAAAGTGCGTGCCGATGGCACGCTGGCGATCGGCGACAGTGCCGGGTCGATCCACAAGATCGGCGCACACGTGCAGGGGCTGGACGCCTGCAACGGATGGACCTTCTGGCATTATGAGCGCAGCGGCGGCCTGACCCCAATCGACGAGCTTCGCCGCATTGCCCGCCTGGGCATGGAGCGGGCAGGGGCCTGAGGCTCCAAGCTGCGACAGATCGGTTATGCGAAGGCTCACCCAACCTTTGGAAGCGATTCAAATCACACTTTGATCCCAAGGCGCTCAAGGTCCGCCCTGAGCGTCTTTGCATCGGTGAACAGCACAGCCTGCCAACCGGCCGCCTTGGCACCGTCGACATTCTTCTGGCTGTCGTCGATGAACAGCGTGGCTGCCGGATCGAGGCCGAACGCGGCGACGTGGTGATCGTAGATGGCGCGATCCGGCTTGATCTGGCGGATGTCGCCCGACACGGTCACGCCGCGCGGCCTATTGAGGAAATCGAACCGCTCGCGGGCCTCGGCAAGCGTATCGGCCGCGAAATTGGTCAGCATCGTCACGTCGTGGCCGCTCTCGATCAGCCCGATCATGATGGCGACGCTGTCCTCATAGGCATGAGGCACCATCTCGTGCCAGTGCCGGCGGAAATTGCGGATGTTTTCGGCATGGTCGGGATATTGAGCGATCGCCAGCGCTTCGGCCTCTTCCCAACTGCGGCCGCGATCCTGCTCGATGTTCCAGTCGTGCGTGCAGACATTGTCGAAGAACCATTTCCGTTCGTCGGGATCGGGGATCAAGCGGCTGAACGGCAGGTTCGGATCATAGTGGATCAGCACTTTGCCGATGTCGAAAACGATGTGCCGGATTTCGGACATTCTTCTCTCTTTCAATGCGGCCGCTGCTTCTTCGTCGCGCCCGGTATCGCCGCTTCGATTACCTTTTTCATGACGCTCGGCAGCGCCTCCCCGGAAATTTCATGGGCCAGCGACCAGAAATGCCCGGCCGGTCCGACGCTGTCGGTCTCCGCCTTGAACACGTCGAGTTCAAGCGCAAAATGGGTAAAGATATGGCCGATGCGCCCGGCCTGCCGCCAGTCGCCGGGGAACGGGGCTGCCGCCGCCGTGGTGGCGCCATCGATCCGCGCGGTCCAGCCGGTCGTCGGCACTTCGGTCATGCCGCCCAGCAGGCCTTTATCCGCGCGCTTTCGCAAAAGGATGGCGCCGTCGCCCCTGACTGCGACGAAGGCGGCGCCGCGGCGCAAGGGTTTCTCGGCCTTGGGCAGGCGGACCGGAAAGCGCTCGGGACCGCCCGAGATTGTGGCGCTGCAATCCTGCCTGACGGGGCAGAGCATGCAGCGGGGCCGGCGCGGCGTGCAGATCGTCGCGCCCAGGTCCATCATCGCCTGCGCGAAGTCGCCGGGCCTTGTCGGGGGAACCATGCGTTCGACCTGGCCGCGTATCTCGCCCTTGGCGTCGCCCAGAGGCGTGGCGATCGAATACAGCCGTGAGACGACCCGTTCGACATTGCCGTCGACGACCGCGGCTGGTCGGTCGAAGGCGATCGCCGCGATCGCCGCCGCCGTATAGGCGCCGATGCCGGGCAGTTCCCTCAAGCCGGACTCGCTGTCCGGAAAGCGGCCGCCTTGCCGCGCGACGAGATCGGCGCAGGCTTTGAGGTTACGGGCGCGGGAATAATAGCCGAGCCCGGCCCAGGCCTTCATGACGTCTTCGGTCGGTGCCGCCGCCAGTGCCTCGACAGTTGGCCATTTCTGCACGAAAGCCCGGAAATAGGATTTTACCGCCTCGACCGTGGTTTGCTGCAGCATCACTTCGGAAAGCCAGACGAAATAGGGATCGGGCTGGGCGCCGCCCGCCAGCGCACGCGGCGGAACGCGCCACGGCAGCTCGCGGTGATGCGCGTCGTACCAGCCAAGCAGCCGGAACGCGATCTCGCCATTGTCTCCGGATACGGCCTTGCGGGTCTGGTCGTGCAGTGCCATTGATCGAGGGTCGGCCCTAATCCACTGGTGCTGAAGCTGGAGAACGCACATGGCAGGGAAAAGGCCCTTCGGCAATCCCGTTCCGGTGAGCGATCTCGCAACCGAGATCCTCGACCCGGTGCTGCGCAAGCGGGCCGGCATGTCGATCGGGCTGGTCCAGTCGTGGGAAGAGATTGCCGGACCGCGGCTTGCCGGCCGCTCGCGCCCGGAAAAGATCCAGTGGCCGCGCCGCATGCACGAGGACGATCCGTTCGAGCCGGCCGTGCTGGTAATTGCCTGCGAGGGTGTGGCGGCACTGCATCTGCAGCACGAGACCGGCGAGATCATCAACCGGGTCAATGCGTTTCTCGGTTTCAATGCGATCGGCCGGATCAGGATCGTGCAGAAGCCGGTAATGGCGGGCAAGGAAAAGCCGACACCCAGTTTGCGGCCGCTGACCGTGGCGGAGAAGGCGAAGCTGTCGGGCACTGTCGGTTTGATCGAGGACGACGGGCTGCGCGCCTCATTGGAGCGCCTTGGCGCCACCATTCTTGGTCAAAAGAAGCCGTGATCTCGCGCTATCGTGATGGTATGCCCGGATTTGGCGATTGGAATAGGGGCGGTAATGCCTTAATTCGCGCCAACTCTCGCTTTTTGTAGCCTTTGCATTGCAAAATCTAACTATTGCCAGGTGATTCGTATGATTCGTTCCTTGTCCCGCAGACACCTTTTGACTTCGCTGGCCGCAATACCAGCGGCGGCCCTGCTTGCCGCCTGCAGCGACTCGGGCGAGAAAGCCGAGGCGCAGGATGTGAAACCTGCGGCTCCGGCGGAACCTGCGAAGCCGGCCGCTCCGGCCGCCGCCAAAGCGCCTGAAGCTCAGGGCACGGTGGATATGGCAGCCTTGTTGAAGCCCGGCGCGCTGCCCGATATGCAGCTCGGCAAGGACGATGCAAAGGTCACTATCGTCGAATATGCATCGATGACCTGCCCGCATTGCGCGCATTTCGCCGAGACCACTTTTCCGGAGCTGAAGACGAAATATATCGACACCGGCAAAGCCCGTTACATCCTGCGCGAGTTTCCGTTCGATCCCAGCGCCGAGGCCGGTTTCATGCTGGCGCGCTGCTCCAAGGACAACTATTTCCCGATGGTCGACGTTCTGTTCAGGCAGCAGGCCAACTGGGTCGGTGTGAACAATACCAAGGACGCACTGCTGCAAATCGCGAAGCTTGCCGGTTTTACACAGGAGTCCTTCGAGGCCTGCTTGACGGACCAGAAACTTCTGGACGATGTGAGATCCGTCCAGAAGCGCGGCGCCGACGAATTCAAGGTCGATTCCACACCGACCTTTTTCATCAACGGAAAGACCTACAAAGGGGCGATGTCGATTGCGGAAATGTCGGCCATCATCGACCCTCTGCTCTGACCTTTCGGCAGCGCCGAAGCGGCGTCGCTTCGGCGTGCGCACTTCTTTGTCTTGCCGCGGGTTCTCCTTGCAAAACCCCGGAACAGTGTTGCGAAACTTGGCTATGGGCCGGCGCGAATGAAGTTCTCGCGCCTTCGCTTGCTCGGCTTCAAATCCTTCGTAGAACCCGGCGAGTTCGTCATCGAACGCGGCCTGACCGGCATCGTCGGGCCGAATGGCTGCGGCAAGTCGAACCTGGTCGAGGCGCTGCGCTGGGTTATGGGCGAAAGCTCCTACAAGAACATGCGTGCGTCCGGCATGGACGACGTCATCTTTTCCGGTTCCGGAACACGACCGGCCCGCAACACCGCTGAAGTCACGCTTTTTCTCGACAACAGCGACCGTAGCGCGCCCTCGGCCTTCAATGATTCAGACGAGTTGCAGGTTTCGCGCCGCATCGAACGCGAGGCGGGTTCGCTCTACCGCATCAACGGCAAGGAAGCCCGCGCCAAGGATGTGCAGCTGCTGTTCGCCGACCAGTCGACCGGCGCGCGTTCGCCATCGATGGTCGGGCAGGGCCGCATCGGCGAGCTGATCCAGGCAAAGCCGCAGGCGCGCCGCGCGCTGCTGGAAGAGGCAGCCGGAATTTCCGGCCTGCACACACGGCGCCACGAAGCCGAGCTGCGGCTGAAGGCGGCGGAACAGAACCTCGAAAGGCTGGACGACGTCGTCGGCGAACTGGAAAGCCAGATCGAAAGCCTGAAACGCCAAGCCCGCCAAGCCTCGCGCTTCAAGAACCTGTCGGCCGATATCCGCAAAGCCGAAGCGACGCTGCTGCATCTTCGCTGGACGCTGGCCAAGACGCAGGAAGGCGAAGCGCGTTCGGCGCTGGCGATTGCCACCGCGCTGGTCGGCGACCGTGCTGCCGCCCAGATGGCTGCCGCCAGGGAACAAGGCATTAACGCCCACCGGCTGCCGGACCTGCGCGATGCGGAAGCAGCAGCCGCCGCAGCCTTCCAGCGTCTGTCGATCGCCAAGGCGCAGATCGAGGAAGAGGCAGGCCGCATCCGCGCCCGCCAGGCAGAGCTCGACCGCCGACTGCAACAGCTTGATGGCGACCTTGCCCGCGAGCAGCGCATGGTCCGCGACAATGCCGATATCCTAGAACGTCTCGCCGCCGAAGAAGCCGCGCTCAACGCCGAAAACGCCGGCGCCGCCGAGCGTGAGGCCAGCACCCGCGCGGCTTTCGAGCAGGCGGCATCGACGCTTGCCTCGAGCGAGGCCAGGCTCGCCGCGCTGACCGCCGAACGGGCGGAGGCCGCCGCCTCGCGCAACCAGATCGAACGGACGCTGCGCGACACCGCTGAGCGCCGCGACCGCTTTGCCCGCCAGCTTGCCGATGTCGACCGCGAATTGTCGGAGATCGTCTCCAGGGTCGCCGGCCTGCCCGATCCCGCCGAGAAGCGGCTGCTGGTCGAACAGGCGCTGGCACTGCTCGAAGGGGCCGAGGCAGCAGCGATTGCAGCCGAACGGGCGGTCGCCGAGGCGCGTGCGGGCGAAGGTGCTGCCCGCCCACCGGTTCAGGACGCAAAAGCCGAGCTGGCGCGGATCGAAACCGAGGCCCGCACGCTTGCCAAGATCCTCAACGCTGCGAGCGGCGACTTGTTTCCCTCGGTGCTGGAGCAGATCAGCGTCGAGCGCGGCTACGAGACGGCGCTGGGTGCCGCACTTGGCGAAGATCTCGACGTGCCGCTCGACCGCAGCGCGCCGGTGCATTGGGGCCAGAGCGAAATCCAGCCCGGCGACGCCGCGTTGCCCGAAGGCATAAAGAGCCTCGCCAGCGTGGTGCGCGCGCCGGCGCAGCTGGCCCGCCGGCTGGCCCAGATCGGCATTATCGAAGCCGCCGACGGAAAAAGGCTGCAGACGCTGCTTGCTCCTGGGCAGCGATTGGTCAGCCGCGAAGGCGCGCTGTGGCGCTGGGACGGCTTTACCGCCAGCGCCGATGCGCCGACCGCTGCCGCGCAGCGGCTGGCGCAGAAAAACCGGCTGGCCGAACTCGACGCCGAAGCAGTCCATGCCACCCGCATCCTGCGCGACGCCGAACAGGCTCTTGCCCGGGCCGAACAGGCGCTTGCCCAGGCGAGCGAAGCCGAACGCTCCGCTCGACAGGCCGGGCGCGACGCCCAGCACGGGCTGGACGCTGCTCGCAATGCGCTGGCCGAGGCCGAAAAGGCCGGCGGCGAACTGTCGAGCCGGCGTGCAGCACTTGACGAGGCGCGCGCCCGCATTGTCGACAGCCATGAGGAAACGGCGACAGCATTCGTCGAGGCGGAAATGCTGCTGCAGGACGCGCCCGATCTCGGCGATCTGCAGTCGCAACTCGACCAGTCGGCCGCCAACGTCGCCCGCGACCGCGCCGCCCTTGCCGATGCGCGCGCCGTTCACGAGGGCCTGAAGCGGGAAGCCGAGGCACGTGCGCGCCGGCTCGACGCCATCGGCGCGGAACGGCGCAACTGGGTGGAGCGCGCCGAAAACGCGTCGACGCAGATCGCAGCGCTCGGCGAACGCAAGGCCGAGGCCGAGGCCGAGCGCGAGCGGCTGGCCGACGCCCCCGACGAGATCGACGCCAAGCGGCGCGCCTTGCTGTCGCAGCTCGCCGAGGCCGAAAGCCTGCGCAAGGCTGCCGGCGACCGCTTGCAGGAAGCGGAGAACCGGCAGTCCGAGCTGGACAAGGCTGCGACCGCTGCCATCCAATCGCTCGCCGAAGCACGCGAAACGCGTGTTCGCGCCGAAGAGCGGCTGACCGCCGCCGACGAGCGTCGGCTGGAAGTCGAAGCGCGCATCCAGGAAACGCTGAACACGCCGCCGCATCTGGTGATCCGCCACACCGGCCTCGAACCCGACAGCCCGATGCCCGAAATGGCCGAGATCGAGCGTCAGCTCGACCGGCTGAAGGTCGAGCGCGAACGGTTGGGCGCCGTCAATTTGCGCGCCGAGGAAGAGCAGAAGGAACTGTCGGACCGGCTGGAGACCATCGTTTCCGAGCGCGACGACATCATCGAGGCGATCCGTAAGCTGCGGCAGGCGATCCACAGCCTGAACCGTGAAGGCCGCGAGCGGCTGCTCGCTGCCTTCGAGGTGGTCAACGGCCATTTTCAACGGCTGTTTTCGCATCTGTTCGGCGGCGGCACCGCCGAGCTGCAACTGATCGAGTCCGACGATCCGCTCGAAGCCGGGCTCGAGATCCTGGCGCGACCGCCCGGCAAGAAGCCGCAGACGATGACGCTGCTGTCCGGCGGCGAGCAGGCGTTGACGGCGATGTCGCTGATCTTCGCCGTGTTCCTGACCAACCCGGCGCCGATCTGCGTGCTCGACGAAGTCGACGCGCCGCTCGACGACCACAATGTCGAACGCTTCTGCAATCTGATGGACGAAATGGCCGCAACCACCGAAACGCGCTTCGTCATCATCACACACAACCCGATCACGATGGCGCGCATGGACCGGCTGTTCGGGGTAACCATGGCCGAGCAAGGCGTCAGCCAACTGGTGTCGGTTGACCTGCAGGCGGCCGAAGCCATGCGCGAGGCAAGCTGACGCATCAGCTTAATGGTGGTCTCCACCTCGGCTTTCGACTATAGCACGACGAAATGGGCCGGATCTGCCGCTCCAGATACCGGCCCGGCTATGCGCGTGGAGAAGCTTGTTGCCTATACTTGTCACCGGAGCCGCGGGGTTCATTGGCAGTCACGTTTGCCACTATCTGCTCGACCGGGGACAAGCGGTCGTCGGCGTCGACAACATGAACGACTATTACGACCTGGCGCTCAAAAAGGGGCGGCTTGCCCGCCTTCTGCCCCGCAAGGATTTTTCGTTCCACCAGCTCGATATTGCCGAACAGGGCACGCTTGCGGCTGCTCTGGCCGGGCAAGGCATCGTCAGGATCGTGCATCTCGCCGCGCAGGCGGGTGTGCGCCACTCACTCGACAATCCGCGGCTCTATGTCCGCTCCAATGTCATGGGCCACCTCGAAGTGCTCGAATTCTGTCGCGCCGAACCGGCATTCGAGCATCTGGTCTATGCCTCGTCGAGCTCGGTGTATGGCGGCAACCGCAGCGTGCCGTTCAGCGAAGCCGATCAGGTCGACAAGCCCGTTTCGCTCTACGCCGCCACCAAGAAAACCGATGAGTTGATGAGCCACACCTACGCCCATCTGTTCGGCATACCGCAGACCGGCCTGCGGTTTTTCACGGTCTATGGTCCCTGGGGCCGCCCCGACATGGCCTATTGGATGTTCACCCGGGCGATGCTCGAGGGCAAGCCGATCCGGGTTTTCAACAATGGCGAAATGTGGCGCGATTTCACCTACATAGACGATGTGGTCAAGGCGGTCGTCGCCGTGCTCGACAAGCCGCCGTCAGCTGACGTTCCGCCGAACAGGCTTTACAATGTCGGCAACAACCGGCCGGTGCGCCTGGGCGACTTCATCGACATTCTGGAAAGGCTGCTCGAGGTCAAGGCAATCCGCCACAACGAGCCGATGCAGGCGAGCGACGTCGAGAAGACTTACGCCGACATGACCGCGCTGGAGCGGGATTTCGGCTTCAGGCCTAACGTTTCGATAGAGGACGGGCTGAAGAAGTTTGTCGACTGGTACCGGCCGTACTCGAAGCAGTGATTTGCACCACTCGCCGTGACGCCTTCAAGCGGGACACCTGGAGTGGGCACAAGTCGGTCCGCAAAAGCATCATTTTGTCCTAACATCCTGTTAACCACATGCTCGCTGAAAGGTATCCGATTAACCTTTGAGGCGCTTATGACCGCTATGTTTCGTGGCTTGCTGTTCAATATGAGCTGTGTGGATGTGCGGATTCGGGGGCTATTTCGGTTCAGTCCGGGATGCGGAAGCTTTGCTTGCGCGCATGACGTCCGCGATCGCCCATCGCGGACCGGATGAACAAGGCAAATTCGTAGCGCCCGAGGCTGGACTTGGGCATGCGCGGCTGTCGGTGATCGGGATTGGTGATGGCCAGCAGCCGATGTCCGACGAAACCGGCAATTTGACGATTGCGTTCAACGGCGAGATTTTCAATTACGTGGAATTGCGCGAAGGGCTGTTGGCCAAAGGCCGACGCTTCCGCACGTCGAGCGACACCGAGGTTCTCCTGCAGCTGTATGAGGAGATGGGCGAAGACTGCCTGCCGCTCCTGAACGGTGATTTCGCCTTCGCGATTTGGGATAACCGGCGGCGGCGGATGGTGCTTGCAAGAGACCGCATGGGTGTTAGGCCGCTGTTCTACACCAGCAAGGACGGGGTGCTCTACTTTGCGTCCGAGATAAAAGCCCTGCTGAAGGTACCCGGCATCTCGGCCGAAATCGATCCGATTGCACTCGACCAGATCTTTACGCTGTGGGCGCCGATCGCTCCACGCACGGCTTTCCGCGATATCCACGAGCTGGAGCCGGCAAGCGTGATGATCGCGACAGAGGGGCAAGTGACGGTCAAACCATACTGGTATCTGGACTATCCTCATCGAGATGCGCCATCGAAGATCACCAATGAGGACGACGCGGCCGAGGAACTGCAGGCCCTGTTGACCGACGCGGTGAGGCTTCGCATGCGCGCCGACGTGCCGGTCGGTTCTTACCTTTCGGGCGGGCTCGATTCATCCCTCGTTTCGGCACTCGCGGCCGGTATGACTCCTCTTAAGCTGCAGACATTTTCCGTAACGTTCGACAGCGCCGAGCATGACGAAAGCGCCTTCCAGACCGAAATGGCGTCAGCACTTGGCACGCGCCATCGAACCATAGCCTGTCGTGCCGGTGATATCGCCGGTGTGTTTCCCGAAGTCATCCGCTTTACCGAGCGGCCGATCATCCGCACCGCCCCGGCCCCCCTCTATCAACTGTCCGGCCTCGTCCGCCAGGCCGGTTTGAAAGTGGTGCTGACAGGCGAAGGCGCCGACGAAGTCTTTGCCGGCTATGATGTCTTCAAGGAAGCGCGGGTTCGCCGTTTCTGCGGACGACAGCCGGCATCGCGCATAAGACCACAGCTGTTCCGGAAGCTTTATCCCTATCTGCCAGGTCTGCAGCAGCAGTCCGTAGAGTACCTGGCCGCGTTCTTCGGCACCGGCAGCGCAGCCCTGGACGATCCGCTGTTCTCGCATCGGCCCCGTTTCAAGACCACATCAGCGGCCAAGATGTTTTTCTCCGGTGACCTGCGTGCGACATTGAAGGGCTACGACGCAGCCGAGGAACTGGCCGGCCGGTTGCCTGAGGCGTTTTCCCGGTGGCATCCGCTGCATCAAGCGCAATATCTCGAAACCCGCTTTCTCCTGCCGGGCTACATCCTCTCCAGCCAGGGCGATCGCATGGCCATGGCGCATGGTATCGAAGGGCGTTTCCCCTTCCTTGACCATCGCTTGGTGGAGTTTGCGGCAAGACTTCCGCCGGAGATGAAGCTCAAGGGACTGGTGGAAAAACACATACTGCGCAAAGTTGCCAAGCACCTGCTTCCGACGGCCATCAGCGAGCGCACCAAACAGCCTTACCGGGCGCCGGAAGCCCGCTCCTTCGTTGGACCTGGAGAACTGGACTACGTACGCGACTCGGTGAGCGAGGCGAGCATCGCCGCCGGAGGACTATTCAACGCCAAGGCGGTGGCGAACCTGCACGAGAAATGCCGCTTGCAGCCCGCGTCCGGATTCCGCGACAATGCGGCTTTCGTCGGCATTTTGTCGACGCAGCTGTGGCAGAAGATTTTCACCGGCGAAAAGGTCGGTGCAGCACGAGCGGCCTGAGAAATCGAGGGAATGAAAAATCATGGTAGCAATCAAGGACAAGGTCAAAACCTTTATCGTCGACAACTTCTTGTTCGGCGACACGTCCTACGAGCTTGCGGACTCCGCGTCACTGATCGAAAACGGCATCATCGATTCGACGGCCGTGTTGGAGCTCGTGGCATTTATAGAGGATGATTTCGGCATAGCGATGGTCGATGCCGACATCGTACCGGCCAATCTGGATTCGATTGACCGCATCTCAGCCTTCATCAAGGCAAAAGCAGAAGCGCTGGCAGCGTAGGCGCCATCGGCGAGGAGCGTCCGTGCGAATCGAACATTTTCTGACGGCGAAAGCCGCTGCCCATCCAGCCAAAACGGCATTGATCACCGAGCACAAAAGGCTGTGCTACGAAGAGCTGGACGATCTCTCGAGCCGCCTGGCCGCCGCCCTTTTCATGAATGGCGTCAGGCGCGACGACCGGGTGCTGATCTTCATGGACAATTGCTGGGAGGCTGCGGTTTCGATTTTCGCGGTTCTTAAAGCAGGCGCGACTTTCAGTCCGATCAACGCATCCACCAAGGCCGAAAAGCTGGCCTACATCATCACCGATTGCGATGCGGCCGGGATTCTCACGCAAGCAAGACTGATGCCCGTGGTCACCGAGGCGTCCGAATACTCCGGCAAGACCGGTATCTTCGTGGCTTCCACCGCTGCTGCCGATAACCAATGCCCGGCAGGAGCCACATCCCTGGCGGATTGCTTGACGTTTCAAGCCGGGGAGATTGACCATCGCGGCATTGACGTCGATCTTGCGATGTTGATCTACACCTCGGGCTCGACCGGCCGGCCCAAGGGTGTGATGATGACGCACCGCAATTGCGACGCGGCGGCCGACTCCATCACCACCTATCTGCGCAACTCGCCCGACGACATCATCTTGAATGTTCTGCCGCTCGCCTTCGACTACGGCCTCTATCAGTTGCTGATGGCCGTCAGGCTCGGCGCCACGCTCGTGCTCGAGAAGTCCTTCGCTTTTCCCCAGGCGGTCTTTGAACGCATCCGCCAGGAACGAGTGACCGGGCTTCCGCTCGTGCCCACGATGGCAGCGATGATCCTGCAGATGCGTGACCTGGCGCCGGGCTTCCTGCCCAGCCTTCGCTATATTTCCAACACGGCGGCTGCCTTGCCGCCCTCTCACATAGAACGCCTTCGCTTCCTTTTCCCCGGTGTCAGGCTCTATTCGATGTATGGCCTGACGGAATGCAAGCGCTGCACCTATCTGCCGCCCGAGGAGGTCGACCGCCGGCCGGGCTCGGTCGGAATAGCCATTCCGAACACCGAAGCCTTTGTCGTCGACGACCACGGGCAACGGGTGCCGCCGGGCGTAGCAGGCGAGCTGATCGTTCGCGGGCCGCACGTCATGCAGGGTTATTGGCGAAACGAAGCTGCGACGGCACGAGCCCTGCGCCCGGGTCCGAACCCTTGGGAGAAGGTTCTCTACACCGGCGATCTGTTCAGGGCCGATGAGGAAGGCTTTCTTTATTTCGTCGGCCGCAAGGACGACATCATAAAGTCGCGGGGGGAGAAGGTGGCGCCCAAGGAAGTGGAAGCCGTGCTTCACGCTCATCCGGGCATCGCGGAAGCGGTGGTTGTCGGTGTGCCGGATCCCGTGCTCGGGCATGCGATCGGCGCAGTTATCGTACGGTCCGACCCGGCGCTTAGCGAAAAGGATATCATCCGTCACTGTGCACGCCACCTTGAGGACTTCATGGTCCCCAAGGTCATCGAGTTCCGCCGGGAACTGCCGAAGACCGATACCGGCAAGGTCAGCCGTCGGCTTGCGGCAGAAACCATGGAGGCCGCGCAATGAATGTTCGCCCGACCGAGGATGCGCGGACCTTTCTGGCGCAGGCTCTGGCAATCGACCTGATCACCGAAACGGACCGTATCGTAACGGCCTTGCGCCAGCAGTTGCGCGGGCTTCGCAAGCGGGGCCTTGTGCTCGGTCTTTCGGGCGGGATCGATTCGAGCGTGTCGGTCGCGTTGGCGGCACGAGCCGTCGGGCCCAAGAATGTGCTTTGCCTGTTCATGCCGGAGAGCGATTCCGATCCTGAAAGCCTGCGGCTCGGGCGCCTCGTCGCCGAAACTTTCGGTGTCGAGGCTGTGACGGAGGATATCGGGCCGATCCTGCGCGCAATGGGCTGCTACAAGCGTCGCGACGCCTTCATCCGCGAAGTGGTCCCGGAATACGGCGAAGGCTGGGCCTCGAAGATCGTCATCGCGAACGCGCTCGAGGGCGGGGGTTACAACATCTCATCCCTGGTGGTGCAGGATCCGGACGGCAAGCAGACGAAACTGAGAATGCCGCTGCCTGTCTATCTCGGCGTCGTCGCCGCTACCAATATGAAACAACGCACCCGCAAGCAGATTGAATACTATCATGCCGACCGCCTGAATTTCGCCGTCCTTGGAACACCGAACCGGCTGGAATACGATCAGGGTTTCTTCGTGAAGAACGGTGACGGCGCCGCGGACGTCAAGCCGATCGCTCATCTCTATAAGACGCAGGTCTATGCGCTCGCGGCCCATCTCGGTGTTCCGGAGGAAATCCTCAACCGGCCTCCGACCACCGATACCTACTCGCTGGCGCAGACCCAGGAGGAGTTTTACTTTTCGCTCCCTTATGACCGTATGGATCTTTGCCTCTACGGTCTCAACAACGGCGTGGCGGCTGAGGTAGTTGGGGAGGCGGCCGGGTTGGCCGCCACACAAGTGGAACGCGTCTGGGCCGATATCATCGCCAAACGCAGGGCGACGCGTTATCTGCACCAGCGTCCGCAACTCGTTGATGTCGTCGAGGAAATCGGCACCTGACAAACAGGTAGAGCGGTGTGCACGGTTCGATTTGCATGCATCCCGCTCTAGCTGAAACGGCTCCCGATCAGTCGGCTCCATTGCTCGCCCGCAAGCCCGTTCAGGAAAACTTGCGAGTTCTTCATGGCGTCCAACAGCTCTGGATCACGTGAATGCACCACCGTTGAAGCAACGGTCAGGAAAGCGATCCGTCGTCCAAGCATCGCCTCTAGAAGTTCAGGTTGAACACGTCCACGCAGGCCGCTGACGCCGCGCGCGGCGGCATGATCGATCAGGCAGTCTATCACGGAGCCTGCCTGGCCGGGCAGGGCGAGGATCTGCAGCACGCGGCCAATTTCATACTTCCGTGCGTAATAGGCGAAAGCGCCGACATTGGTGCCGACTGGCGACGTCACACAAACGTAGACAAGCTCGCCCAGATCCGGCTTTTGTGCGGCATCGGTCAGGATGTGGTCGAGTTGGCCTTTCGTCCAATCTGGGCGCAGGGCGAATTGAGCGGTAAGCGGTTCGATTAGCTTGGCAAATGTGTGGCTGTCGATTTCGGACATCCGAAATCCCCCGTGACCAGCCCCGTCCGCCGCCACACCCGACCAGCGCCGTTCGCTGGACGTCATCCTCCTACAATAGAATCGGTCGACGGCACGCGCCAACGGATTGAGCACTCGGGCAAGCTCCACGCGATTGGCGGAAAGGCTGAGCATGAAGGTCGCTGGCCGCATCACACGCACCCAGTCGAGGCTGTATTGCGGCAGGACCACGCCGCGCAGCCGGGTCCACAATTTCACGGAGATATCGTTGGCCGTCTCGCTGAAGGAGATGTCCTGCGGACCATCCAGGTAAGCTTTCAACAAGCGGGCGCCGGCCAGCGGATCGTGCTCATGGTCCTCGACCATGAGCGAGCTACAGATGGCGGCGCGTACTTGACGGCCGTTGAACGTCATCGGCAACACATGAACGCCGACAAACCCGGAGACACGACCGGCGTCGTTGACGTGGACAAGCGACCGGAGGTTGTCTCCGCAACCGGGCGCATCCAGATAAAACCGTTTCATATATTCCACGAGAGAGGCCGGCGCTTCGGTCCTTTCCTTCAACAGCACGCGTTGAAACATGTTCGCGACTGCTGGGAGATCGGCGCCTTGCAAGGCGCGAATGACGCTCAAGCCCGGCTCCCGCCACCAAAGTTCCGCCCACCGAGGTTCCGGGCCAAGGCGACACGAGGCACGAGAACATCGGGCGCGCGTTCCAATTCGACGCCCATGAAGCCGTGGAACCTCGGCCAGTTGCGATCGCCCGGGTGACCGAACGGAGTGCTGAATTGCTGCGGCAAGGTGGAACCCTTTGCTTGACCGACGAAAAGCCGGCGTCATTGCTGCTAGCAGATTCAGGTAAACCGATATTAAAGTCGTTGCTTTGAATGGTAGCGAACCTGGTTGTCCGGGCCTCATACTTGGCCATCAGCAATTTTGGTTCCTGGCGGACGACCAGCGTGAGTTGCGCGCTCCACGTCGAACCGTTTCGGCTAGCCAAAGTTTCGTGCGGCGGCTCTTGACTGGGAGCGCGGGCGGAATACGGTGAGGACAAATACCGGCTCTGGCCGCCGGGCGGCAAGAATGCCTCGTATGCCTCGCCTTGCGGCGGTGGCTGCGGGGCATTGTCATTTTGAGGCTTTGCTTGAAACGGCATATCGAGATCGGCATTCTCTATTCGCGGTCCGGCAACTACCGGCTGGTGTCCGAATCCTGCCGCGCGGGCGCGATGAACGCCATCGCCGACGTCAACGCCGATCCCGCTATCCCCTTCGAATTCGTCCCGGTCGAGCGCGACCCGCAGGGCAACATCGATCGGTATGCAAGCGGCTGCGCGGACATTCTCGCCAACAGTGGCGCGCGTCACATCATTGGCTGCGTCACCTCGTGGAGCCGCAAGGAGGTCATTCCAATCCTGGAAAGGGCAGGCGGCACGCTGTGGTACGCCTGCCCGTACGAAGGCTTCGAAGCCAACGAGCACGTCGTCTATACGCACGCCTGCCCCAATCAGCATCTCGTACCGCTGCTTGCCTATGTCGTGCCTCGTTTCGGCGCCGACGGCTTCCTGGTCGGTTCCAACTACATCTGGGGTTGGGAGACCAACCGTGTGGCGCGCGACCTGATTGCGGACGCCGGCGGCAAGGTGCTGGGCGAACGCTATCTGCCGCTCGGCGAGGTCGACGTTGCGCGGCTGATCGCGGAGGTACAGGCGACGAGACCTGATTTCATTCTGAATAATCTCATCGGCCCTTCGTCCTATGCCTTTATCGCCGCCTATGCCGAGCTTGGCCGGCGGGACCCGCATTTCAGGCCGGAGCGTTGCCCGATCCTGTCCTGCAATCTCACGGAATGCGAATTGCCGGCGCTCGACGGGGCAGGCAATGGCCATCTTTCCGTTGGGCCCTATTTTCACGACATCTCGGGGGCGGATCGCGAAGCGGCTTCAGTGTCTTCCGTTATGCCTGCCTCATCCTTCGAGGCCGCGGCTTATGCCTCGGTGCGTACGCTCGCAGAGATACTCACCCGCAACCCCGGTGCACAATGGATGGACCTTCCCAAGGTCTTTGCCGGAACATCATTTCGAACACCGCTGGGCGACATCGCCATCGACCCGCAAACCCAGCATGCTACGTTGCCGGTGCAGATCGGACGTATCGATGGAACATCGTTCAAAACGGTCACGCTGACGAAGGGCGTGGCACCCGATCCCTACCTTTCCCGCTATGACCGGACGGAGACGTTCGGGCGGCCACGCCTGCGGGTGGTGTCGTGAGCAAGATGGCGCGTATCCCGAACCTTGGAGGCGCCAGGGCTTTTGTCCTGCATCGTCCACATCCGACCGTGCAGGCGATCACAAGACAACTGTCGGCCATCGGCCTTGAGGCGATTGGCTTCTGGCCGGAACTGCCGGCCGAAGCCTTGGCGGCGGACTTCGTCTTCTTCGACGTCGACCTCGGCTTTGACGAGCAATTTCCGTGGAAGCCGGGCGAGGCCCCGATGCCGCTGATAGCGCTGATCGGCTCCGAGGCGCCGGGGCGTGTCGAATGGGCACTGTCGCACAAGGCCGATGCCCAATTGCTGAAACCGGTCGGCAATGCCGGCGTCTATAGCGCGCTTTTGATCGCAAGGCAGAGTTTCGAGGCGCGCAAGCTTCTGGCCGGCGAGATCGCCTCGCTTCGTCAGCGGGTCGCGGAGCGCCAGACCATCGTACGCGCGGTGGAGGCCTTGTCGAAGGGCGCCGAGGACGGCCGTGCCTATGCGCAGCTCCGCTCGCTGGCGATGAGCTGGCAAATCAGCGTCGAGGAAGCCGCGCGCAGGATCGTGGCGATGACACAAGAAGAAGGCGACGATGACCAATCCGATCGCGCCTGAGCTTTCAGCCGCCGGGCGTATGCCAGCCAAGCCTCGCGCCGGCGTCTGGCGACGTCTGCTAAAACGGCCTCTCGCTTTGCTCGGCCTCGGGATTATTGCCCTTGTCTTGGCGGGCGCCATTCTTGCACCGTGGCTGACAGGCTACGATCCGAACGAGCAGATGTTCGACGGGCTCACGCTTGAAGGCGCGCCATTGCCGCCGGGAGGCCAGTTCTGGCTAGGCACCGACCTGCTTGGCCGCGACCTGCTGACCCGTCTCCTATTCGGCGCGCGCACGTCGCTGATCATCGGCATCGTCGCCAATGGCGTGGCGCTTCTGATCGGAACGCTGGTCGGCATCACCGCCGGCTATTTCCGCGGCTGGATCGGCAGCGCGCTTATGCGCTTTACCGATTTGATGATGGCTTTCCCGGCGCTGCTGCTCGCCATCTGCCTGGCGGCGGTGCTCCAGCCGAGCCTGTGGATCGTCGCCATGGTGATCGCATTGGTGAACTGGGTGCAGACCGCCCGCGTCATCTACACCGAGACAAGTTCACTCTCCGAGCGCGAGTTCATCGATGCCGAGCGCACCATCGGCGCAAGCGCTCCACGTATCCTGTTTCGCCATATCCTGCCCCACCTTTTGCCGACGATCATCGTCTGGGGCACGCTCGGCATCTCGACGACGGTGCTTCTGGAAGCGACGCTCAGCTATCTCGGCATCGGCGTGCAACCGCCGACTGCTTCCTGGGGCAACATCATCTTCGAAAATCAAACCTATTTTCAGGCAGCGCCCTGGCTGGTTTTCTTTCCGGGTGCGGCGATCCTGGCGCTGGCGCTAGCCTTTAACCTGGTCGGCGATGCGCTGCGCGACATCCTCGATCCGACGCAAAGGGGACGGGCATGATCGCCTATCTCGGCCGCCGCGTTGTCCAGTCGGTGCTCATCTTGCTCGGCGTCTCCCTGATCACCTTTGCGCTGCTCTATCTGCTGCCCGCCGATCCCGTCCGCCAGATCGCCGGCCGCAGCGCAACGCCCGAGACGGTTGAGAGCATCCGCCGGCAGCTTGGTCTCGACCAGCCCTTTGTCGTCCAGTACTGGCACTACCTGACCAGCCTTCTCAGCGGTGATCTGGGGCGCTCCTACATTCAGCGTTCGGAGGTCACCGAGCTTATCGTCTCGCGGCTGCCGGCAAGCCTGCTGCTGATGGTTGGTGCCATTGCTTGCGAAGTCGTGATCGGGCTGACGATGGGCCTCATCGCCGCCATCAAGCGTGGCACCGCCACCGACCAGTCGCTGATGGTCGCCTCCTTCGTCGGCGTCTCGGCGCCGCAATTCGTCGTCGGCCTGCTGCTGCTTTATGTATTCGCGGTGCGGCTCGGCTGGTTCCCGATCGGCGGTTACGGCACCTGGCGTCATCTGGTGCTGCCGTCGCTGACCATGGGAATTCTTGGCGCCGGGTGGTACGCCCGCATGATGCGCTCGTCGATGATCGACGTGCTGCGCCAGGATTACGTGCGTACCGCGCGTGCCAAGGGTCTTGCACGCAGCGCCATTATCTTCCGGCACGCGCTCCCCAACGCCATCCTGCCGGTCATCGCCATGATCGGCATCGATATCGGCATCTTCATGGGCGGCATCGTGGTTGTCGAAAGCGTGTTCGGCTGGCCAGGCATCGGCCAGCTAGCCTGGCAGGCCATTCAGCGCATCGACATTCCGATCATCATGGGGGTCACCCTGGTTTCGGCCTTTGCCATCGTGCTCGGCAATCTCCTGGCCGACACTGTCGCACCGTTCATCGATCCGCGCATCAAGCTCAGATGAAAACCAAAAATCAGAGAAGGGAACATGACATGAGAAAATATCTGATATCCACCGTGGCAGCATCGGCGCTTGCGCTGGTGCTTGGCATGACGAGCGTAAGCGCCGAAGACGTCGTCGATCCGAATGCCAAGCAGGGCGGCGCGATCACCATCACCTACAAGGACGACGTCGCCACGCTCGATCCGGCCATCGGCTATGACTGGCAGAATTGGTCGATGATCAAGAGCCTGTTCGACGGGCTGATGGACTACGAGCCGGGCACCACCAACCTGCGGCCTGACCTTGCCGAGAGCTACGAGATTGCGCCTGATGGCAAGACATTCACCTTCAAGCTGCGCCATGGAGTGAAATTCCACAACGGCCGCGAGATGACCGCCGACGACGTGAAATATTCGCTCGACCGGGTCACCAATCCAAAGACACAGAGCCCGGGTGCCGGCTTCTTCGGCTCGATCAAAGGCTATGACGATGTCGCTGCCGGCAAGGCGGAAAGCCTGGCCGGCATAACCGTCGTCGATCCCTACACGATCAAGTTCGAGCTGACCCGGCCCGACGCCACCTTCCTGCATGTCATGGCGATCAACTTCTCGCACGTCGTGCCGAAGGAAGAGGTCGAAAAATACGGCGCGGACTTCGGCAAGCATCCGGTCGGAACCGGCGCCTTCAGGCTCGCCGAATGGACGCTCGGCCAGCGCGTGGTCTTCGAGCGCAACCCGGATTACTGGCACAAAGGTCTGCCGCATCTCGACACGATCACCTTTGAGATCGGCCAGGAGCCGATCGTGGCGCTGCTGCGGCTGCAGAAAGGCGAGATCGACGTTCCCGGCGACGGCATTCCCCCGGCGAAATTCCAGGAGGTGATGGCCGATCCCGAGCAGAAGGCCCGTGTCGTCGAGGGCGGCCAGTTGCACACCGGCTATATCACCATGAATACCACCATGGCGCCCTTCGACAATGTGAAGGTGCGGCAGGCGGTCAACATGGCGATCAACAAGGACCGCATCGTCCAGCTGATCAACAACCGTGCGGTGCCGGCCAATCAGCCGTTGCCGCCGTCGATGCCTGGCTACGACAAGGAATTCAAGGGCTATCCCTATGACGTGAGCAAGGCCAAGGCTTTGCTCACCGAGGCCGGGCATCCCGACGGATTTGACACGCAGTTGTTTGCCATGAACACCGATCCCAACCCGCGCATCGCGCAGGCCATTCAGCAGGATCTGGCGGCGGTCGGCATCAAGGCCAGTATCCAGTCGCTCGCGCAGGCCAACGTCATCGCCGCCGGCGGCGACAAGGCCGGTGCGCCGATGATCTGGTCCGGCGGCATGGCCTGGATCGCCGACTTCCCCGATCCGTCGAACTTCTACGGCCCGATCCTCGGCTGCGCTGGTGCCGTCCCGGGCGGCTGGAACTGGTCGTGGTATTGCAACAAGGAGCTTGACGCCAAGGCAGCCGAAGCCGACTCCATCGTCGACCCGGCCAAGGCTGGCGAACGCGCCAAGATGTGGAGCGAGATCTACGGCAAGATTATGGAAGACGCGCCCTGGGCACCGGTGTTCAACGAGCAGCGTTTCACCATGAAATCAGCCCGCATGGGTGGCGCCGACAACCTCTATGTCGACCCGGTCCACATCCCGATCAACTACGACAATGTGTATGTGACCGATGTGCAATAACTGCGACTACACCATCCACGGGCGCCACCATCATTTCGGCTGGGACAATTCCTTTGTCCCGGCCGAACGAGTGGCGCCAGGGTCGACGATCGAGTTCCAATGCCTGGACTCGTCCGGCGGGCAGCTGACGATGGAGAGCACCGTCGACGACGTTGCTGTGCTCGATTTTGCCAAGGTGAACCCGGTCACTGGGCCGATCTATGTCGACGGGGCGGAGCCGGGCGACGCCCTGAAAATCACTATCGAGGCGTTCAAGCCGTCCGGCTTCGGGTGGACGGCAAATATCCCGGGATTCGGTCTGTTGGCGGATGACTTCACTCAACCGGCACTGAATATCTGGAAGTACGACGCCGCCTCGCTCGAACCGGCGCTGTTCGGCAGGAGCGGCCGGGTGCCGCTCAAGCCCTTCGCCGGCACCATCGGCAATGCCCCGGCTGAGCCGGGTCTGCATTCGGTGGTCCCGCCGCGGCGCGTGGGCGGCAATCTGGACATACGCGATCTCGCTGCCGGCACGGTGCTCTACCTGCCAGTAGAGGTCGCGGGAGCGTTGTTCTCGGTCGGCGACACGCACGCCGCGCAAGGCGACGGCGAGGTCTGCGGCACGGCAATCGAGAGCCCCATGAATGCCGTGCTGACGCTCGATCTGGTCAAGGATGCCCGGCTGCGGACGCCGCGTTTCACAACGCCCGGTCCGGTGTCGCGGCATCTCGACGCCAAGGGCTATGAGGTGACAACCGGTATCGGGCCGGATCTGATGGACGGCGCCAGGAGCGCCGTCTCCCAGATGATCGACCTGCTCTCCGGCCGCTACGGCATGGATCCGGTAGACGCCTATATGCTCGTCTCGGTTTGCGGTGACCTGCGCATCAGCGAGATCGTCGACATGCCCAACTGGGTGGTTTCGTTCTACTTCCCCCGCTGCGTCTTTGAATGAACGTGGAGGACATCAAACGATCCGGGCAGGCCGCCGCGGAGAGTGGCTCCATTAGGCCGGTACTCAGCGTCTCAGGTCTGAGCGTCGCCGTGCGTGGCGAGGAGGGCGAGCGCGACGTCGTTTCCGACCTGACATTCGGCCTGATGCGCGGCGAAACGCTTTGCATTGCCGGCGAGTCCGGTTCCGGCAAGTCGATGACGGCGCTGGCCATCATGGGCTTGCTGCCGCAGCCGGCGGCACGCATCAGATCAGGCTCCATCCGGCTCGGCGATCAGGATCTCGCGGCTCTCAGCGAGAGCGAAATGCGCCGCATCCGCGGCAACCGTATTGCAATGATCTTTCAGGAACCGATGACATCGCTCAATCCGGTTCTGTCCATCGGCCGTCAGCTCACGGAGGCGATCGAGGCACACACCTCGCTGCCGCGCTCCGACTCGCGGCTGAGGGCGCTCGAGGCGCTGAAGGCAGTCCGAATTCCGGATGCCGAACGGCGGCTCGACCACTATCCGCACGAACTCTCAGGCGGCATGCGTCAGCGCGTGATGATTGCCATGGCTCTGACCCTGAACCCGGATGTGCTGATCGCCGATGAGCCGACGACCGCCCTCGACGTCACGGTTCAGGGCGAGGTGCTGGAGCTGCTGCGCGACCTGCAGCGCGAGCACGGCACCAGTGTTATCCTGATCACGCACGACATGGGCGTCGTCGCCGAGATGGCGGACCGCGTCGTCATCATGCGCGACGGCCGGATGGTCGAGCAGGGCAGGGCGGCTGACATCTTCAATCGCCCGCAGGCCGACTATACGCGCGAGCTTCTGGCCGCCGTGCCGCGTATCGGCGGCGGACGAATGGCCGAAGACCGACAAGATGCCGCCAACATGCCGGCCGAGCTTGTACATGTCGGCGATCTTCACGTCCGCTTCGACCTGCGTGGCGGCTTCTTCGGCCGCGTCGACCGCAGGGTGCACGCGGTCGAAGGCGTCAGTTTCTCGATCGCGCCGCACGAAACCCTGTCGCTGGTCGGCGAGTCGGGCTGCGGCAAGTCGACGACGGCCAAGGCGATCGCCGGGCTGGTGCCCTACATCGGCAGCATTTCAGTCGGCGGCCAGGACTTGTCGGCACTCAGCCGAAAGGAGCGCAAGGCTGTCCGCCGCAATGTGCAGATGATCTTTCAGGATCCCTTCGCGTCCCTCGACCCGCGCATGCGAGTAGGCGATCTCGTCGCCGAGCCTCTGCTGATCCACGGCCTTGGCGACAGAGAGCAACGGCGTGCCCAAATCGCCGCCCTGTTCGAACGCGTCGGCCTCTCCGCTGACCAGATGGAGCGCTATCCCCACGAATTCTCCGGCGGGCAGCGCCAGCGAATCTGTATTGCAAGGGCGCTGGCGCTGCGACCAAAGCTGATCATTGCCGACGAGAGCGTCTCTGCTCTCGACGTGTCGGTGCAAGCGCGCGTGTTAAGATTGCTGAAGGAACTGCAGCGCGAATTTGGCGTCGCATATCTCTTCATCTCGCACGACATGGCGGTGGTAGAAAACATCTCGGATCGCGTGGCGGTAATGTATCTGGGGCAGATCGTCGAGATGGGCACCCGCGACCAGATCTTCTCCAACCCGTGCCATCCTTACACAAAGCGGCTGATCGAAGCCGTTCCGGTTCCCGATCCAGGCCGCCGGCGCGCCCGGTTCGCCCGCTTGGACAGCGAAATTCCAAGCGCTGTGCGGCGCATCGGTGACGAGCCCCGGAAGCTCAAGCTTGAAGATGTTGGCGACGGCCACCTCGTCGCCACTTGAGCGAGCTTAGGCTACCTCGTCCAGCCAATCCGCAGAGGCTCGGGGACAGCAGCCCATGTGATGCTCGGGCACGGGAAATGATCGGCGATGGCGGTGCCGCCGCAGCGCCATTCGGCGACGCCGAGTTGGCAAGGATCGCCAGTTTACATCTGACATGTTAGTGTGCTAACACTAGGTGCACATTGATTCAACGGAGTTCGCATTGCCCTCCCGCTTTGGTCTTTCGGTTGCCCTAACCACACCCTTCGACCCGTCGGGGCAGATAGCGCTCGCGCCGATGATCGCGCATGCCCGAGCCTGCCTTGGTGCCGGCTGCAGCAGTGTGACGCTGTTCGGCACCACCGGCGAAGGAGCCTCGGTCGGCACCGACGAGCGGCGGATCGTGATCGAGGCCATGCTGGCGGCCGGTATTCCGGCACATCAGCTCGTTGCCGGCGTGCTGGTCGATGCAGCCGAAGATGCCGCCGATCAGGCCCGGCACGCTTTGCAGCGCGGCGTTCGCAATATTCTGCTGGCTCCGCCGAGCTACTTCAAGAATGTCGGCGAGGACGGGCTGTTCGGATGGTTTTCCGCCGTCTTCGCCGCACTCGGTCCGCTGGCGCGCGACGTGCTCCTCTATAACATCCCCTCAGTCACCATGGTGCCGCTCCCGCTTGGGCTGATCGGCCGGTTGCGCACCGCTTTTCCCGCCGCGGTGGCGGGGGTGAAGGATTCCGGCGGGGACTGGAGCTACAGTGAGGCGCTGCTTGAAGCGCACGGCAATCTGGTGATCCTCATCGGCGACGAACGGCATCTGGCAAGAAGCGTGCGCCGCGGTGGACAAGGTGCGATTTCCGGCATGGCTAATTTTGTTACCGGCGAAATCCGCGCAATGGTCGAAGAGGGCCGCGACGACTCACGCGTCGAGGACTTCGTGCTCGAATTGCTCAAATACCCGGTCACGCCGGCGGTGAAGGTCATGGTCGCGCGCAAGATCGGCGACGAGCGCTGGCTGGCGGTTCGCCCGCCCCTGGAGGCGATCGGCCCGCAAGGACAGCGGCAGCTTGCTGCTGCATACGACAGGCTGTTTGCGACAGAGGCGGCCTGACCGACAAGGCCGGGCTGACCGACAAGGAAGCGAGCTGAAGTGGAAGACGGCAGCGAACCGATTACTCTCCGGGAGAAAGCCTATGCCAGCTTCACGCGGCATTTGCTGGCCCGTGATCTGCGGCCGGGGCAGTTCGTGTCACAGCGCGAACTGGTCGCTTTCACCGGACTGCCGCTGGGTGCCATTCGCGAGATCGTCCCGCGTCTCGAGGCTGAGGGACTGCTGACCACCATCCCGCAGCGCGGCATGCAGATCGCGCATATCGACATCAATCTGATCCGCGAGGCGTTTCAGTTTCGGTTGTTCATGGAACGCGAGGCAGTGGCGCTATTCACGGCCAGCGCTTCTGATGCCGAACTTGCCCGCATGCGGCGCGAACATGAGGAGATGCTGGCTCAAGCTCTGGGACAGGCGCCGACGCCGGAAATGGAAGCCAAGGCCCAGAACATCGACTGGGCCATGCACGACACCTTCATCAATGCGCTCGGCAACGAGATTATCGCCAAGGCCTACCTGGTCAACTCGGTGAAAATCCGGCTGATCCACCAGGAGCGTTTCCGCATCGACGGACGTGTGGTGCCGGTGATGCGCGAACATTTGGCGGTCATCGAAGCTATGGAGAGCCGCAATCCGCAAAAGGCGGTTGAAGCGATCAGTCTGCATATCGACAATGCGCGCCGGCTGGCGCTCCAGATCTGAGGAAATATTAGCCGCGCCGCGGGTTCGCGGCGCATCCACAACGACAGCAACCGGGAGGAAGAAATGTCGTCCAATCTGTTCAACCCAACCAGGAGGCAACTCCTTGCCGGAACCGCAGCGCTAACCGCTGCCGGCCTTGTGGGGCTTCGCCCCGGCTTTGCCGCAGGCGTCGACTGGAAACGCTTTGCCGGGACGACGCTTGACGTCAATCTGGTGAAAAGCCCGCGCAGCGACACCACCCTGAAATATCTTGCCGAGTTCGAGGAACTGACCGGCATCAAGGTCAATGCCGAGGCAACGCCCGAGCAGCAGCAGCGCCAGAAGACGGTGATCGAGTTGAGCTCAGGCAAGCCGAGCTTCGACGTCGTGCATCTGAGCTACCACGTGCAGAAGCGCCAGTTCGAGAAGGGCGGCTGGCTGGCCGACATCGCCGGCTACCTCGCCGACCCGTCGCTCACCGATCCGGCGCTGGTCGAAAGCGACTTCGCCGAAGCCGGCATGCTGTTTGCCAAGGACGGCCAGGGCGTGCTGCGCTCGCTACCCTTCTCGGTGGACTACTGGATCCTCTACTGGAACAAGGAGCTGTTCGAGGCCAAGGGCCTCAAATACCCCGAGACCTTCGAGCAACTGGTGGCCGCCGCCGAAGCGCTGACCGACCCCTCGACCAATACATACGGCTTCGTCGCCCGCGGGCTCAAGAACGCAAACACGCCGGTGTGGACGTCGCTGATGCTCGGCTACGACATGACGCCGCTCGATGACAAGGGCAAGCTGCGCACCGAGGCTCCCGAGGCGGTCGAGGCTGCCGCGCTCTATCAAAGATTGATGACCAAGTCCGCCCCTCCGGGCGTCACGGGATTTAATTGGGCCGAAGCTCAGTCTGCCTTCCTGCAGGGAAAGATCGGCATGTGGTTCGACGGTGTGGGTTTTGCCCCGCCGATGGAAAACCCGGAAAAGTCGCGGGTGGTCGGCAAAGTCGGTTATGGCGTCATGCCCAAGGGTCCCAAGGCGCATGCCTCGGGCACCTTCGGCGACGGGATTGGCGTTACCGCCGCCAGCGAGAAGAAGGAAGCTGCCTATCTGTTCTGCCAGTGGGCGGTATCGCCAGCCATGGGCGCGCGGCTGTTGCAGGCCGGCGCTGGCGTTCCGTTCCGCAAATCCGTGCTGGAGGATCCCAAGGTGCGCGAAGGCGTCACCATGCCGGCAAGCTGGCTCGATGCCGTGGTCGGCTCGGGCAATATCAGCCGGCTGGCGCTGCCGGTCATCATCCCCGTCACCGAATTCCGCGACATCTATGGCGTGGCGCTGACCAACATGATTGCCGGCGCCGATCCCGCCGCGGAGCTGAAGAAGGCCACCGAACAGTTCCAGCCGGTTCTCGACAGAAGCGAGCAGGGCTGATGTCGGCCACCACCCCAGAACAGACCGGGGTGACGATGCCGGTTATCGACGGGAGCCAGACCATCTGGCTGGCTCCCAACTATTGGCCTTTCGTTGTCCCCGCACTCGTCGTCGTCGGCGCCGTCATCGTCTTCCCCTGGGCTTTCACCCTGTGGATGAGCGTCAACCGCTGGACGCTCGGCCAGTCGCGGAGCTTTGCCGGGATGGAAAACTATCTCCGCCTGGCCAGCGACCCACGTTTCTGGGAATCCCTTGTTCATACGTTGACCTACACCTTCCTCTCGGTTGCAGCGCCGATGCTGCTGGGCACTCTGGCCGCCCTGATTTTCGACGCCAGGTTTCCGCTGCGCGGCTTGCTGCGCGGCGTCTTCGTCATGCCGATGATGGCGACACCCGTTGCCGTGGCACTGGTTTGGACCATGATGTTCCATCCTCAGCTTGGCGTGCTCAACTACCTGCTGTCGCTGGTCGGCATCCCGGCTCAGGAATGGATATTCAACGCCAACACGGTCATCCCGTCGCTGGTTGCGGTCGAGACCTGGCAGTGGACGCCGCTGGTCATGCTGATCGTGCTTGGCGGGCTGGCCTCGGTGCCGCGCGAGCCCTTCGAAAGCGCCGAGATCGACGGCGCCAATGCCTGGCAGCAATTCCGCTATCTCACTCTGCCGATGATCGCGCCGTTCCTGATGATTGCCGTCATCATCCGCACCATCGATGCTTTGAAGAGCTTCGACATTATCTACGCGATGACCCAGGGCGGGCCGGGCACGGCGTCGGAAACCATCAACATCTATCTCTACAACACCGCCTTCTCCTACTACGATATCGGCTACGGTTCGGCCATGGCCGTGGTGTTCTTCGTCGTCATCGTGGCCCTGTCCTTCGTCCTGCTTATGCTGCGCCAACGCTCGCAGTGGATCGATACGGAGGGCAAATAGATGAGTTCACGGCTGCTCAACCAGATCGGTCTGTTTTTCGCTGCCCTGGTTTTCGTCTCGCCGGCGATCCTGTTCTTCCTCTGGATGATCTCATTGTCGCTGAAATTCGAAATCGATAACGGTGCCTATCCGCCGATCCTGATCCCCGAACGTTTCGCCTGGTCGAACTATGTGAAAGTGTTCGAGGAGAACAATTTCCTGCTGTATCTCTGGAATTCGGTTCTGGTCACCGGCACGGCGACCTTGCTGGCGCTGTTGATCGGCGTACCGGCCGGGTATGGCATCGCACGGCTCAAGGCTGAACGATCGGCGGTCGTCATCATGATCGCCCGCATGACGCCCGGACTATCCTATCTCATCCCGCTGTTTCTGCTGTTCCAATGGATCGGGATCCTCGGCACGCTCTGGCCGCAGATCATCATCCATCTGGTGGTGACGGTGCCGATCGTGGTCTGGGTGATGATCGGCTATTTCGAGACCACGCCGATGGAACTGGAGGAGGCGGCCAACATGGACGGCGCCAGCTCCTGGCAGGTTTTCCGGCTGGTTGCCCTGCCCATCGCCAAGCCGGGCATCGTCGTCGCCTTCATCCTGTCCGTTATCTTCTCGTGGAACAATTTCGTTTTCGGCGTGGTGCTCGCCAGCCGTGAGACGCGCACACTCCCGGTCGCCGTCTACAACATGCTGTCCTACGAGCAGGTCAGCTGGGGGCCGCTCGCCGCGGCGGCGCTGGTGGTGACGCTGCCGGTGCTGATCCTGACCATGTTCGCGCAAAGGCAGATCGTCGCGGGGCTGACCGCCGGCGCCGTCAAGGGCGGCTGAGCGCGCGTCCCGACATCACTCTTTTCCAGGAAAGATCCAATGGCATCGGTAACAATCAACAACGTGCAGAAGGCCTTCGGGGCCACCAAGATCATTCACGACGTCAGCGTCGACATCGCCGACGGCGAATTCGTCATCCTGGTCGGTCCGTCGGGATGCGGAAAATCGACGCTGCTGCGCATGATCGCAGGCCTTGAAACGATCTCCGGCGGAAAGATCGCCATCGGCGAACGTATGGTCAACAATCTGCGCGCGCGGGACCGGAACATCGCCATGGTGTTCCAGAATTATGCGCTCTATCCGCATATGACTGTTGCCGACAATATGGGCTTTGCCCTCAAGATCAAGAAAGCCGATCCGACCGACACCGCTGGCCGGGTCCGGAAAGCAGCCGGCATTCTTGGCCTGGAAAAGTTGCTTGACCGCTATCCGCGCCAGCTTTCTGGCGGCCAGCGTCAGCGCGTTGCCATGGGCCGCGCGATCGTACGCGACCCACAGGTCTTCCTGTTCGACGAGCCGCTCTCCAACCTCGATGCCAAATTGCGCGTCCAGATGCGCGGCGAGATCAAGGCCCTGCACCAGCGGCTGGGTACTACGACGATCTATGTCACGCACGACCAGATCGAGGCCATGACCATGGCCGACAAGATCGTCGTGCTGCATGACGGCCTGGTCGAGCAGATCGGCGCGCCGCTGGACCTCTACGACCATCCGGCCAACCTCTTCGTTGCCGGTTTCATCGGCTCGCCCGCCATGAACTTCATTGCCGGCCGCATCGAGGAGGGCGTGTTCCGCAGCGCCGGCGGGTTGATCCTGCCGTTGCCGGAAGGCGCCCAGCCGGCGGATGCCGCAGGACGCGAACTCGTCTACGGCATTCGACCGGAACATATCCGGGCGACCGGGCAGGGCGTGCCGGGCACGATCACGCTTCTCGAGGCGACCGGCTCGGAAATCTTCGCCAGGGTCGACTGCTCCGGTGAAGAAATCTCCTGCCTCTTCCGAGAAAGGCTTGCGCTCAAGCAAGGCGAAGGGGTGCGGATCGAAATCGACCGTGCATGTGCGCATCTGTTCGACGCAGCAACCGGTCGGCGCATCTGACTCGGTGGTCCGGTGAATGCGTGGTTAGCCTTAGGTCGGCAATGCGAATTCACCGGCGAGTTCGATGGCGCGGCCTTCGCGGGCCGATCTCTCGGCGGCGAGGCCCATGACGACGGCCCACCAGCCGTCTCGCAAAGTCACTTCCACTTTGCCTTGTCCGCGCACCGCAGCGGTGAAGCGAGCGTGCTCGAAAAAGGTCGAACCGTTATGGTCGCCTGCCTCGAGCAGCCGGGCGTCAACGGGAATCTCCAGCAGTCGTGGTCCAGGCGGAATGCGCGGACTGACGATCAACTGGGGCACTGGCGCAGGGCCAAGGTGGGTCGGCCAGAAACGGCCTGGTCCGGGCACCAGACATTCGATCTTTCCGTCGCCACCGACAGCGCAGAGTTCCTCCTGGTAGCGGCTGCCCTCGGCAAACATGCACAGTTCCAGCATGGCGCGCGCGCCGCTCGCGAAATCAACCAGCACATAGCCATGGTCAAGGATATCCGGCCTCTCACCGCCATAGCGTTCGTCGAGATGGTTTACGGCCTGTCCAGCGCTCGCCATCACGCGGACGGGGTCGGATTCGAGGATCAGCCGCATCAGGTCGAAGAAGTGGCAGCATTTCTCGACGAACGTGCCGCCGGTGTTGCGGTTGAAGCGGTTCCAGTCGCCGACTTTGGCCAGAAACGGGAAGCGGTGCTCGCGGACCGTCAGCATGCGGATGCCGCCGGTGGCGTGGCGCGCCTGCTCGACGAATGCGGCGACGGGCGGCATATAGCGGTATTCCATGGCCACCCAGACGAGCGGAAGCCGAGCTTTCAACGCCGCGATCCGCCCCTCGTCGGCGGCCGCGGTGAAGAGCGGCTTTTCCACCAGCACCGGCAGTGGTCGAAGTGCGGCGATCTCCTCCATCTGACTGAGGTGATGGTGGTTGGGGCTGGCAATCAAGATGCAGTTTACCTCGTCCATCGCCAGCAGCTCGGCGATCGATGCCGCCGATCGCGCGCCCGACGCCGTCGTCAGCGACGCCGCCAACATGCCGGGGTCCGGCTCGAAGATCGCGGCCACATGCGCGTCGGGCAACAGAGCGATGTTGCGGATATGCTCGCGGCCCATCATGCCGCAGCCGATGATGCCGTAGCCGATCGATGATCTGGTCACGCTGCGTCTTGCTCCGGCCTATCTGAAACGTGTGACGTACCGCGCCGCGCCCGGATCGAACCAGCTGCGGGAATATTCCGCGCTGGCGCCGTCGCCAGCCCAGGCGATACGTTCTATGAAACCCACGACCGTCCCCGGCGGTGGCCTGAACTCGAGCGGGGCCCAGTCCGGCACAGGCGCGACGGCGACATGGTCTTCGGCGCGAACGATCGAAAAGCCGAGCGCGAGCCGGTAGTGGAGATAGAGGGATTCAGACAGGTCCTCGCGCTTGAGCTTCTCGGCACGGCTGACGTCCAGCCAGATCTCCTCGACCGCGGCAGGCTCTCCGTCGAGCCGCCGCAGCCGGCGTATACGATGGGCTTCGCCGGCGCTGCCGAATTGCGGCAGGTCGGCTGGCTTGGGCAGTCGCTCGACGGATAGCACGTCGGCGCTCGGCAAGCCGCCGCCACCGATACGCTCCAGGCGAAAGAAAGCATAGATCCCGAGCAAGTCGCCGCGCGCCCGCACATAGTTACCCGAGCCCTGGATGCGGTCGAGAAGGCCCTTTTCGGTCAAATCTGCCAGCGCCCGCCTGAGCGTGCCGACGGCAATCCCGAGGCTCGCGGCCATCGCGCGCTCGGGCGGCAGCCGCGCCCCGTCGGCTAGCCGTCCGGCCGCGATTTCGCGGATCAGCATTTCGCTGGTCTGCAAGTGCACAGGCAGGGGGCCGCGCATCTGGCTGGATCGGTGGCCGGGGTCCGCCCTTGTCAAATGCATCCGGTGTTCCAATCGCATCCCGGTTTCGGGTTTGGCTCCAAATTGATACAGTATTGATCTACACCAAAACGAATGCTACGCAAGCCCTATTCGCAGCTCCGGAGGTCATTGAAGAGTGGCCCGGACGTCTATTCTGAAGAGTGGCAATGAGCATCGTCCCAATCACCTCGCCGGATCTCGATGCAGCCGAAGTCTCGTGGTTCGCCGCACTCTGCTCGGACGACTATCGCTATCTCGGTGTGTCGGACGGCGCGCTGCGCTCGAGCTGGGCGCATTGCTCCGAGATCGTGAAGACGTCCGAGGAACTCGGTTTCCGCAACATCTTGTGTCCGTCGTCCTATCAGGTCGGCCAGGACACGCTGAGCTTCGTAGCCGGTTGCGCGCCGATCACCTCGAAGATCAATCTGCTCGCCGCTGTGCGCTGCGGCGAGATGCAGCCAATCATGCTGGCGCGCACGATTGCGACGCTGGATCACATGCTGGAAGGCCGGCTGACGGTAAACATCATTTCGTCGGACTTTCCGGGCGAGACGGCCGACAGCGCCTACCGCTATCAGCGTTCCCGCGAGGTGGTGCAGATACTGCGCCAGGCCTGGACCAGGGACAGCATCGATTTCGAGGGCGAGGTCTATCGTTTCAAGGGGCTCTCGACGGCACCGGCGAAGCCCTATCAGCAAAATGGCGGTCCGCTGCTCTATTTCGGCGGTTATTCGCCCGACGCACTCGAGCTTTGCGCCGAACAGTGCGACGTCTACCTGATGTGGCCTGAAACCAGGGTGGAACTTGCCGGCCGCATGAAAGCCGTCCACGAACGCGCCGAGCGCCATGGGCGGACGCTCGACTACGGCCTGCGCGTCCACATGATCGTGCGCGACACCGAGGCCGAGGCAAAGGAATATGCCCGGGAGCTGGTTTCGAAGCTGGACGACGAGCAGGGCAGGGCGATCCGCGAGCGCGCGCTCGACGCCCGATCGCTCGGCGTATCGCACCAGGCCAGGAACCGCCAGATCGCCGATGCCGAAGGCTATGTCGAGCCGCATCTGTGGACGGGCGTCGGGCGAGCGCGCTCCGGCTGCGGCGCGGCGTTGGTGGGCTCGACCGATCAGGTTCTGTCGGAAATCGAGGCGTATATGAAGATGGGGATCCGCGCCTTCATCTTTTCCGGCTACCCGCATCTCGACGAGGCGCGCCATTTCGGCACCAAGGTGCTGCCCCAGCTCAAGACATGCTCGCTCCCGCACGCCTATGGCCGGGTGCCGGAACGGATCCCGGCGACACCACTGGGAACGGGGGAGCGCCGCTGATGGAGCATGTCGTGTGCGATCCACGCCTTTTGCGCAATGCCTTCGGGCGCTTCGCCACCGGCGTCACGGTCGTCACCACCGGCACGGCCGACGGTCCGGTCGCAATCACTGCCAACAGCTTTTCATCCGTGTCGCTCGACCCGCCGCTGGTGCTCTGGTCGATCGGCCGCCACTCGCGCCGGTTCGAAGCGTTCGCTAATTCCGCGCACTACGCCATTCACGTGCTGGCGGAAGATCAAATCGATCTGTGCTGGCGTTTTTCGAAGTCGGGCACGGACTTTGCCGATCTTGACCTGTCGTGGAGCGAGCACGGCGTGCCATTGCTGCCGCGCGCGCTGGCGCGGTTCGAATGCAGCGTCGCCGACCGTTTCCCGGCTGGCGACCATATGATCCTGCTTGGACGTGTCCTTGAACTGGAGACGCAAGAGGGTTTGCCGCTGCTCTTTGCTGGCGGCAAGTCGCGCGCTCAAGAGGCCAGTTGATGACCGCCGGCGCCGCTCCGGGCTGGTGCCGTCGACTGGCGCACCACGAGATTGCAGGCAAGCTCGACGCGGCGCGGCGGCGACCCCGAATGGGCCATGTCGTCGAGCAGCAGGCTAAGTGCTGCCGATCCGATCTCGCGCATGGGAATGTGCATCGCCGTCAGCGGCGGGTTGCAGAAGGCAGCGAGCGGCAAGTCGTCCATACCGACCACGGATACATCGCCAGGCACCGAATATCCGGCCTCCTGGAGGCCGGCGATGGCACCAAACGCCAGGCTGTCGCCGGCCGTCAGCACGGCGGTGAAATCGAGGCCGCGGGCCGCGATGCGCTCGGTCACGGCTCTGTTCGCAAGTTCCGGCAGCCAGTCCTGCACCTCGACCACGAAGTCGTCGAAGCCGGCAATGCCGGCCGTGATCAGCGCGTCGCGCCAACCTTCATAGCGCCGCTCGATTGTGCGCCGGCCACGCCGCATCAGGAACAGGATGCGGCGGTGGCCAAGGCCGATCAGATGCTGCGCGGCAAGCATGGCGCCAGAGCGATTGCAGGGCGTCACGCTCGAATGGCGCATCGAGGGATCGTCGCCGTTGACGAGCACGATCGGCTTAGCGAAGCCGGCTGTCAGCGTCAGCACATCGTCATCGTCCAGCGTCAGAAACAGGCAACCGGCGACGCTGTCGTCGCGCTCGGATTCACGCAGCAGCGCGATTTCGTCCTCGGGCGCCGAAACCGGCCGGGTCACCAGTTCGACGCCCAGCAACCGGGCACGCTCGTTCAGTCCATCAAGGACATGGTAGGTGAACTGATTGCGGGCACTGTCCACCATTGCCACGCTGCTTGCGGCCAGGATGACCTTGCGCCCGGCAACCGAGGCGGGAATGGCGTAGTTCATCGACTTCGCTATTTCGATGATCCTGGTGCGAAGCTCATCCCTCACGCCGCCGACACCGCTCAGCGCACGGGAGGCGGTGCTGACCGACACGCCGCAACGCGCCGCGATCTCCTCAAGTCGAATGCGGCGGCTGGGGCGGCCACGCTTGCCCTGGATATTCATCCGCTCCGTCATCTCCAGCAAAGTTATCCGATTAATGCAAAAAATTTTCAGATTGCGCAAGAAAAATAGCTGTGAAACAGTTCTGATGAAGCGGGGGAAACGGGAGGAGTGATGCCGCTATCGGCCGAACGCCTGAATTCCGCGCTTGCCAGCCTCGTGGCGGGCATGACCGACTTGCGTCATGACGGGCGGTTCCATGAGCCGAATCTCGACGGCACGCCGGGCGACTATGTCAGCTTCGACAGCTGGGAATGGCCGCAAGGCGTGGGGCTCTACGGGCTGGTTCGGCTGTGGGCGCAGACCGGCGACGATCGGCTGCTGCAGACGATCGAGGCCTGGTACGATCGACGCATCGCTGCCGGTCTCCCGGCGATGAACGTCAACACCACCGCGCCTCTGCTGGCGCTAAGCGAATTGTGGCGACGCCGGCGCCAGCCGCGCTTCGAGCCGGTCCTGCGCGAATGGGCCGAGCAGGTAGTCATCGCCTTGCCGCGGACGCCCGAAGGCGGTTTCCAGCATGATGTTTCGGACCGGGTCAACGACGACGAATTGTGGGACGACACGCTGTTCATGGTGGCGCTGTTCCTCGCATCCTACGGCCAGGCTGCCGGCCAGCGCCGCTTCGTCGAGGAAGCGGAACGGCAATTCCTGGTTCACGCCCGTTATCTTGCCGATCCGGCATCAGGGCTGTGGTTCCACGGCTGGACGTTCGCGGGCCGGCACAATTTCGCACGCGCGCTTTGGGCGAGAGGCAATGCCTGGATTACCGTCGGTATCCTGGAACTGGTGGAGTTCGCCGAAATTGCGCCTTCGGTTCGGGCCTATCTGCTCGGCGTGCTGGAGACGCAGATCAACGCCCTGCTCGAGGTGCAGGCGGGTTCGGGCGCCTGGCATACTCTGCTCGACGACCCGACGTCTTACGAGGAGATTTCTGCCACGGCCGGCTTCGGCTACGGCTTGATGAAAGCCGCGCGGCTTGGAATCGGCTCGACAGAGTGTCGTGCCGCCGGGCTCCGCGCCTTGGAAGCCGTGGTGGCCAACATTGATGACAAAGGTGTGGTTGCGAACGTGTCCTATGGCACACGCATGGGCGCCGACTTGCAGTTCTATCGCGATATACCCATCCATCCGACGGGCTACGGGCAGGCGCTGGCCATTCTGTGCCTGACCGAAGGGGCGCGGCATCTGCAGTCGAAGGTGGAGGCGGCATGATGCGGACGCTCTATGGCGTGTCGCCGGCCGATATTGCCGGCATGGACACGGACCGGCTGAGGGCCGAGTTCCTCGTCGACGGGTTGTTCCGGCCCGGCGCGATCGAATTCGTCTACACCCACGTCGACCGCATGATCGTCGGTGGCGCGGTGCCGCTGGCCAACCCGCTGGCATTCGGCAACGGGGCCGAAGTCGGCACCCCGCTCTTCTTTGACGCGCGCGAGATGGGTATCGCCAATCTCGGCGGCAATGGCGCGGTCGCGGTGGACGGCCGGCGCTTTCACGTGGCTAACCGCGACATCGTCTATGTCGGACGCGGAGCGCGTGAGGTGACGCTGGAGAGCGACGATCCTGAGAGGCCGGCACGCTTCTACATGAACTCGGTTCCGGCCGGCGCCGATATTGCGCATCGGCTTATCGTCAGCAGCGAAGCCAAGCCGCTTGTGCTCGGCGACGAGGCTCGTGCGAACAGGCGCACGCTGCGTATGTACATCCATCCCGAAGTGGCCCCGTCCTGCCTCTTGCTGATGGGGATCACCGACCTCGCGCCGGGCAGTGTGTGGAACACCATGCCGCCGCATCTGCATGAGCGGCGCATGGAAGCTTATTGCTATTTCGACCTCGGCGAGGCCGACCGTGTGGTCCATCTGATGGGCCGGCCCGCCGAGACGCGCCACCTGATGGTCGCTGACGGCGACGTCGTCCTGTCGCCTGCCTGGTCTATCCATATGGGTGCCGGCACCGGCCCCTATGCTTTCGTCTGGGGCATGACCGGCGAGAACCAGGCCTATACCGATGTCGATCCAGTTGCCGTGAAGGATTTGCGATGAGCGAGGCCGCGCAAGGCGTTCGGACGGACTTTACGCTGCGCCGGCCGCTCACGGCCGGGCAGCCTATCGTCTATTGGCGGCTCGGGTCCATCGCCGAGCAGCGCTACGACGTGGCCGACCAGCCCATGCAAGGCGAGATGGATCCCTTCTTCTTTCTGACCAAGCACAAGAATTTCATTCCGCATGAATATCCGTGCCGCACGCAGTTCGCAGCGGAACGACGCGGCAAGCGACCACAGGTCAGCGCCGAATTCGGCGCCGAGCGCGCCTGGCTGCCCTTCGCCTCACCGCGCATCGACCTGTCGGGCTTCTGGTTTCGGCCGACGGTGCTTGGCACCTGGGCCGAGACCACCATCGAGGCGGCCTCGACTGGCGAGGCGCTGGTGCGGCTGCGCACATGCGGCGGCGCCATACTCTTTGCCAACGGTGGGGAAGCCGGCTGGATGGCGCCCTACGGCCGCAATCTGGAAAGTGCCGAGCATTTCAAGATAGTGCTGAAGGCCGGCCGTAACGACATTCGCGTGTGGTTCGACGATCTCGCCGAGCGCGACGCCCGCTACTATTTCCAGCTCGACTATCTATCCGGTCCGGCTGCTTCGGTGGCACTGCCGATCGAAGTCGAGAGCGGCGTTGCCGATGCGATGGAAGCAGCCCTCGACGACATGCATTTCGAGCGTCCCGCCTATGACGGCGGCGAGGTGGCTCTGGTCACCGGCGTGGCCCTGCCGCGCGACGCGCAAGTCGAGGTCGAGATCGAGGGCGATTTCATGTCGATCGAGGCGCCGGTGCGCTTCGCCTTCGATCTGCCGGCGGGCAAGGCGCGGCTGCCGATCGCCGATACCGAGCAGCTGCCGGCCGACTTTCGTCATTTCAAGGTGACGCTGAAGGTCGCCGACCATGCCGTATCGCGTGTTTTCGGCGTCGAGATATGCCACGCGCGCCGTCAGGGCGATGCGCCGGAAACGCTTACCGCGCGTATCGATGAAGCCCTGCGCGAGGTCGCCGGTCACGCGGAGGCCGATACGGTGCGCGCGCTGGCGCGCCTGGCGATCGGACAGCAGGGCGCCGAGACCGACGCCATGATCGCCGGCACGCTGCCGGCGATCGAGGATTGTCACGATTGCGCCGACTTCATCCTGGTGCCGCTGCTGTGGTGCCGCACGGCCTATGGCGATCGGCTGGAAGCGAGCCTGCGTGCGCGCGTCGACAACGCCATCCTCGGCTATCGCTACTGGATGGACGAGCCCGGCAATGATGTACAGTGGTACTTCTCCGAGAACCACGCGCTGCTCTTCCACACCGCCGCCTATATTGCTGGGGGCCTGTTGCCTGATGTGCGGTTCGTGCGGTCGGGCCGCCTTGGCCGCGAACAGTCCGCGGCTGGAGCCGCGCGTGTACGCGCCTGGCTCGACCATTTCGAGGCATGGGAGATGGCCGAGTTCAACTCGGCGCCTTATTTCCCGATCGACCTCAAGGGCCTGTGCGCGCTCTACGCGCTGGCCCCTGACAAGGACATCGCCGAACGGGCCGGCAGGGCAATCATACGCCTGCTTGAAATCGTCGCGCGCTCGGCGCACCGCGGCATCCTCACCGGGGCGCAGGGCCGCTCCTATGAGCACACGCTGCGCGCCGCGCGTTCCCTGGAATTGTCCGGCATCTGCCGCATGCTTTGGGGCAAGGGCAATTACGGCATGCGCTTTCACGCGCTGCCGCAGCTGGCACTCTGTCTGCGGGATCACGATTTGAGCGTTCCGGATGGGTTGGCTGCAATTGCTTCCCTCACCGACGATACGGCGTGGGAATGGACTTTCGCGCAGGGACAAGACCGCTTCGCGCGGCTCTACCACTATAAGACGCGCAACCATGCGATGGGCAGCGCCGCTGGCTACCGCTGGAACCAATGGGGCTATCAGGAAACCGTCATTCACGCCCGGCTGGGCAAGAATCCGGATGCGCAGATCTGGATCAACCACCCCGGCGAAGTGCTGCAGTCGGGATATGGCAGACCATCATATTGGGGCGGCTCAGGCACTTTGCCCCGGCTTCACCAATACCGCGACCTCGCCATAGTCAGCTTCTCCTGCTCGGATGAACAGCCCGACTTTACACACGCCTGGTTCCCCGCAAGTGCCTTCGATGCCGTGCGAGTGGGTGGCGATCGGGCGCTCGCGCAATCTAGCGACGCATTCGTTATGCTGAAGACGGATGTTCCGCTCACGCAGGTCGTGGCCGGCCCGACCGCCGGCAACGAGTTGCGGGCGGCGGGACGCAGGACGACATGGATCGTCCGCCTCGGTGACCGGAATGCCAATCTGCCGGCGCTCGACGCCTGGGCGGGCGCCTTTGCCGGCCTGTCGGTGCGGTCGGGTCCCGACGGCGAGTTGACCGTCGAGGATCCGGAGTACGGCACGGTGCATTTCCTCGCCGACGCAAGGATTGTGGCTGCGGGACGTACACTCGATCCGGCCAATTGGACCGTGCGCGGCGAGGCGATGCGCATGAAGCAAAGAGAGTAGGGAGGAAATCGGCTGCGACGCTCAAGAGGAGAGGGCGTGGCGGCTTGAACCATCGGGGCGCCGCCCTGGTAAAGGAGGAGACGAAGCATGAATAAGACCCACACTTTGCTGGCCGCGCTATCGGTCAGCCTGCTCGCATCGACCAGCGCGTTTGCCGGCGACGTGCGCATCATGTGGTATTCGGACGGTGTCGAGGGCGATGTCATCCAGGACATTCTGAACCGCTTCATGAAGGACAATCCCGACATCCACGTCACGCTCGACAACGTCGCCTACAAGGTGATCCAGGAGCAGCTGCCCATCCAGCTCGAAGCCGGCCAGGGGCCGGACATCGCCCGCGTCACGAACGTCAAGGAGCTTGCCCAGCACTGGCTCGATCTCAGGCCCCTGGTGGCCGATCCGAAATATTGGGAGGCCAATTTCGCTGACACGCTGGACTGGATGCGCCCCGATGGCTCCAACGCCATCCCGGGTTTCATGACCCAGCTCACGCTCACTGGCGGCTTCGCCAACAAGACGTTGTTCGAACAGGCCGGCGTGCCGCTGCCCGGTGACAAGGCGACCTGGGACGACTGGATCGCCGCCGCCGCCGAGGTGGCGAAGAGCCAGCAGCTTCCGGCTGCCTTCGCCATCGACCGTTCCGGTCACCGCATTTCGGGTCCGAATGTCTCCTTCGGAGCGAACTATATCGGCCCCGATGGCATGCCGGCGAAAGTGGACGACGGCACCAAGGCGTTCGTCGGCAAGCTCGTCGACTGGACCGCCAAGGGCCTGATGCTGAAGGATACCTGGGTGTCGGCGGCAGGCTCGACCTATCGCGCGGCCGCCGACGACTTCATCAACGCCCAGATCCCATTCTACTATTCGGGCAGCTGGCAGGTCGCCAATCTGTCGACCAAGATCGGCGATAGTTTCGACTGGGTGGCAACCGGCTCGCCCTGCGGTACCGCAGGATGTTCGGGCGTGAAGGGCGGCGCGGCGCTGGTCGCCATCAAATACACCAAGAATCCCAAGGACGTCGCCAAGGTCATGGATTATCTGGCCCGTGAAGACGTGGTGAAAGAATTCAGCGAGCGCACGCTGTTTCTGCCCGCGCACAAGGGCGTCGTAGACAAGGGCGGGCTGAAATGGGTCTCGGCCGACAAGAACGTCGGTCCGGCGCTCGACAAGTTCGTCAAGGCGGCGGGTGAAACCCTGCCGGCGGCCGATGCGCTGCCGCCGTGGAAGTGGGCCAACGCTTACTTCGCCGCGCTGGTGACGCGCGTCAGCCAAGTGATGGCCGGCGAACTCAGCCTCGACGATGCCTGGGGCAGGATCGACCAGGATATCGCCGACAAGGTTGCCGAGGCGAAGTGACCGCTGCCGCGACACTGAAGGCATGGACTGGCGCCGCGCTCGCGGCGCCGGTCGTCTGGCTGGCATCGATCGTCAACGTGCCGCTGAAGTTCTGGCAGCGCGCGACGGGCACCGGTGGCATGGCCGCGTTCTTCCTCGCCCCAAACATGGCGATCTTCGGCATTTTCGTCCTGGTGCCGATGATCATCAACTTCTTCTATTCGGCCACGTCGGGAACGGCCTACTTCCTGCAGGACCGAACCTATGTGGGGCTCGAGCAATACCGCCGCCTGCTCGATTGCGGCAACTACCTGGACACTGCCACTTGCCACGAGGATCTCTTCTGGAAGGCCGTGCACAATACGGGCCTGTTCGTCGTCGTGCAGGTGGCGCTGATGACGGCCGTGTCGATGGCGACAGCGCTGATCCTCAACCGCGAGATCGTCGGGCGCAGCTTCTGGCGCGCGGTGTTCTTCTTTCCGGTGCTGTTGTCGCCTGTCGTCACCGGCCTGATCTGGCGTTGGATCCTGCAGCGCCAAGGCCTGCTCAACCTGATCGTCCATGATCTGGGCGGCGAGCCGCACAACTGGCTGACGGACCGTTTCTGGGCTTTCACCGCCGCCGTCAGCGTTTCGGTCTGGGCACATATGGGCTTTTACACGCTCATCCTGCTTGCCGGATTGCAGGCGATCCCGCGCGACCTTTACGAAGCGGCCGAGATGGACGGCACGAAGCCGGCGCGGGTGTTCTGGCGCATCACGCTGCCGCTGCTGATGCCGAATCTGCTTGTCGTCATCGTACTGACGCTGATCCGCGCCGCGCAGATCTTCGACGAAGTCTATGTGCTGACGGGTGGAGGGCCGGGAACCTCGACCCTCTATATCACGCAGTACATCTATGAGATCGGCTTCGCCTCCCTGTTGCGCAATCCGGGGCTGGCTTCGGCGGCTTCGATCCTGATGGGGTTGGTGCTGGTCGTGCTCACCTTGGTTCAGCTGCAGGTCGGACGCCGGGGTGTGCGGAAAGGAGCCCGCGAATGAGCCGGGTCGTGACATTCCTGACCCGCCGGCGCGGCGGTCGCGGCTGGCACTGGACGGATATCGTGAGCTGGCTGTGGCTGCTCGGCGGTGTTGTCATCATGTTCGGCCCGGCCGTCTGGCTGGTGGGTTCGTCGTTCAAGACGCCGGCACAGCTCGCCGAGTTCCCCCCGACCATAATGCCTTATGTCAGCCAACAGGCGACGGTCGAAGGCTACGACAAGCCGCTGGCCCTCTACAGGGTGAAGCTGCCGGATGGTTCGAGCAAGGTGCTGGCCGAGGTGCGGCGCATCGGCATCATGGCGCAGATGGTGGACCCGCAGGCGCCGAAGGATGTCGTCAAGATCAACATCGCCGACCGGCAGGCGGTGCGCGAAATCGGCTTCGCGACGGAGAACTACACCGAGCCCTTCGTCCATTTCGACTTCCTGCGCTATCTGCGCAATTCGGTTTTTGTGACGGCAATGGCGACGCTGATCACGCTGCTCACCAATTCGATGGCCGCCTTCGCCTTGTCGAAATACAAGTTCCGCGGTCGCGATCTGACGATGCTTGTTATCGTCGGTACGCTGATGGTGCCGCTGTCGGTCATCCTGGTGCCGCTCTATTCGGTGGTGGGTGCCGTTGGGCTGCTCGATTCGCTGTGGGGCGTGATCTTGCCGACCGTGGCGACGCCAACCGGCGTCTTCCTGCTGCGCCAATATATGCTGACCATCCCCGACGAGCTGCTCGATGCGGCGCGCATGGACAACGCTTCCGAATGGCAGATCTACTGGCGCATCGTATTGCCGCTTGCAGCACCGGCGCTCGCCGTGCTGGCGATCTTCTCGGTCGTCTGGCGCTGGAACGACTTTCTGTGGCCGCTGGTGGTGCTGTCGCGCAAGGAACTCTACACACTCCAGGTCGGCCTCAATACCTATGCCGGCCAGCTAAACGTGCAGTGGCACTACATCCTGGCGATGACCGTGGTGACGATGATCCCCGTCGTCCTCGTCTTCGTCTTCCTGCAGCGTTACATCACTTCCGGCATTGCCGGCACCGGGCTGAAGTGAGGATGTCATGGGACGGATAACGCTGACCAACATCGATCGCGCTTACGGCAAGATGAAGATCTTGCACGGCATCAACCTCGACGTCGGTGACGGCGAGATGCTGGTCCTCGTCGGCCCGTCGGGTTGCGGCAAGTCCACGTTGCTGCGGCTGATTGCCGGGCTCGATCGACCGACCGACGGCAAGATCGAGATCGACGGGGTCGACGTCACCAACGTTTCGGCCGCGCAGCGCGGTCTGGCAATGGTGTTCCAGTCTTACGCGCTCTACCCGCACATGAGCGTGCGCCAGAACCTCGCCTTTGGCCTCGAAAACATCCGTATGCCCAAAGCCGAGATCGACGCGCGGATCACGGAAGCGACGCGCATGCTGGAAATTGCTCCCTATCTAGACCGCCGGCCCGGTCAACTGTCGGGCGGCCAGAAGCAGCGCGTGGCAATCGGCCGTGCGGTGGTGCGCAATCCGACCGCCTTTCTACTCGATGAACCGCTGTCCAACCTCGATGCCGAACTGCGTATCACCATGCGCGCTGAACTGGCGGGCCTGCACCGGCGGCTGGCAACCACGATGATCTACGTCACCCATGACCAGATCGAGGCGATGACGCTGGCGGACCGCATCGTGGTCATGCGCTCGGGGCGGATCGAACAGGTTGGCCGGCCGCTCGATCTCTACAACGCGCCGGCCAACCTGTTCGTCGCCGGCTTCATCGGCGCGCCGCGGATGAACCTGCTGCCGGTGAAGGTGCGTTCGGCAAGCGGCGCCGAGGTGCGTGTCGAAGGTCCAGGCGGGCTCTCAGCCTCGATCGCGGCCGATGGGGTCGCGCTGAAACCGGGAGACGACGCGACGCTTGGCATCCGGCCACACGACATCCAACTTTCGAATGGCAGCAAGGGATCGGTGGAAGCGCGTGTAATGCTGGCCGAGGCGTTGGGACCGGAAACCGTTGTCCACGCCACCATTGCCGGCGACAGCAACCTGATCGCCGTTCTCAAGCAGCAGGGCGTTGAAACGCAGGGGCCGCCGATCAACCTCGCTCTGCCGCCGGAGCGCATGCATCTCTTCGATGCCGCCGGGCTGCGCGTTCCACAGCGTTAGCCTCACGCGAGGCCATCGTTAGGGGCCTCGTAGTGGCGATATCTCCGCGCAATACATGGATTTCCATGAGATGCAGCCGAGGATTTAGGCGGTGAGTTCGCCTGTCCAGATATTGAAAACAAGTGCTATATCAAGCGCTGACCGTCCCCAGGCTTTTTTGTCCGACAGGAGAAGCCAATGACAGCCGCGTCCAACTCACTTGGCGAAATCGACCCCGAAGCAACGCTCGCGCTGCAAATCATCGAGAGCATGCCCGGCAACGCGTGGGCAGCCGATGCCATCGGAAGGTTCACCTATGTCAGCCCAAACACCCTGGCGTTCATCGGCAACACGCATGAGGGTCTCAACACCTCCGAAGACAACGATGAGTTCAGCTGGCGTCGAGCCGTCCATCCCGACGATTATGATCCTGTAACCGCCAGATGGCGGCATTGCCTCGAAACCGGCGATCCCTACGATACCGAGCATCGCCTGCGGCGCGCCGATGGCGTCTATCGCTGGTTTCGAAGCTCAGGACGACCTTTTCGCGATAGCCAGGGGCGCATCATTCAATGGTACGGCACGACAATAGACATTGAGGACCAGAAGCGGGCCGAGTCAGCATTGCGCGACCGGGAGCGGGAACTCTCGCAGCTCGTGGATATGGTCCCGAGTCACATCTGGCGGCTCGATCCCGACGGCGAGCCGATCTTCTTCAATCGGCGCATGGTTGACTTTCTTGGCCTCGACGTAGCGGATCTGGACCGACCGGGCATGAGCCGGCTGGCGGCGATGATACAGGCCGCCGTTCATCCGGACGACGCGGCAGCATTCGGCGATGCACTCCGTGGTTGCTTCGCTACCGGTGCGAGCTTCGCCATGCGCTATCGCCTGCGCCGTGCCGATGGCGTCTATCGCTGGATGTCGAGCCGGGCGGAGCCGATGCGCGATGACGCCGGCCGCATCGTCCAGTGGTACGGCCTCTGTCACGATATAGACGATCAGATGCACGCCGAAGCGGCGTTGCGGCAGAGCGAGCAACAACTTCGGCACATGATCGACGCCGTGCCGGTCCGTATCTGGAGCGTGATGCCGACCGGCGGGCCGGTCTACTTCAACAAGCGATACCAGGACCATTTCCGCTCCGTTATCGCGAACTTTGACGCGCTCGGCGAGCCGGGAATCGAAACGTTGCTGCACGAGGTGATTCATCCCGAAGATGCTCCCGAGGTGCAGCGCACGTTGCTGAGGTGTTTCGAAACTGGCGGTGGCTCCGCGATGCGGTTTCGCTGGCGCGAAAAAGACGGCACCTATCGCTGGGCTGAGTGCAGGGTCGAGCCGCGGCGCGATGACGACGGAACGGTCGTGCAGTGGTACGGGGTTTCTCTCGACATCGACGATGAGGTGCGCGCGCAGGCGGCGTTGCGCAAAAGTGAGCGGCGCCTTCAGCAGCTTATCGACACCGTGCCCGCTTTGATCTGGAGTACGACACCGGAAGGGACGCCATCCTACGTCAACAAGCGGTTCACCGATGTAACCGGGGCCACGCTCCATGACATCACGGCCCCGGACGGCTCGCCGTCGCTGAGCGTCATCCATCCAGACGATATCGATACCGCACGGCAGGCGATCCGCCATTCATTCGCAACGGGCGTGCCTTACGTTCAGAGATATCGCCAACGGCGGGCCGACGGCGGCTATCGCTGGACCGAGACTCGCGCCGAGCCGCTGCGCGACGAAGATGGCAGCATTCTCCAATGGTACGGTGTGAGCGTCGACATCCATGACCTGGTGACCACGCAAGCGGCATTGCACGACCGGGAACGAGAGCTCTCGCAACTCGTCAACATGGTTCCGAGCTACCTCTGGCGGCTGTCTCCCAACGGTGAGCCGACCTTCTTCAACAAGCGCCTGATAGATTTTCTCGGCCTGGACATAGCGGACGCGGAAAAGCCGGACATGAGCCTGCTGGCGGCCTTCATTGCCACCGTCGTCCATCCCGACGATGCAGCCAGCCTGAAGGAAGCACTCGACAGCTGCTTTGCCACCGGCGAGCGTTTCTTCATGAGGTATCGCCTGCGCCGTGCCGATGGCGTTTATCGTTGGATGGAGGGCCGCGCGGAGCCGCTGCGGGATCACGGCGGGCGCATTGTCCAGTGGTACGGTCTTACGCACGACATCGACGATCAGCTGCGCGTCGAAGCGGCGCTGCGCGAGAGAGAACGCGCTCTCTGGCAGCTCGTTGAAACGCTGCCGGCAATGATCGATTGCGCCGCGCCGGATGGCGAACCGATATATCGCAGCCAGCAGCTCCGCGAATTCCTCGGATACAATCTTGAGGAATTGGACGAAGCGGGAAAGTCGCGGCTGGCTGGCACACTCGACGCCGGTGTTCATCCCGACGACCTGACAGGTGTCAAAGAAAGATATGCCCATTGTCTGTCCACAGGCGAGCCGTATGCGCGACGGCACCGTCTGCGGCGCTTCGATGGTGAATATCGCTGGGTCGAGACGCGTGCCGCGCCGATGCGCAATGCTGAAGGCGCCATAGTGCAATGGAACGTTATCTGCCTCGACATCGAAAATGAGGTGCGGACACAAGAGGAGCTTCGACTGGCACAAGAGAGACTTGCGCGTGCGAGTCAGGCGGCGAGCCTTGCCGAACTCTCCGCATCCATCGCTCATGAGGTGAACCAGCCGCTGGCCGCCATCGTCGCCAACTCGAACGCATGCCACCGTTGGCTGTCCGCCGAGCCCCCGAACGTCGAGCGCGCGAAGATCACGGCCGAGCGCATCATCCGCGACGCCAACTCGGCGGCGGATGTCGTCAGCCGCATCCGTGCCTTGTTCAGACCTTCGCTTGAAATGAGAACCAGTACGCCGATCCCCAGCGTCGTTGCGGAAGCCCGTGACCTTATGGCCGAGGAAGCCATGCGGCGTCGCGTTCGCATGGACATCGACGTCGAAAGCAACCTTCCGCTGGTTGCGTTCGATCGCGTCCAGATCCAGCAGGTCCTGGTCAACCTCATTCGCAACGGCATGGAGGCGATGGACACCACCGCGGGCGACAAGGTTCTTGGGATGCGCGTGCACCGGATAGAGGACACGATCCAGACCGAGGTCAGCGACCGAGGCCCGGGTATCGAACGTCCTAACAAGATATTCGAGCCGTTCTTTACAACGAAAGGGAACGGGATGGGCATGGGGCTCGCGATCTCCCGTTCGATCATCGAGTCTCACGGCGGCCGCCTTTGGGTGGAAAATAGCGTGCCGCGTGGGGCGACATTCATCTTCACCCTCCCGGTTGAAGCGAAAGCTGCGCAATAAGTCGGGCGACACCTCGGCCACCGGCGGCGCTCAGTAAGGCTTGGTTTTTCGGCTCTCGGTGAAGGGGCGCCGCCGCCCTGTGCAATGCATGGATTTCCATGAGGTGCGGTTGGGGCGTGGCGGGATTAGGGTGGCGACGTGAGTCCGTCAGCCCAGTCCAGCTATCAAGAACAAGTGCTACACGAAGCGCCGACAATCTCCAGATTTTGTTTGTCCGTCAGGGGCACCCGATGACGATAGCGCCCAACTCACTTGGCGAGACCGATTCCAACGCAACGCTCGCGTTAACGCATGAGTTGGACCGATCTGGACCGGGAAGTGGCCGACCTTTCGCGACGAATGAACCGGGCCTGATTCGCGGCAACATGATCAGCGATCTTGAAAGAGGCAGGTTGTCGCGCGTCTGGTCGCACCGTCCTCAATTCTCGCATCTGGGGCTTTTTATTACGGCCTATGTCCTGGGCTGCGGCTTCGCCCAGTCGCTCGCAATCATACCTGGAACAGGGATTTCCATTTGGCCTCCGAGCGGGCTTTTCATCGCTACGCTTGTCTTCGCCTCCAGGTATAGCTGGCCGTGGTGGGTGCTGGGGGCCTGTGTGGCAGAACTGTTCAGCAACTTCTTGTGGTTCCACACTCCGCTGCCCGCGGCCTTCCTGATCTTTGCCGGCAACGCTCTTGAAGCGGTGACCGGCGCATGGCTTGTGAACCAGACCTGCAAGCGCCCAGTTCGGCTGGAAACGTTGCGGGACGTCCTCGCATTCGTCGTACTGGCCGCTGGAGTTGCGCCGGTTGCAAGCGCCACGGTCGGAAGTGCGGCGCTTGCGTGGTTTGGCATACAATCGCAAAGCTTTGCGACGGCTTGGCCGCTGTGGTGGATCGGAGACGCGACGGGAGTCCTGATCGTAGCGCCACTGGCGCTGGTCGTGTTCCAGAACTGGCGCGGCAAGGCGCAGCTCTCGGCAGCGCGGTGGATGGAAGCTTGCGTCCTAGGGCTGATCTTTCTTGGGATCGCCGCCCTTTCCTTGAGCGGCTATCTGCCGTTCGCCTACATCATCATGCCGCCTCTTCTTTGGGCCGCGGTGCGCTTTGAGTTCCGAGGCGCCGCCGTAGCATTGACCGTTCTCGCTCTGATCACGGCGGTATTCACGATATCCGGCGCCAGCCAATTTGCCGGCGATCCCGAGTCCCAGAAGCACAACCAGATCATGCTGCAGCTTTTTCTGGGCATCTCTGCATTTTCGGCGCTCGTCGTGGCCGCCATTTCCAGGCAGCATCAGGCGGCGGTGCTCACTTTGCGCCAAAGTGTGGAGACCTTGCGGGAGCGGGAGCGAGAACTCTCGTTGCTGGTCGAAATGATCCCCGCTCACATCGCCCGCATGGCGCCCAACGGCGAACCAACCTTCTTCAGCAAGCGCACGACAGACTATATCGGCCTCAACGACATCGCGGGCTGGGACAAGCCGGGCACGAGCCGCCTGGCGACCGTAGTCGCGGCAGCTGTCCATCCCGACGATGGACCCAGGATGAGAGAATGGCTCAGCCGCTCCCTCGCCACCGGCGAACCCTATCCCATACGATATCGCCTGCGTCGCGCTGACGGTGTCTACCGCTGGAGGGAGGGCCGCGCCGAGCCGCTGCGGAACCAGAGTGGAGCGATCGTCCAATGGTACACGGCCAGCATCGACATCGACGATGAGGTGCGCGCGCAGGAGGCATTGCGCGACCGGGAGCGGGAGCTCTCGCAGCTTGTCGACATGGTTCCGAGCCACGTTTGGCGCCTGAAGCCGGACGGCGAGCCGACCTTTTTCAACAAGCGAATGGTCGACTTTCTCGGCCTTGACGTAACGGATTTGGACAAACAGGGCATCGGCCGGCTGGCGGCGATGATAGCGGCCACCGTCCATCCGGACGACGCAGCAGCATTCGGCGACACGCTCAGTCACTGCCTTGCTACCGGCGAGCGCTTCTCCATGAGGTATCGCCTGCGCCGCGCCGATGGCGTCTATCACTGGATGTCGAGCCGGGCAGAGCCGATGCGCGATCACGCTGGCCTGATAGTGCAGTGGTACGGCCTCTGTCACGACATCGACGATCAGATGCAAGCCGAAGAGGCGCTGCGGCGGAGCGAATTGCAGCTTCAGCAGATGATCGACGCTGTGCCGGTCCGCATTTGGAGCGCGGTGCCGACCGGCGGGCCGGTCTACTTCAACAAGCGATACCAGGACCATTTCCGCGCCGTCATCGCCAATTTCGAAACACTAGGAGAGCCGCGCATCGAGGAATTGCTGCAAGAACTGGTTCATCCGGAAGATGCTCCCGGGGTGCTGCGCACGTTGCTGACTTGTTTCGAAACAGGCGGTGGTTCCGCGATGCGGTTTCGCTGGCGCGAAAAAGATGGCTATCGCTGGGCGGAGTGCAGGGTCGAGCCGCGGCGTGATGAAGACGGGGCGGTTGTGCAATGGTACGGGGTTTCCCTCGACATCGACGAAGAGATGCGCGCGCGGGAAGCGCTGCGACAAGCCTCCGACAAACTAGCGCACGCCACTCAGGCTGCAAGTCTCGCCGAGCTTTCCGCTTCGATCGCGCACGAGGTGAATCAGCCGCTGGCCGCGATCGTCGCCAATTCCCATGCATGCCACCGTTGGCTGGGCGCCGTCCCGCCGAACGTCGAACGCGCGAAGATTACGGCCGAGCGCATTATCCGGGACGCCAATTCGGCGGCGGACGTCGTCGGCCGCATCCGCGCGCTGTTCAAGCAATCCACCGAGACGAGGACCAATGCGGCGCTCAGCAGTGTCATCGCAGAGGCCCGCGACCTCGTGACCGAGGAAGCAATGCGGCGGGGCGTTCGCATCAGCGTTGATGTCGGAAGCGACATTCCCCTAGTCGCGTTCGATCGCGTCCAGATCCAGCAGGTTCTGGTCAATCTCATTCGCAACGGCATGGAGGCGATGGACTTTGGTGCGGATGACGGAGTTATCAGCATCCGCGTGCGCCATATCGGGGATGTTGTCCAGACCGAAGTCAGAGATCGCGGCCGGGGCGTCGAGTTTCCCGACCGGATATTCGAACCGTTCTTTACCACGAAAGAGCAAGGGATGGGCATGGGACTGGCGATCTGCCGTTCGATCATCGAGTCGCACAGCGGGCGTCTATGGGTCGAGAAGAACGAACCACGTGGAGCGACGTTTATCTTCACGTTGCCGGTTGAAATGGAAGCGGCGTCATGACGACGGACGGCCAAATTGTCTTCATCGTAGATGACGATGAACGCATCCGCGAGGCGCTCAGTGAGCTGCTGGCCGCACATGGCCTGCGCGCCGCAGCGTTCGGATCGGCGGGCGATTATATCCGCGCTGACAAGCCGGACGTCCCTGCCTGCCTCATTCTCGATATCGAGTTGCCGGATATTAACGGCCTCGATCTGCAGCGGCAGATTGCCGAGGGCGATCATCCGCCGATCGTTTTCCTGACAGGACATGGCGATATCCCGTCCTCCGTGCGTGCGATCAAGCACGGTGCCGTGGATTTCCTGACCAAGCCCTTCAGCGATGCAGACCTCATGGCCGCAATCCATGCGGCGATTGCCCAGGATCGGATACAGCGATCGGAGCGCGCCGAGCTGGGTGTGTTGAAGCAACGTTATCTCGAGCTGACGCCGCGCGAACGTGAGGTGCTGCCGCTGGTGGTCAGCGGCCTGCTCAATAAGCAGGCCGCCGCTGAACTGGGGATCAGCGAAGTTACGCTGGAAATTCATAGAAGGAACGTCATGCAGAAGATGATCGCGGCGTCGCTCGCCGACCTAGTGCGCATCGCCGAGCGATTGGGAATACCAATCACGCACTCGCGCCGGGCAGGGGGGAGCTGAGGGTGAGCAAGCGGAGGCCTGTCGTTGCGATTGTCGACGATGACCCAAGACTGCTCGAGTCGCTGGAGGACCTCTTGGAGTCCGCCGGCTATGTGGCCCGCAGCTTCTCGTCGCCGGGGGCATTGCTGGTCAGCGGCCTGTCTGGATTGGACATGCTCATCACCGACATCGGGATGCCCGGCATGGACGGCTTTGAACTTCGTGACCTGGTCAAGAAGGCGCGTCCGGACCTGCCTGTGTTCCTGATCACCGGTCGCCACGAGATAGTGGATCAGCACCGCGCCAAGGGCATTGGCGGGCTTTTCTGTAAGCCCTTCGATGGCCAGGCCCTGCTTGCGGCGATCGGCGACGCTTTACGCAACCCAAACACGGAGCCTAAACATGACAGTTGACCAATTGCCATTACGGAGATCGACGCCGTCATCACAGCAGCGGAGGGCTGAAGCCGAGCAGCCGCTGGTCATTATTGTTGATGATGATGCCTCTGTTCGGGAGGCGCTGTCGGAATTGATCCTGTCGGCGGGTTTCCTGCCGGTGTGCTTTACCTCGACCCGTGAATTGCTCGACGCCGATGTGTTGGAAAGTCCCGGCTGCTTGATCCTCGACGTGCGCATGCCGGGGACGAGCGGTCTCGATCTGCAGCACCATCTTGCGAAAAACGGCAACCCCAAACCCATCATCTTCCTGACCGGGCATGGCGACATCCCGATGACTGTCCAAGCGATGAAGGCTGGCGCCGTGGACTTTCTCACCAAGCCGGTGCGGGATCAGACGCTGCTTGACGCCGTGATCACGGGCATTGCGGTGGACGCCAAGCGGCGGGCGGATGCGGTGATCGTCAAGCGCAATGTAGAGCGGGTCGAGACGCTGACGCCGCGCGAGCGCGAGGTTCTGCGAGAAGTGGCGCGCGGACGCCTCAACAAGCAGATCGCCTTCGACCTCGGCATCAGTGAAGTGACGGTCAAGCTGCATCGCGGCAATGTCATGCGCAAGATGGAGGCCGCTTCCATCGGCGAGCTGATCAGGACATGGGAAACGCTGCCCGCGCCGATGCGCCAGGCCTAGAATTTGGCACAAGCCGATCCGTGCCCCATCCAATAGGATCGCCCGGCGCGCCCGGCTGCTTCAGGCTGCGGGAAATTGCTTCCTCTGCGCGCCCAGGCCTTCCTGCTGTCGGTACGCTCGTGCTGGTGCGGGTGATCCTGATGTACATCGGTGGTCCTGTTGGGTGTTTCGCGGCAAGGCCCGCGCCAACATCGGTTTACCATTGAGCGGCGCTCCTTGGCGGCCCAGCCTGACCGACAAACTCGCAACATTCCATGCAAACAACTGACGCCGGCCATGCCGCATCGGTCCCCGCGCCGCTACCCAAGCCTAAATTGACGTGTGTCTATAAGAGCTTGCCTTAGCCCGCCCCTATCCTCGGCGTGCCTGCCCTGCACCTTGGCATCGTATGACAGATGCTTCGGTAGAATAGGTTCGCGGCCCGGATCGGTGCATCCTGTTCCTCGCAAGCCATCACGACCGTCGCGTTTCTACCGCTCCTCGCTCGCTCCCCCCGAACGCGACCGCACAGGCCGACTCGACGGTCGTGATGGTGAGCAGGATGTTCAAAGCACATGGATGGACATGATGAACAAAGACGGACTCTTCTCCGTCGGCGGATCTCGCCGCGATGTCTTGTTGGCAGGCCTGATCTCTGCGGTAGCCGCCGGACTGCCCCGCGCTGCTTCGGCAACGAGCCGAAAGCGAAGCCTTCCCTCTTCCCCCCTCCATCAAAGGAACCAAGACGATGAGCACCATCACGACCAAGGACGGCACCGAAATCTACTACAAGGATTGGGGCAAGGGTCCTGTCGTCACATTTTCGCACGGCTGGCCGCTGAATTCCGACGCCTGGGACGGCCAGATGCTGTTTCTTGCCCATAACGGCTTTCGCGTCGTTGCGCATGACCGGCGCGGACATGGCCGATCGAGCCAGGCGACGTCCGGCAACGACATGAACGGCTATGCGGACGATCTTGCAGCCGTGATCGAGGCACTGGATCTCCGGGACGCCACGCTGGTCGGGCATTCCACCGGAGGAGGCGAGGTTGCTCGCTATATCGGACGGCACGGGACGAAGCGGGTGGCCAAGGCTGTTCTTATCGCCGCTGTTCCGCCGATCATGGTGAAGACGCCGGCCAATCCGGAAGGCCTGCCGATCGAGGTATTCGACGGCATAAGGGCTGGCCTCGTCAAGGATCGTTCGCAGTACTACCGGCACCTCGCGCCGTTGTTTTATGGCGCGAACAGGCCGGGCGCCAAGGTTTCCCAGGGGACTCTGGATCAGTTCTGGCTCTGGAGCATGCAGGCGGGTCTCGTCAACGCGTACGAAAGCGTCAAGGCGTTCTCCGAGACCGATTTTACCGAGGACCTCAAAAAGTTCGACGTACCAACCCTGGTCCTGCATGGCGAGGACGACCAGATCGTCCCCGTCAAGGACTCGGCAGTCAAATCGGCCCGACTGATCAAAGGCGCAAAGGATATCTATTACCCCGGCGCGCCCCACGGGATCACGGCCACGCACCAGGATCAGGTCAATGCTGACCTGCTCGCCTTCATCAAAGGATAGTACGCCCTCAGACACGACCGCATGTTGTCCGCACTTCCTTGGAGCCGCCGATGACCACCTTTGGCGATATTTCGCGCGCCCTGAACAGCATTTCAGGTGGCGCGCCAGGTCAAACCTTGTGCGCTCGCATAGCCGAGCGGTGGCCTGAATGCCGGGTCTGTCGGCTCATGTTCCGGATTGTGGAACCGAACCACTGCGCAATCGAGTTGGAGCGCTGGCAAAGGCGGCAAACATATGCTGCGACAGGGCTGCCATTCGGGCAACTGCGCCTGTGCAGCGCGGAGGCGATCGCCGGCGTTCGACACTACGTCGCGCTGTCGGGGGTCGCCGCCGCGCCTTGAAGGCCAAAGCGCTCTCGAGGACGTCAAACTGGCTAATCGCCGGGAGTTTATCAATCGGTAGCCGTTTGCGATTGCCGCTCATTTTGGCGGTCTCAATTCGGCGTGAAATTTTCTTGGCCAGCAGTTGCGACCATCGCAGCAGCACCGGCACAATTTTTCGAAGGCAGGAACGACATGGGCGCACTCTCAGGTAAGATCGCGGTGGTCACCGGCGGAAACAGCGGGATCGGACTATCGGCTGCAAAAATCTTTGCGGCCGAGGGCGCGCAAGTCGTCATTACCGGCCGCCGGCGGCAGGCGGTCGAGGAAGCGGTCGCACAGATCGGGGCAGGCGCGCTGGGCATTCAGGGAAATGTGGCCGACGTGTCGCACCATGACGAGGTAGCGCAGCAGATCCGCCAGAGGTTCGGGGCGCTCGACATCTATATGGCGAACGCCGGCATAAACACCATCACGCACTCGGCCGACGTCTCCGAGGCAGAATATGATGCGCAATTTGCCGTTAACACGCGAGGCGTCTTCTTCGGCGTCCAGAAGCTGATTCCGATCATGCGGAACGGCGGCGCAATCATCCTCACAGGCTCGCTCGCCAGCGAGAAGGTTCTGGACGGTCATGCTGTTTACGCGGGCTCGAAGGCGGCCATAAATGCCTTTGCGCGCGCTTGGGCGATCGAACTGAAGTCTCGCGGCATCCGGGTCAACGTGCTCAGCCCAGGTCCGGTGGATACGGCTATTCTCGATAAGCTAGGCATACCGTTTGAGCAGCGCGAGCTGTTTGAAAAGGCGATGGCGGAGGCAATACCCCTGGGCCGGATGGGGCAGCCGGACGAGCTGGCAAAAGCCGCCCTGTTCCTTGCCTCGGACGCGAGCAGTTTCGTCACGGGCATCAATCTGCGGGTGGATGGCGGGATGGCAGTGCTCTGAGCCATGACTGCGAGATCGCGCCAATAGACTGCCGGTTATCGGCTGAGCAATCGGTCTTCCTCACGAAAATTTTTTGGGAAGCTGCCGCACGAGTCGCGCCAAATAGGTCGGAGGCGACACGTTTTGTCGACGTGGCGCAAATTGAGCCACGTAAATAGCAAGTCGCATTGCAGGGATCGACGCGCAAGAGAGAAGTCGGCTCGCCAGGTTCTCGCCACGGCGGCAGCGGCGTCTTGCAAACACAGCTCTCCGGCCGCGCGCCCTCAGTGTCTGTTCCGGCGTCCGCCGACAATGCACACCCGGCATAGATACCTCAATTATGCTGCAGGGCACCTGATCTCCCCGGTGACCTACCCTGCACCTTGGCATTGTATGACAGACCCTTCCGCACAATAGGTTGGCGGGCTGCGTAGGCGCATTCTCCTGAGCATTGGTCACCACAGGCCACACGGGAGAAAGCAAATGCGAAACATAACTCGAGCCCTGGCGCTCGCCACAGCGCTGGCCGCGTCGAGCGGCGGGATGGCGCAGGCCGCCAATTCTCAGCCCAAGCCGACGATCGTACTGGTGCACGGCGCCTTCGCGGAATCGTCGAGCTGGGACGCAGTCATCACCAGGCTCAGCAAAGACGGTTATGTAGCGATAGCCGCAGCTAATCCGCTCCGCGGCGTTGCCAGCGATGCGAAAGCAGTCTCAGCCATCGTCCGGTCGGTTTCCGGGCCGGTCGTGCTGGTGGGGCATTCCTACGGCGGGCCTGTCATCACCGAGGCCGCCAATGGCAATCCCAATGTAAAGGCGTTGGTCTACGTGGCGGGTTTCGCGCCGGATACCGGCGAATCCAGCCTTACATTGTCCAGCATGTTTCCCGGCAGCACCTTGGGGAGCGCGCTTGCTCCGGTAGCGTTGCCGGACGGCGGGCAAGACCTCTTCATCGAGCCGGCCAAGTTCCGCGCCCAGTTCGCCGCCGACGTTCCGCAAGAGCAGACTTTGCTGATGGCTGCCACTCAACGTCCCGTTGCCCAGGCGGCTCTGGCTGAAACCTCGGGCGTCGCCTCATGGAAGACGCTGCCGTCCTACATGATCTACGGCTCGGATGACCGCAACATCCCGGCAGCCGTCATGAGCTTCATGGCCAAGCGTGCGCACGCGGTAAAGACCGTCGTCATCGAGGGTGCGTCCCACGCGCTCATGGTTTCGCATCCCGACGAGGTCACGTCACTCATCGAGGATGCTGCTGCATCGGTCAGTCAGTAGCAGGCTGGAAGCGCCTGCATCCGATCGAGCAACGAAAATAAACACGCAACACCAGGAGACTAGACATGAAGATCGTCGTCATCGGCGGAACCGGGCTGATCGGTTCAAAGACCGTGGAGAGGCTGCGAAACAAAGGACACGACGTGCTTGCGGCGTCGCCCAATTCGGGCGTCAACACCGTTACGGGAGAGGGTCTGGCGGCCGCACTTGCCGGTGCGCAGGTCGTCGTCGACCTGGCGAACTCGCCGTCGTTCGAGGAAAAGGCTGCCCTGGAGTTCTTCGGGGCATCCGGGCGTAATCTTTTTGCCGCCGAAACGGCCGCCGGCGTCCGTCATCACGTGGCGCTGTCCGTCGTCGGTACCGACCGGCTGCAGGGCATGGGCTATTTCCGCGGCAAGTTGCTTCAGGAAAAGCTGATCAGGGAATCCGGAATTCCCTACACCATCGTTCACGCCACCCAGTTCTTCGAATTCACCGCCGCCATCGCAAACACGGGCGCCGTCGGGGATACCATTCATATGTCGCCGGCCTACTTCCAACCCATGGCGGCTGATAATGTTGCCGATGCGATGGCCGACGTCGCGCTTGCCGCGCCGTTGAACGGCATGATCGAAATTGCCGGCCCGGAGCGGGTTCGCATGAGCGAACTTGTCGAGCGCTTCCTGAAGGCCACCAACGACCCGCGCAAAGTCGTCCCGGATCCCGGTGCGCTCTACTACGGCCAAGTGGCAATCGACGATCGAACGCTGGTGCCCGGCGAGAATGCGCGCATCGGCGCCGTGCGTTTCGATGATTGGCTCAGCCGATACACGCCACCGAAATAAGCAATCATCGGATAGGCCATTCTCACAACAAGGAGACCAGACATGATCAGAACACTTCTCTGCGCTGCGCTCACCGCCGCTTCCGTCACCGCAGCAATGGCCAATGACGCCGCCAGCGTGAAGCTTGTCTACGACCAGGCCCTTCCAAACGTGCCCGGCAAGAGCATGAAGGCCGTGCTCGTCGAGTACGCGCCGGGGGGTACGTCGCCGGCCCATACCCATCCCAAATCCGCGTTCATCTATGCCACGGTTCTGGAGGGGGCGATCCGAAGCCAGGTCAACGATGGGCCGGTGAAGACTTATCGCGCCGGCGAGAGTTTCTCCGAATTCCCGGGCGACCGTCATGCCGTCAGCGAAAACGCCAGCAAGACGGAAGGCGCTCGTCTGCTTGCTATTTTCGTCGTCGACACCAGCGAGACGGAACTGACGACGAACGCGAAATGAAATCGTAGCCCCCGGGACCATCGGGGCGTATGCGAAAGGACGGTCAGTGACATGAATTCGATCGCCAGCCGCACACTTGCGGGGATTTCGGTCCCCGATACACCGCTTGTTGGCCGAGCGATCGAACATGCCCGCCAGCGATGTGAGCCCTACTTGTTCAACCACGTTGTCCGATCCTGGCTTTTCGCGGCCCGGATCGGACAGATTCAGAATATCCAGCACGACGCGGAGGTTGTTGCCGTTGCAACCCTGTTGCATGACGTCACGCTCAATGAGGACTTCGCCGGGCCGCGCCGTTTCGAAGTGGAAGGCGCCGATCTTGCCCGCACCTTCGTTCGGGAAGGCGGCTTCGACGAGCGGCGCGCCCAATTGATCTGGGACAGCGTCGCCCTCAACTCGACGCCGTCGATCGGCCTCTACAAGGAGGCTGAGGTGGCGCTGTGCACAGCCGGCATCTGCCTCGATGTCGTCGGCTTGCAATACAGCCTCGTTTCGTCAGCCGAGATTGCAAAGATCGTTGGCGAATTTCCGCGCCTCGGGATGAAGCGGCGGATGACGCGATGCTTTTGCCATATCGCCGAGGTCAGGCCGGAAACCACCTACGACAACTTTGCCCGGACTTCGGCGAGCGCTTTGTTTCAGGCTACAAGGCGACTTCGGCAGTTGATCTTGTGATGAACGCTCCCTTCGAAGAGTGAACGCAGTTTCGATCCAGGTTCAATCGACACCGGTCGGTTCAGCATCGCCCTTCAAGTGACCCAAACGCTGCGCGCCTGTCGCATGCCTGCGCCAAAGCGAATTGCCGAGGGCAGCGGTCAGGTGCCAATTTCCACCTCCTATACTTCGGTTTAGGCGCCCCGACCTAATGAATGGCAGTACATATCATCGGGCACGATAGCAACAATTTGGCTCACCGGTCATCCTTACGCGGCAATGGATTGCAAACACCTCAAGGAGATAGAGTAATGAATATTGCAGCGTCACCGGTCGCTCCGAAGGGAAAAGCCGCCGCCCAACGCGCGAGTTATGCCGAGCAGTCGCCCGAACTTCTGAAGAAATTTATCGAACTTCTTGGAGCGACGCGAGAGGGGTCGATCGAAGAGCCAATCCGCGACCTTGTTGCCGTCCGGGCCGCGCAGATGAACGGGTGCACCTTCTGCCTCGATATGCACGTCAAACAGGCAAAGATTCATGGCGAGCGCGAACTGCGCCTTTACCACCTGGCAGCCTGGCGGGATTCGACCTTGTTCGTTCCTCGCGAGCGTGCAGCCTTGGCATGGACGGAAGTCTTGACGAAGTTGCCCGAGCAGGGTGTCCCGGACGAGATCTACGATCGGGTCAGGTCGCAGCTTTCCGAGAAGGAAATCTCCGATCTGACCTTCGTTGTCATGGCGGTCAACTCTTGGAACCGTCTGAACATCGGCTTCAAACCCGTCCCGGGCTCAGGCGATGCGAAGTTTGGCCTGAGCAAAGCAGCACTGAGCTAATCTTTGGAATGGGTCAGAATGGCGCTTGTTTGTGAGCCATTCTGAGCGGCCGGGCAAAGTCGCCGAGCTCGGCGACCAACACTGGAACCGATCTCAGCCTCCCGGCCGCGGCCGCGAGGCGCTCTCAGGAGGGCGTCATGCGCATTGACAGTCTGCATCCAGTAATATCGGCCCGTCTCATGGTGGTCGATGTCGACGCTCCACTCCGCAGTGCGGCACTCTCACTTTCCAGGCCCGCAATAGGCCTGGTCGTGGTGTGCCACGGCAGTGGGGAGGCGGCAGGCGTGCTGAGCAAGTCCGACCTTGTCCGCCATCTGGCCAATTCAGGGCCAACAGAAGCGCCGATTGCGGCATTGATGAGCCGGTCCATCGTGTCCTGTGGTCCCGATGATGATCTTCATTCAGTCTGGCAGACCATGGCCGCGCAAGGCCTGCAGAATGTGCCGGTGCTCGGGGCTGACTCGAAACCGCTAGGCGTCCTAGATATCCGTGATGCGATGAAGGCGCTCTTTAAACAAGAGGAACTGCAGGAACGGCTGCTTGCCAACTACATCAGCGGGATCGGCTACCAATAGAGCATGGTCTCGCGATTGAATATACGGAAGTATGAATCGGCGCCTTCTTAGATATAGTAGAAAATAAAGGTCGCAAATTATAGCGTATTGAAGCAGATAGGTGACGACTTAGCCAGCGGGGAATGAAATGTTTCGTCCGGACATAAAAGAAGATGTCTTCGACGGCCCGCCCGATGGCCCTGGAAGTGGTATGTCCGTGCAAATGTCGACGACCGGCATCGTCCATGACCTGGGCAATCTCATTCAGGTCGCCTCGTCGGCGTTGAACCACCTGGCCCGCGATCCGAGCATCCAAGCGGCTCCGGCGCTCGGGCCTGTAATAGCCGGCGCCAAAACGGCTTTGGAACGGGCCGGGGGCCTTGTCCGGCAAACCATCAGCCTCGCCCGAGAGAGCCACGCTGAAATCGAATACACAAACGTAGGTGCTTGCCTGGCTGAGATCGAGACGCTCGTACGGAGCGCCTTGGATGCCAATATCGGTCTTGAGCTTCGGGTCGGGTCCGACCTGCCTTTGGTGCGATGCGATCGCTTTGGATTGCAAAATGCGGTTCTGAATCTTCTGTTCAACGCGCGCGATGCAATGCCGGACGGCGGTTTCATCTCGATCGATGCCGGCTTGGCATCTGCAAACTCCGCCGCCAGTCAGGTAGATATCCGTGTCGCGGACAACGGTATCGGGATGACCAGCGAGACGATGGTCTGCGCCTTCGATCCGTTCTTCACCACCAAAAGCGAAGGCCTCGGCGGCGTCGGTTTGCCGATGGTGAAGCACTTTGCCGAGCAATCAGGCGGAAGCATCGATATTCAGAGCACACTTGGGGCAGGCACGACCGTCACTCTGCGGTTGCCTGCGATGCGATAGCGGCCCGCCAATCTGCCTCCGGTGATAAACGTGACATACAATCGAGAGATAAAGATGGATGCACAAGTCGTCGAAAACGTCCAACAGCACCGTTTCGAGCTGCCGATCGCCGGCGATATGTTTGCGGCGGCCTATTATCGGCTCGAAGGCGGGAAGGTTGCGCTGATACACACCGAAGTCCCGTCGGAATTTTCCGGACAGGGGATCGCGTCGCAATTGGCCCAAGGGACCTTCGAACTGCTCCGCAAAACCGGCCGTAAAGCGATCTTGAAATGTCCCTTCATGAGCCGCTTTTTCGCCAAGCACCCGGACTATGCAGATGTCGTCGGCGGCTAGTCATTGGCACGAATGTTGAGGGTTTCCCAAGGATCTATCCAAATGCCTGACGAGTATGATTTGCAGAGGTTCGTCAGCGCACAGGATCCGGTCTACGACGACGCGCTGGCCATTCTACGTCGAGGGATGATGTGCACTCCCTACATGCAGTTCATCTTCCCAAGGTTGGCCACAAGGCGAAGTGGTGCAGCGCCTGAGCCATATGCAATCACATCGCTCGACGAAGCCAGCGCCTATCTCTCATTTCCGATCCTCGGAGGCCGTTATCGGGAATGCGTTGGCACCATGCAACGGCTCTCCGGCCTGAGCGCTCGCGCTGTCTTCGGTGAGGTTGATGCGAAGAAGTTGCACGCGTCCCTCACGCTGTTTTCCGAAGCAAGCAACGAGGAGTTCCTGCTCGAGACAATCTTCGACGTCTGGTTCGACGGTTTGCTCGATGAGGAAACGATGAACGCTCTCTACTTGATGTCGTAGTGGTCTGCTCGTGCTAGCGGCGTAAAGCTGTCGCGGCGCAGAGGTCACCATCCGCTGCCTTATCATGCGGTGCCATATCGAAGCCGTGACCTGCGTCGAATATAGCGGGGCCGAAATGGTCGAACAGGACGAAGGGCCCGACCATGAGGCGATTCGAGGAGGCAATACGCGCCCTACCTTCAGTCCGTCCGCAAAATCACAGATAGCCGGCTGGATCGATGCCTGTGATATCGCTTTGGCGGATGGTCATGGATCTCTGTCCTTCTGCATGCCTTGTCAGCCAGGTGCTCGAACGCGCTTGAACGGAGCGGCGCGAAAGACCGTCTGAATGGCTTTGAGGAGCGCGAATTTGGAGCTCGCGTGGTGCTGTCCGGCGATGCCGCTTTCATTAAAAGCCGACACCCTCATCGACAGGATCGCGGCAAGATCTTCGGCCATTTCGGGCCGGTCGTGCAGCAGCGGTGCAAAGCTTTCCTGGTCTATCTCGTAAACCGTGACAGGGGTCATTGCCCGCAAACTCGACATCTCGCCAATGCCGGCGAGCAGGCCGGTCTCGCCGAAGAAATCGCCAGGTGCAAGCCGGCCGATCTCCTGCAGTTGGTCGTCGTCCTCGCCAATTTGCCGGACGATGACGCCCGTCCGTACGATCATGAGCGACGGCAGCATCTCTCCCTGTCGTGCGATGATCTCGCCCTTATGGTAGGTGTGAACCGAGGCCGCTTTGGCGAGCGACTCCTGCTCGGTACCCGTCAGTGCCGAGAATACCGGTATGGAATTGATAAGCTCGATCGGGGTGAAGCCTTGCGAGGCTGCCGTCTCGTCGCTCGGCCGGTTGGTCATGGCAATCGAGCCCGAAAGTGGCTGCGCCAGCAGCATGCCGGTCGACTTTGAATGGCGATAAATGAGATCGAAGATGTCGTTCCGAGCGGCACTTCGCTGGTCAATACTTGCGACGCGAAACGACAACTCGATCTCGATAGCTGCAGCATCCAGGCTTCTGATGGTAACCGAAGGCGAAGGGTCCTGGAGGATTGAATTGCAGCTCAGCAAGACAGTGCGCATGAGATCTACGATGATCGCCGGCGTCTTCGTTGGCGCCATCTTGACGGTGACGGCAAGTCCATGGCTCTCGTCCGGACCGCTTAAATTTGTTACCCCGATCTTGGCGAGAAGGCTGTTTGGCAGCGCGACGACATTGTGGGTCGGGGTCAGGAGTTGGGTCGACCGCCAGTTGGTCTCGACAACGCGGCCTTCGGTTCCGTCGCCCAGAATGATCCAGTTTCCAAGCACGTAAGGGCGGCCGAGGTTAAGCGCGATCCCCGAAAATACGTCACCAAGCGTATTCTGGAGCGCCAGTCCCAGCATGACGGCAAACACGCCCGACGTGGCAATGAGCGTTCCGACCGGCACTGCAAAGACGAAGGCCAGGATTGACAGGAACATTCCAGCATAGACGATGCCGACCACGACGTCCTGCAGGAGACGTGCCTCGCGCGGCTTTCGCTCAAAGACGAGATAGATGCGGACAAATCCGATCAGCGCCCAGGCTAGGTGAACCCACCAGAGCAGCTTGACCGAGCCGATGAGGATCGCTCCTCCGGTTGTCTCGTTGTCCCCTGCGGCCTCGTACGGCACGACGCGCAGGTGGAGAACCATGGCCGACATCGCGACGAAAAAGGCGAGTTGGACGACCAGCTTCGCATTGGCGAAGCGTCTGGGGATGAGAGACCAAACGACGATCCCGGCGAGGCCGAGCAACACGATGTAGACCAGAGGAGAGTTCCACCAGTTCATGAACGATCACCGCGATGCCCAGTTCAATGTTTGGTCTCCGGCCCGGCGATCGGGCCTCTGCCGCTGGCCTTGTCTTTTTCGAGTACTGCTTCAGTGATCGAATTCGGCAGCCGTCGCGGCTTTTCGATCAGCCCGAGCACCGGCATGGCGATGATGAAGAACGCGAAATAGCAAAGCGTCGCTAGTTGCGACATGACGACGTATGCGCCTTCCGCCGGCCGGGAGCCGAGCCAGCCGAGAAAGAGGGCATTGGCAACGAACAGCCAGAAGAGCACCCTGTACAAGGGGCGATAGACCGCCGAGCGCACCTTCGAGGTGTCGAGCCACGGCACCAGGAACAGCACCGCGATCGAGCCGAACATCGCGAGCACGCCGCCGAGCTTGGAATCGATCGGCCCGATATTGAACGTGATGGCCCGCAGGATCGCGTAAAACGGCAGGAAGTACCATTCCGGCACGATGTGGGCCGGCGTCTTCAGCGGATTGGCGATGCTGTTGTTGTCGGGATGGCCGAGATAGTTCGGCAAGTAGAAGACGAAGTAGGCGAAGAAGAGCAGGAACACGAGGATGCCGAAGGCATCTTTGACGGTGGCATAGGGTGTGAAGTCTACGACATCGGTTTTCGATTTGACCTCGATGCCGGTCGGATTGTTCTGGCCGACGACGTGAAGCGCCCAGATATGCAAGGTCACCACGCCCGCAAGCACAAATGGCAGCAGGTAATGCAGCGCAAAGAAGCGGTTCAGCGTCGGATTATCGACCGCGAAGCCGCCGAGCAAAAGCTGCTGGAGCCAGTCGCCGATCAGTGGGACGCCCGTGAAGAAGTTGGTGATGACAGTAGCGCCCCAGAACGACATCTGTCCCCAAGGCAGCACGTAGCCCATAAAGGCCGTCGCCATCATCAGCAGGAGGTTGGTGCAACCGAGCACCCACAGCAGCTCACGCGGCGCCTTGTAGGAGCCGTAGTAGAGCCCGCGGCAGATATGGATGTAGACCGCAATGAAGAAGAACGACGCGCCGTTGGAATGGAGATAGCGCAGCAGCCAGCCCGAATTCACGTCGCGCATGATCTTCTCGACCGAATTGAAGGCCAGCCCCGTATCAGGAGCGTAATGCATCGCCAGCACGATGCCGGTCAGGATCTGTGAAACCAGCATGATCGTGAGAATGCCGCCGAACGTATAGGCGTAGTTCAGGTTGCGCGGGACGGGATAGACGATGAAGCTGTCATAGACCAGCCGCGGCAGCGGCAGGCGGGCGTCGAACCAACGTTCGATTCTGGTTTTGGGCGTATAGGTCGAGTATTTGTCGCCGCTCATCGAAATGCCCCTGCCTCAGCCGATACGGATCTTGGTGTCGGAAACGAATTGGAACACCGGTACCGCCATGTTCTCGGGTGCCGGCCCCTTCCGGATGCGGCCGGCGGTGTCGTATTGCGAACCATGGCAGGAGCAGAACCAGCCGCCGAAATCGCCTTCCTGACCATGCGGGATGCAGCCGAGATGGGTGCAGACCTGGATCATCACTACCCAGGCTTCCTTGCCCGGCACAGTTCGGTTGGCGTCGGTTGCCGGCGCATCGGCCGGCAGGTTGGCATTGCGGGCGATTGGATCCTTGAGTTCGGCGAGATTGACCGCCTCGGCGTCCTTCATCTCTTTTTCGGTGCGGTTGCGCACGACCACCGGCTTGCCGCGCCACTTCACGACGAGCGACATTCCTCGCGTCAACGACGAGACGTCGACCTCGATCGCGGCGGGCGCTTCGACGCGCAATGTGTGCTCGGCTGTGGAGGTTTCGGAAAGGTCGGCCATGATGGCGACTCCTGTTGTTGGAAGCTGCGTCATCGCGTTGGTGGCAATCGAGCAAAAGCAGGCCACGGCTTTCGCCTTTCCAGTCTGCTCATGCCGCGCCGAATATGCCGGCCGTGGCCGGGTGTGAGCCATCGTGCCAACGGCACGCGCGTCCAATACTTTCGTTTAAGATTTCCTGAGCGAAGGACTGGCCGGGCTGGCGATGATGCCATCATGGAAGGTTCTGGATTCCTCCAGATAACCGATATGCCCCGGCATTGCGCACGGCGATCCCAAACTTCAGCCCGACCATACCTCGGCATAGGCACGTCTAGCTGTCGGTGTCGTAGTCGCCGTCCCCGCCAAGTGCGAGTTCTTGGAGCAGTTGTCTCGCGTGGCAGGTTTTCCGCCCGACGACGACCAGCGCGATTCAATCGGGTTCAGAAAAGGGAAAAGCGGTGAAACTCTACTACAGCCCTCTCGCCTGCAGCCTGGCCGACCACATCGCGCTGGAGGAGGCTGGTGCATCCTTCGAGCGCGAAACCGTCAATCTCAAAACCAAGCGGACGGCCTCCGGGGATGATTTCACCACCGTGACGCGCAAGGGGTATGTTCCAGCCCTCGTGCTGGATAGCGGCGAAACGCTGACGGAAAACATCGCCGTCCTCGATTGGCTCGCGTCGCGATACCCGGCACTGGGAGTGGAAGGGCCTTTGGGCCGTACGCGCGTTCTCGAAGCGCTGACCTATGTCTCGACTGAAATACATCGAAGCTTCAAGCCGATGTGGCACCAAAGCAGCGATGCTGAAAAGGCCAAGGCGAGCGCGACGATTACGAGCCAACTCGAGTTCTTCGCAGACGGGCTCAAGACCGACTATCTGTTCGGCGACAAACCCAGCGTCGCGGATTTTTATCTTTTCGTGATGCTGCTTTGGGCGGCCCGCTTCCACGTCCCTGTTCCCGCGCCTTTGCAAGCGCTCCGCGCCCGAATGGCTGCCCGACCGGCTGTGCGCGTCGCAATGGATCGTGAAGGCCTCGTCTAAAGCCGAGGGTGGCCGCGAGCATAAGATCAGACGCAACATATTCTCTCGCCCAACAGAAGATCAGGAGTCATTCTCATGCTGCCGTTTCTGCGGATGCTACATCCAGCCGCTTCCAAGCGTGGGGGATGGCCTACATCTCGAATTTCTCCGAAGGGAAATCGAGGAAACGCTGTACCTTACTGACATTCCGTCAGAGCTCGCCGCCCCCTGGCCGAGTGGTTGCAATACTGGATTCGCTGCAGTCACCGTCGAAATAAGCGCAATATTTCCTGTCGGCCGATGAGGCGGGCGGGTCTGGTCGTTCCCGCTTGTTGGTCGTCATAGAGCTTCATCATGAATGCGAGTAAGGCTCCCGACACGGTCGATCATCGCCGGCGCATTGTCGGTGCGACAGCAATGACGTTCGCCGCCACGATCAGGCAAGCTGAGTGAGCTGCCGATACCTGCGCTGGATGGGCGGCGAGGACATGATGTTTGCGAGCTGAACATCGAGGTGCGGCCCTGTCCCACATCGACGTTGCGCTTGACTCGTCCATATTATTGGTAATAAATCATACATATTGCCTTCAAAAAAGACGGCAGGTCTGGGAGGACCGATGAAAATCACGGCCATCAAGGCGCGCGTCTGCAATGCGGAAATGCGCAACTGGGTCTTCGTTCGGGTCGAAACCGACGAGCCCGGGCTGTTTGGCTGGGGTGAGGCGACGCTGGAATGGAAGACCCGAGCCGTCGTTGGGGCGCTTCAGGATCTTGAGGCCCTGCTCGTCGGGCAAGATCCGCGCAACGTGGAGCAGTGCTACCAGATACTTACGCGCCACGGCTTTTGGCGTCTTGGCGTCGAGGGAATGTCTGCCGTCAGCGGCATCGAGATCGCGCTCTGGGACATCCTGGGCAAGTCATTGGGCGTCCCCGTCTGGCGCCTTCTGGGCGGCCAGGTCCGCGACTATCTACGCACCTACACGCATCTCGGCCTCGGGGACATGAAGGCGGTCTATGAGACCGGATCCGCGGATGCCATCGTGGAACGCGGACGCATCGTGACGCAAGCAGGCTACGATGCGGTCAAGGTCGTCTGCGTTCCCTACACCCACTACGTATCGCCCGCCAAGGCAGTCGATTCCGTTGCCAATATGGTTGGCTCACTTCGCGAGGCGGTAGGCCCGGATATCGACATCATGGTCGATTTCCACGGACGCCCTGCATCGGTTAACGCGGCGATGGACTACCTCAAGGCAATCGAGCCGGCCCGCATCATGTTCGCGGAAGAACCCGTTCCACCCGAAGATGTTGCCGGACTGGCGCATATCACGGCGCGATCGGCCGTGCCGATCGCTTCCGGCGAGCGGCTGATCGGGCGCCGCGAATTTACGCACTCGATCGCAGCCCGCGCCTTCAACATTGCCCAGCCTGATATTTGCCACACTGGCGGTCTGCTCGAGACGAAGAAGATCGCGGCCATGGCGGAAACCGCAGGCATCGGCCTTGCGCCGCACAACCCGCTTGGTCCGATCGCCGGTGTGGCTGCTCTTCATTTCGGCATATCGACGCCGAACGTTGTCATTCAGGAGGAGATGTCCGGTGCCGTCGCCTGGTACGACGACGTCGTCACCTGGCCAATTCAGCGTAAACCAGGCCGCTGGGATCTGCCCGAACTGCCGGGCCTTGGCGTCACCGTCAATGAGGACGTGATCGCGCGCCACCCCTTCAAGCAGGAAGTGCTGCATGCCCGTAATGCCGTCATGCCGGACGGCACCGTGGTCGACTGGTGAATGCGATGGCAGACCGGCTGCAAGGAAAGATCGCAATCGTCACGGGAGCGGGCCAGGGCATTGGTGCGGCCACCGCCCGCGCCTTTGCGATGCATGGCGCAAAGACCGTTATTGCCGAACTGAATGCGGCAAGCGGGAAAGCAATCGCCGACGAACTGCTGGCACAAGGTGCGGACGCCCTGTTCATCGAGACGGATGTCACCGACGCATCCGCAGTCGCGGACATGGTCGCGCGGACGATCACGGCCTATGGCGGCGTCGACATTCTGGTCAACAATGCCGGGGCCAACGTCTTCTACGAACCATTGATGATGCCGAATGAGGAATGGGAGCGCTGCCTCAAGCTCGACCTCCAGGCCGCGTGGTTCTGCGCCAAGGCGGTTTTGCCGACGATGTTGGCGAAGGGCTCGGGGTCCATCATCAACATAGCGAGCTGTCACGCCTTCCAGATCATTCCCCACACGTTCCCGTACCCGGTCGCCAAGCATGCACTTTTGGGCCTGACCCGTTCGCTGGCCATCGAATACGCCGCACGCGGTATCCGGGTGAACGCGATCGCGCCCGGCTATATCGAGACGCCAATCGCGGAGGCCTACTGGAACACGTTCCCGAACCCCGCCGAGGAGAAGCGGCGAGCCTACGACCTCCATCCGCCCAAGCGCATCGGCCGGCCGGACGAGGTTGCAATGACGGCGGTTTTCCTCGCTTCGGACGAAGCGCCGTTCATAAATGCCGAGACGATCACCATCGATGGTGGGCGCTCGGTTCTCTACCACGACTAGCAACCACCAAAGAGCTCTCAGGGAGGATCTTCATGAAAACCACAACAAAGGCTTTGGCGACATTTGCGGTACTGGCTGCCGGACTGATGGGTGGCGCAGCAAGCGCAGACGAAATCAAGATCGGCTACATCAACAAGATGGGTGACCATCCATGGTTTGTCGCCGAAGTTGGTGGCGCCAGGAAAGCGGCTGAGGCGGCCGGGGCCGCGTTCGTGTCGCAGGACGTCCAGTTCGACGCCAATTTGACGATCACGACCTTCGATACGATGGTCGGCGATGGTGTGAAAGGCATCGCCATCGTCGTCCCCGACAAGGCGCTGGGACCGGTCATCGCGGAGAAAGCAAAGGCCGCAAAAATTCCCTTGGTGGCGGTCGACGACGATATCTACTACCAGGATGGCACCCAGGTCCCCTATGTCGGCATGAATGCCTACAACATCGGTGCGCGGGTGGGCGAAGAACTCGCCAAGCTCTACAAGGCCGACGGCTGGGCGGGCAAAGAGGTGCGCATCGCCTCGATCGAGGACCGCAAGGCCGACACCTGCATGCAGCGCAACAAGGGCGCGGAGGAAGCGTTCCTGAAGGCGGTGCCCGATTTCAAGCCCGGGAATATCGTGCGCGTTCCCTACGACAACACGATGGTCAACGCCATCGACGTGATGACCACCACATTGACGGCCAATCCCAGCGTCACGAACTGGATATTCTACTCATGCAACGATGATGGCGTACTGGGTGGTGCGCGAGCACTGGAGAATGCCGGCTACACCGCAGACCAGGGCATGGGGATAGGCATCGACGGGAGCCGCGCCTGCGACGCCTTCGGATCAGGAAAGCCCTCGGCATTCCGTGGCACGATGTGGCTCAATTCGGAAAATCACGGCGCGCTTGCGGTGAAGATTCTGCTGGCCTCGATCAAGGATGGAACGAAGCTGCCGGTTCAATCCTTCACCGACCCGGAATACATCACCGCCGACAATTTTGCGTCGGACTACAAAGCCAAGCTCTGCCACTGAACCGGCTATGCGTCATGCGCCGCAGGGCGCATGACGCTTTTTGGGCCGGCAGGTTGTCAGCGCACACAGGATCGATCCTCGGGAGTGAGCTTTGATGCAATCGGATTTCTTCTCGCTCGATAGGGTATCGAAACGCTTCGGCGTCGTGCAGGCGCTCGACAACGTCTCGATTGCCTTTCGGCCGGGAGAGGTGCTCGCCCTGGTTGGCGAGAATGGGGCCGGCAAATCGACGATGATGCGAATTCTCGAGGGCGTGTTCGAGCCCGACAGCGGCACTGTGCGGCACGGTTCCACGCCGATCGTTTTCGGCGAACCGCGCGACAGCCATAGGGCCGGAATACGCGTCATCCATCAGGAGCCGGAGATCGTTCCGAACCTGACCGTGGCCGAGAACATTTTCGTTGGGGAACTGCCGCGGCTGGCGGGCGTCCTGCTCGACTGGCACAGGCTGGAGGAACAGACCGACCGGGTGCTTGCGACCTTCGGCATGCAACAGGATATGCGGCCGCGGCAACTCTGCAGCACGCTCGGTCCGGCGCAGCGTCAGATGATCGAAATCATGCGCGCAATACGTGCCGGCGGCCAGTTGATCGCGTTCGACGAGCCGACCTCGTCACTGACCGACGACGAAGCGCGCCGTCTGTTTTCAGTAATCCGCCGGCTGCGCGAAGAGGGCACTTCGATCGTCTACATCTCTCACCGGCTGAACGAGATCATCGACCTAGCAGACCGCATTGTCGTTTTGCGGGATGGCCGGCTGGTCGACGATTCCCCCGCGGCAGGTGCCAGCGAGCAGACCATAGCCAAGGTCATGGTCGGCCGCGACATCGCCGATCTGTTTACGCGCGAGACGTGGCAATCGGGAAAACCGTTGCTGCACGTGGCGGGCCTGACCACCGACCGCGTCACCGATGTGAGCCTCAAGGTCCGCCGCGGTGAGGTGCTCGGCATCGCCGGCCTTATGGGGGCGGGCCGATCCGAACTGGCGAAGGCGATCGTCGGCTATGATCGGCGCCTCGGCGGAACCATAACGATGAATGGCGTGCCCGTTGGCCCTAATAGCCCGCATGCAGCCATCGTGGCGGGCATCGGCTTCGCCCCGGAAGACCGCAAGCACGAAGCCCTGCTGCTGTTCCGCAGCATTCTTGACAACGCTTCGCTTTGCGTGCCCGACAGGACGTCGACCTTCGGCTTCTTCAACCGGCGCAAGGCGCTGGAGATTGTCTCACCGCTCGCAGCAAAGATGTCGATCAAGGCGCCTAACCTCGACGAACAGGTTTCGAAACTGTCGGGCGGCAATCAACAGAAGGTCGTTCTCGCGCGCTGGCTTGCGCGGCAGCCGATGCTTCTCATCCTCGACGAACCGACCCGCGGCATCGACATCGGCGCCAAGGCAGAAATCTATCGCCTGATCGATGAACTCGCCGCCAGCGGCATCGGCATAATCCTGATTTCCTCGGAAATGCCGGAACTGATCGGGCTCGCCGACAGGGTGCTCGTCATGGCTGGAGGCCGGATCACCGCCGAACTTTCCCGCCCCGACATCGACGAGGCCACGATCCTGAAACACGCAATGCCGCAATCTGTACCATCGCTCGGAGGACAAATTCAGTGAACAGCCTTGAGCTCAGGACAGCAACAGCACAAACCGACAAAAGGCGCGCGTCCTTACGCATCGCGGAGCGCATCGGCATTCACAACATAAGCCTTCTGGTTGCTCTCGCCATCCTCGTGCTCATCTTCGGCACGATCAGAGGCGATGTGTTCTTCTCAAGCCGAAACCTGCTGAACATTGGCCTCGGCATCACCATCCTGGGCGTTCTGGCGATGAGCCAGACCGTGGTTATTGTCGCGGGCGGACTTGATATCGCCGTCGGCGCAATTGTCGGTCTGACCACTGTATCGACGGCAATGGCCATCCAGTCGACGGGCTCGCCCGCGGTGGGCATTGTTGCCGGCCTGGTCCTGGGCGGTCTTGCCGGTCTCGTGAACGGCATCATCATCACCTATGGGCGGGTCAACGCAGTCATCGCGACTCTCGGTACGATGGCGATCTTCCGCGGCATCGCATTCATCATGTCCGATGGGCAATCGATCGCGATCTTCAGCGACACGTTCCGCTTCATCGGGATCGGACGAATCCTCGGCCTGCCTCTGCTGATCTGGATTCTCTTGCTGACCGCGATCGTGTTCCATCTCTTCCTTGCCCGCTCGATCGTTGGCCGTAACATCTATGCCTTGGGCGGCAATCCCGTTGTAGCGCGCTTCTCCGGCATCAACATCAACCGCTACCGCGTCGGCATCTACATCATGAGTGGCGTGGCGGCCGGATTGGCCGGGATTCTGTTGGCTGCCCGTACCGGCTCGGGGCAGCCCGTATCCGGTTCCCAAGGTCTGGAACTCGAGGCCATCACAGCGGCCGTGCTGGGTGGCTGCGCCTTGCAGGGCGGCAAGGGTACGATCATCGGCGCGCTGCTGGGCGTCGCAATCATTGGCGTCCTCAACAACGGGATGATACTGACGTCCGTGCCAACCTTCTATCAGTTGCTTGCCAAGGGCTCGCTGCTGATACTTGCTGTGGTAATTGCCGAGTACCACTTGAACAGGACATGACGATGGACGCGGCGATCGCTTCGACTGGCCAGGGCAAGCAGGACATTCCTGCCGCGGATGGCACCACGTCATCGCTCAAGGATCGCATCGCACGCGATCTAGGACAGCGCATCCTCGCCGGTTCCTACGCGCAGCATTCCGTGCTGCCAACGGAAGCCGAACTTTGCGTCATCTACGGCGCGAGCCGCACTGCACTTCGCGATGCTCTTCTGACGCTTTCGGCGAAAGGATTGATCGAGGCACGCAAGCGGGCCGGGACGCGTGTGCGCGCGTCGAGCGAATGGAACAGGCTGGATGCACAGGTTCTGGAATGGATGCGCGATATCGAGCCCGATCTCGATTTCGTCCGCGGATTGATCGAGGCGCGACTGGTCATTGAACCCGCTGCCGCCCAACTTGCGGCCAAGATGGCGACGTCAGGCGATCTCGCAGTCATCGAAGCGGCCTATGAAGCCATGCGCATTGCTCCGCAGGACGATCTCGCTGCGTGTCTCGATGCCGACGTCAGGTTTCATACCGCCATTCTTCGTGCCAGCCGCAACCCGGTGTTCGCCAATCTCGGCAATATGCTTGCGGCCGCTCTCAGCTTCTCCTTCCGCTTGACCACATCGGCCACCGCCAATTACCAGCAGACGCTCAGCGCCCATGGCGACGTGCTGGAGGCAATTAGGATGCGCAGGACGGACGACGCTCACGATCAGATGAAGGCGCTCATCGGGATCGCGTCGAACGACCTTCTTGCAGTGGCTCGCAAAGGCCGCCGTCAACAGCCGATCGCAGCTGCCAAGGCCGATATCCTCTGAAGCGGATGGTCGGGACGATCAAGATCAGAAACGGAGACCTGTCTGCTGAAATCGTCCCATCGCTTGGGGCAGGTCTTGCGAGACTGGACTATGGGCGCGTGCCGCTCTTCAGGCCTTGGCCAAACGGCAGGAGCAGTAACCCGTTCGACCTTGCCTGCAACCTGCTTTTGCCATGGTCGAATCGCATCTCAGGCGGCGGGTTCACATTCGACTCCAAATTCCACGAAGTGCCTGCCAATGTTGCAGGCGAGCCATTTCCCATCCACGGAAATGGATTTTCCAGCGAGTGGGACGTCGACAGCGTGGCGCAAGACAACGCGAAGCTGTCCCTCATCAGCAACGGGCCCGGCCCATACCGATATCGCGCCGAGGTGAGCTACGCGCTGTTCGGACAGGGGCTCGAGTTGAAGCTTCGCATCGTCAATCAGGCATCGATCAGATTGCCGTTCGGGCTTGGCATCCATCCATGGTTCCCGAGAACGGCACGAACCGCGCTTCATGCGCCGGCCTCGCAGGTTTGTCTCGAACTGCCCAACCATCTCCCCGAACGATTTGTGGATGTCAAAACCCATCCCGATTGGAATTTCGGCGCCCCAGTCGTATTGCCGAGTGGATGGATAAACAATCTGTTTGCCGGTTGGAGCGGCGTCGCCACCATATCGTGGCCGGAGCACAGTTGCAGCCTGCGGATTGAAGCTTCATCGCCCTTGAATTTCTACCTGGTCTATTCGCCATCGGACGAGAGCGACTTCTTCTGTTTTGAACCGGTCAGTCATGCTGTCGATGCTCACAATCGTGGTTCGATCGACAAATGGAATGGACTGTCGGTGCTTGGGCCTGGCGAGGGCCTGGCAGCCTGTTGCAGCTTTGCCGTCAGTTAGGCGGACCTTAGCTGCGCCCTCGAATTGGCGGATCTCGGCCAGGGCTAGCCGTCGGCGATCCAATCCGAGAGGCTGCGGGCAAAACTTCGCGGCACGATAAGTTCACACGCGGTCTCGCCGGTGCGCAGGAAGAGCACGGACACGTGATGGAAGGATGTCAGCACGGCGCGGCCCGGAGCGGCGGCCGGCGCGTGCCAGTCGACGGCAATGCAGCCGGACAGAAGCCTTGCGATACCAGGGCCGGCCATTTTCAAACGAACACGACCTTCCCCGAGGGGAACGGAACAGCCGAGATCGGGGTCGACGGCAAGCGCAGGCGCTTGCGTGCCTTCGTCGAGAGCCAGCCAGAGGCGGCGAGGTGCAACGCGGATGATTAGAAGCCCCTTGTGGCGAACCGTCTCTCCGACCGAAGCGGGAAGTTTCTTGCCCAGCGGCGCCGAGACGCTCTTTTCGAATTGCGTCAATGTGGCGTCCCAGCCCTCGATCTGGATAAGCGGACAATCTGCCACGGACAGGCTGAAATCCCGAGAAGAGGTCAAGCTAGCCATGCAGCCGCTCTCCCTGTGGATCGACGAATACCGGCGAGACAACGCGGGCGCGAACCGTTTCGGCCTTCATCGGATAAACTGCTACGACCTCGCTTCCTTCTGCCGCGACATCACCGGCAAGCAGGGCCAGCCCGACATAATGGCCGCGTTCGGGGCTGAAAGTGACGGAGGTGACGCGACCGCGCCCATGGCCATAGGGTTTCTCATCCGGCAGGAACAGGATGGCGCCGCCGCGCAGGCGTTTTCCGTCCTCAATGCATTCCAGTCCGACCAGGCGCTGTCGGTTGGGGGCCTGGAGGGCAGGGCGCCGTCGCAGGACGTCGCCGACGAAGCCGCTGCGCTTGCCCGCCATGCGGCCGAGGCCGAGATCGTCGAGCGTCGTGCGCCCGTCGATCTCCGGTCCGGCGACATGGCCCTTTTCGACCCGCAGCGCGCCAAGCGCCTCGACGCCGTAGGGCTTCAGCTCGAGCAGTCTGCCGGCTTCGAGCAGACGGCTCCAGAGCTGTTCACCGGCAGTGGCGCCGACATAGATTTCGTAAGCGCGCTCGCCGGAATAACTGAGACGCAAGATGCGGAGCCCACGGCCCTCCCACTCGCTTTCGAGTAGTCCCATGTGCGGAAGTGCCCCATCGGAAACGTCAAGGGCAGGAAAAGCGGCACCGAGGATTGCACGGCTGTTAGGCCCGGCAACCGACATTGCCGCCCATTCATCGCTGACCGAGGTGACGGCGACACGCAAATCCGGCCAGGCCGTGTCGAGCAGGAATTCGAGACGCGACAGCACATCGGCGGCCCTGGCGGTCGAGGTCGTCATGAAGAACCGGTTTTCCGCCAGCCGCGTCGTGGTGCCGTCGTCGAAGACGATACCGTCGTCGCGCAGCATGATGCCGTAGCGGGCGCGGCCTACCGCCAGTTTGGCAAAGCCGTTGGCGTAGACGCGGTCGAGGAAGATTGCCGCATCCGGGCCCTGGACATCGATCTTGCCGAGCGTGGAGATGTCCATCAGCCCCGCGGCCTGGCGCACATTCCGCATTTCGGCGACATAGGCGTCGTTCACGTCACGTCCCGACTGCCGGTAGAAATAGGGCCTCATCCAGAGCCCGACCTCGAGCATCTCGGCGCCGTTCGCCATGTGCCAATCGTGCATCGGCGTGCGGCGGATCGGCTTGAAACGATGGCCGATGGCGCGCCCGGCAAGCGCCCCGATGGCAACCGGCGTATAGGGCGGGCGGAAGGTCGTGGTGCCGGTCTCAGGAATCGTTGCGTTGCGCAGCGCTGCCATCGCGGCAAGTGCGGGAAAATTGCTGGTCTTGCCCTGGTCGGTGCCCATGCCGAGCGTGGTGTAGCGTTTCAGGTGCTCGACCGATTCATAGCCCTCGCGATGGGCGAGCTCGATATCCCCGGTCGTCACGTCCATCTGGAAATCGACGAAGGCTTTTCCACGTCCAGCGGGCAGGGCTTCGCGAAGGACGCTCGAGCCGGTCTCACCGAGATCGAGTTTCGATGGAGCGGACACTGGCGCCGACTTGCCGCAGGAGGCTGCCGCTTCGATGCCGGCGCGATGGCCGTCCTCGACGGCAGCGGCGGTCGCGTAGGCTCCTATCATCGCGCCGGCGCCGAACTGGCTGGCTGAAAGGACGCCCGGCACGAAGCCGTCAATGTCGTCGCGATACACAGGTTTGACACCGAGGTGTGAGGTGAGATGCACGGTTGGCGACCAGCCGCCGGAGATGCAGACCAGGTCGCAGGCGGCCGAAGATTGTCCCTCCGGACCATTGAGCGTTACGCGCCTGATCGCATGGCCGCCATGCAGGTCGACGATGCGCGTTGCGGCCCGCACCACCACGCCGAGCCGTGCGGCTTCTGCGGCAAGTGCTGCGGGCGGGACGGGGCGCAGATCGGCAACCGTCACCTCCGCGCCGGCTGCGGCATAGTCGAAGGCGGTGCGCCAGGCACCGTCATTGGTGGTGGCGACGACGATTTTCTTGCCCAGCAGGACGGCGAAACGGTTGAGATAGGTCCGGGCGGCCGAGGCAAGCATGACGCCGGGCCGGTCGTTGTTCGAGAACACCATCGGCCGCTCGATGGCGCCGGTGGCGAAAACGATCGAGCGGGCGCGCAGCATGGTGACCGTCTGCCGTGTCTCGCCATTCGGCTGCGGATTGGTTGGATCGCGCTGTTCGACCAGTCCCAGGACATTGCCATCATAGCTGCCGAAAGCGGTCGTCCGCTTCATCACCCTGATGGTTTCGAAGCCCTCCAACTCGGCCTCGGCCTGCCGCAGCCATGCGGCCGCTGCGCTGTCGGACGGTTGCGCCAGAAGCTGGCCGCCAAGCAGGAAATCCTGCTCGATCAGCGCGACCCGCGCGCCGGCCGCGGCGGCCGCCCGCGCCGCCGACAATCCCGCCGGGCCGCCGCCGACGATGGCGACATCGGCGAAGGCATGACGAACCTCGTAGTGGTCGGGATCCGCGCCGGTGCCGGCTCTGCCCAGACCGGCAGCCTTGCGGATAAAGTGCTCGTAGAACATCCAGGCGCGGCGCGTCGGGCCCATGAAGGTCTTGTAGTAGAAGCCGGCGGACAGAAACAGTGCCAACAGTCCGTTGACGCTTTGCATGTCGAAGGCAAGCGATGGCCAGCGGTTCTGACTCTCCACGACCATACCGTCGGCGAGTTCCAGTGTGGTCGCCGGCAGGTTCGGCTCGCGCCTCCCGGCGGTCCCGAGCGTAACCAGCGCATTCGGCTCTTCGGGGCCGGCGGAAAAAATGCCGCGCGGGCGATGATATTTGAAGCTGCGCCCGACCAGCGTGACGCCATTGGCGAGCAGGGCGGAGGCAAGCGTGTCGCCGCGATATCCAGCCAGCTTGCGGCCGTCGAAGGTAAACTCGACCGGCTGCTCGCGAATGATGCGGGCACCCACCGACAGCCGTTTGCGGTTTGAACTCATTCCGGTGACTTCCTGAGAGTTGATTTCCTGGCCCGCAATTTTCTGGCGAAGCCGACGGCTGCGATGGCATGGTTGCGGGTGTCGCGTTCGACCACCAGCCATTGCCGGCAACCGGTCACGTGCTGCCAGAATTCACGGTGCGGGCCGGCCGGGTTTGTCCTGACATAGACATAACGGTACCAGGCCTCCGGATCGGGATCGTCATGGGCCGGACGCTTGACCGAGGCATCGCCGCCATAGCGGAACTCGTCATGGTCACGCGGGCCGCAGCAGGGGCATTCGATGCGCAGCATTTTGTCCCGCCTCCTATTGCAGCCAGGCTGAAGGGCCGGCGCCGGCCTCGTCGAGCGTCTGGCCGGTGCGGAAACGATCGAGCCCGTAGGCCGCGACCAAGGGATGCGGCTTGCCGGTGGCAATCGTGTGGGCGAAGCACCAGCCGGAAGCCGGCGTCGCCTTGAAGCCGCCATAGCACCAGCCGCCGTTGAGATAGAGACCCTCGATCGGCGTCGGGCAGATGATCGGGCTAGCATCGGGGGTCATGTCCATGACGCCGCCCCAATGTCGAAGCAGGCGGACCCGCGAAATGCATGGCATCAGCGCAATCGCTGCCTCCGCCACTTCGCGCACGACGCCGAGATTGCCGCGCTGGGCGTATGAATTGTAGCCGTCGAGATTGCCGCCGAAGACCAATCCGCCCTTGTCGGACTGGCTGACGTAGAAATGGTCGGCGCCATAGGCCACGACGTGATCTACCAGCGGCTTCAGCGGCTCGGTGACGAAAGCTTGAAGCACATGGCTTTCGATCGGCAGTTCAAGCCCAGCCTTGGCGCCGAGCACGGACGTGTGGCCAGCGACCGCGAGGCCGACCTTGCCGGCGCCAATCCGGCCTTTCGTCGTTTCGACGCCGACGATCCTGTCGCCGTCACGGACAAAGCCTGTCACCTCGCAGTTCTGGATGATGTCCACGCCATGGCTGTCGGCGGCACGCGCATAGCCCCAGGCGACGGCGTCGTGGCGTGCCGTGCCCGCGCGGCCCTGAAAGATCGCGCCATGGATCGGGAAGCGGGCGGTGTCGGAAAAATCGAGATAGGGCACCAGCCGGCGCACGTCTTCGCGGTCGAGGATGTCGGCGTCGATGCCGTTCAGCCGCATGACGTTGGCGCGGTGGCTGAAACCGTCGAGCTGATCGGCCGAATGCGCCGTGACGAGTTGACCGCGCTGGGAGAACATCACGTTGAAATTCAGCGCTTGAGACATGTCCTCCCAAAGCTTCATCGAGAATTCGTAGAACTGGGTGTTGCCGTCGAGCAGGTAGTTGGAGCGGATGACGGTGGTGTTGCGGCCGACATTGCCGCCGCCGACATAACCCTTTTCGAGCACCGCAACGTCACGGATGCCGTGGTTCTCGGCGAGGTAGAAGGCGGTGGCGAGGCCGTGTCCGCCGCCGCCAATAACGATCACGTCATAGGACGATTTTGGCTCCGCTGCCCGCCAGGCGCGCTGCCAGTTCTTCTGGCCTGACAGCGCGTTGCGGAAAACCGAAAATGCCGAGTAGCGCGCCATGTGTGCAGCCTATCGAATGATCGGGCCGGCCGGCGTGCGGGTAAGCACTTCGGCGCCCGCATCGGTCAACAGCACCGTGTTGGAGACGAAGTCATTGCCGCGACCAGTGCCCATCAGCCACGACAGGATGTGGAAGCTCATCCCGGTTTCGATCTCGAGGTCGGAATCGTGTCGCAAGCCGGTCACCGAATTGCCGCCGGTCCATGACGGCGGCTGGCCGGCGCCGACAAGGTAACCGCAGTGATGGCGGCGATAGTGGGAAAGACCGGCCTCGTCGGCGACGGCCTGCCAGGCGGCGTAGACATCGCGCGCCTTGGCGCCCGGCCGCAGCGCCTCGACGACCGCGTTGAACGCCTTGGCGGTCACCTCCGCCATTGTGGCGTCTTCATCGCTGATGTGGCCTATGCGAACGAGCCGGCCGAGCGGGGCGTGGTAGCGCGAGATGCACCCGGACAGTTCGACAAAGACGGGCTCGCCCTTGCGGTAGATGCCGTCGCCCCAGGTCGTGTGCTCTTCACCCAGGCGCGCGGCCGGGCGGATGAACGGTCCGAAGCCCGGCGCATGACCGCCGGCGCGGATCATTGCCGCAACACATTGGGCGGCGACCTCCTGTTCGGAAGCGCCATCGGAGATCGCCGCGATCGCGGCACCGGCGGCGGCGTCCGTCACCTTGGCGGCCCGCCGCATCAGCGCCTGTTCTTCGGCGCTTTTCACCCGCCGCATTTTGTCGATCAGACCGGAGGCATCGCTCCACTTTGCATCGGCTTTCATCTGGAGTGCCACGGCAAGTCCATGGCTAAGGCCGGCTGTCCAGTATTCGAGGCCGATCCGCTTGCCGGATAGGCCGAGCTCTGCCAGCACCCGCGCGGCAAGGTCGGCCGCCGTTTCGCTGTCGGAATGGCCACGGAATTCCGCTGCCTTCACCTGCTTCTCGATCGTCACCTTCTCCATCAAGCGGGTGACCAGGACAGGTTTTCCCCGGAGCGGGACAATCAGCAGGTGAGGGGCAAAATACCCCCAGTGATCAAGCCCGGTGAGATAGAAGACGTTCTCCGGCGAGGCAAACACTGCCGCGTCGAGCTCACGCTCAATCAGTGCAGCGCGGACCTTTGCCAGGCGGCCTGCGATTTCGGCTTCGGAAAAAGGATTGCGATCCATCGGGCGTCCTCATGCTTGTTGCCGGCTTGCTGGCGGGCATAGTCTTTTCGGCAGCCGGTTTCCCGGCCCCCATGTCAGTCGATGACGATGAGTTCGCGCGCCACATCGCAGAGGCGTTCGCCGCCGCGTTCCGTGACGACGAACGATTCCGAGATGGCGATTCCGAAATCGTCGAGCCAGACGCCGGCCATGAAATGGAAGCACATCCCAGGCTGCATCTCGGTAGTATCGCCCGGACGAAGGCTTGCGGTGCGTTCACCCCAATCGGGCGGGTATGCGAGCCCGACCGGATAGCCGACGCGGCTGTCTTTCTTCAGCCCGTTCCGTCGCAGGACTGCCTGCCAGGCGGCTTCCACCTGTTCGGCGGTGTTGCCGGGGCGCGCCTTCTCGAGGCCAGCGTCGACGCCCTCGACGATCGCCTTGGCCATGTCGAGGATGGCTTGCGGCGGCTTGCCGAAATGTACCGTCCGGGTCAGCGCCGCATGGTAGCGGCGGCGCACGCCGGCGATCTCCAGAATGGCGAGGCCGCTGTCCGGCAGCGGCGCGTCGGACCACGTCAGATGCGGCGTGCTGGTGCCCTCGCCAACGGGCATAAGCGGACAGATCGCGGCATAGTCGCCGCCCGCTTCGGGCACGCCCATGATCTGTGCGTGATAGATTTCCGCAATGACATGGTTTTGCGGCACGCCGGGCCGCATTTTCTCGATGGCGCGGTTCATCGCATGCGTGCAGATCGCACCCGCCTCGCGGATCAGCACCAGCTCGGCTTCGGATTTGACCAGCCGCGCCCAGTTGACGAGATCGTGGTTGTTGGCGAAGTGCGCGTCGGGCAGTCCCTCGACAAGGTGGGCGTGGCAGCGCGCAGTGTAATAATGCGCGTCCATCTCGACGCCGATACGGGCCTTTCCCCAGCCGCGCGACCGGATCAGTTGGGCGAGTTCGTCATAGGGGTGTTCGACGGGCTGCTGCACCAGCCGCTCCGAGAACGGCACGATGTTTGTCTCCGGCAGGCCGGTTGTCAGGCGCGCGCTCTTGGCATCCTGCGCCCTGCCGAACCAGATCGGCCGATCCTCCTCCAGATGGACGAGGACGCACTGCGGAACATAGAACGACCATCCGTCATAGCCGGTCAGCCAGCACATGTTGGCTGGATCCTGACAGACGATGAGATCGAAGCCGGCTTTTTGCATGCGTGTCTTCACGCCGGCGAGGCGCTGCCCATACTCCGCTTGCGTGAATGTCCCGAACCCGTTCGCAGTCGCCACCGAAATCCTGCCTTCCAGGTACGCCGCTTGCCCTTTGATCAACATGGGCAAACAGGCCAAATTGTGCACAACTCGACGTCAATTTGTTGGCTAACTACGAATTATCGCCGAATTTTCATGGTTTCTATATCTCTGCTTGCGAAATGTCCAGGGCAGTTGTATACGTCTTATCAAGCAGGCGTCGACCTCGAAGAAGGCCGCGCCCTGGGAACCATCCACAGTTGTCCAATGGGAGAAAAGCATGCTCAAATCATCGATATCGCGCCGCATGGTCGTGAAAGCGGCTGCCTGCATCGCGCTCGCCGCGACGTCATTGACGTCGCTATCCGCTCACGCGGAAACCACCCTCGAACGGGCCAAGAAGGACGGCTACATCCGCGTCGGTTTCGCCAACGAGGCGCCGTTCGGTTACGCCACGCCTGACGGCAAGCTGACGGGCGAGGCGCCGGAAGTCGCCAAGGCGGTGCTCGCCAAGATGGGCATACCGCAGGTCGACGGTGTTTTGACCGAATTCGGCTCGCTCATTCCAGGTCTCAAGGCCGGCCGCTTCGACATCATCGCCGCCGGCATGTTCATCACTCCGAAGCGCTGCGCCGAGATCAACTATTCCGAGCCGTCCTACGGCATCGGCGAGGCTATGCTGGTGGCAAAAGGCAATCCGAAAGGCATCAAGGATTTTTCCAGCATCAAGGACAATCCGGATCTCAAGCTTGCCGTGATGGCCGGCGCCGTCGAAGGCGGCTTCGCCAAGGAAGCGGGCGTTGCCAGTGGGCAGATTGTCTCCTTGCCTGACCAGTCCAGCCTGGTCGCGGCCGTCCAGTCGGGCCGCGCCGACGCTGCTGCGCTGACCGCTCTTTCGATCGCCGATATGGCCAAGAAAGCCGACGGCGTCGAATCGACCAAGCCCTTCGGCGAGGTTGCCGGCAAATCGGTGAAAGGTCATGGCGGCTTCGGCTTCCGCAAGGAGGACACCGACCTGCAGCAGGCGTTCAACGCCGAGCTGAAGAAGTTCATCGGTTCGCCGGAGCATATTGCGCTGGTCGAGCCGCTCGGCTTCGGCAAGGACTACCTCCCCAACAAGACCACCGCGGAGCTTTGCGCGGGCAAGTAGGTTCCCAACTGCTGGCGGCGCGAAAGCGCCGCCCTTTTTCTCCGGGGGAATCGCATGGGTATCCGTACGCTCGTTGCCATGCTGGTCATCGCGCTCGTCGTGATCGGCGCCTTGGCAACACAGGAAAGCTATCGAGTGTTCATGCCGGGGCTGCTGCAAGGCGCGGTCCTGACAATCGAGATCGCCGTCCTCGGCAGCCTGCTCGCAATCGTCATGGGCGTGCTTGCAGCACTTGCACGGATGTATGGCCCGACGCCGCTCAGATGGCTGGCCACGGTCTATGTCGAGATCTTCCGCGGAACGTCGGCATTGGTACAATTGTTCTGGCTGTTTTTCGTGCTGCCGCAATTCGGCGTCACGATCAACGCTTTCGTGGTGGCAGTCCTGGCACTCGGCCTGAACGTCGGTGCCTACGGGTCGGAGGTCGTGCGTGGTGCGATCCTTTCGGTCGCTCGCGGCCAGTGGGAGGCATGTACGGCATTGAACATGAGCCGGCCACAGATGTTGCGCCGGATCATCCTGCCGCAGGCCTTTGTGGCGATGATCCCGCCCTGGGGCAACCTGTTCATCGAGCTTCTGAAATCGACAGCGCTGGTGTCGCTGATCACGCTTTCCGACCTCGCCTTCAAGGCGCAGCAAATGAACCAGAATACGTTCAAGACCATTCCGATCTTCACACTTGTCCTTTTGATGTACCTGGCAATGTCGCTGGTTCTCACCATCGGCATGCGGCTTCTCGAAAGGCGGGCATCGATCGGACTGGCGCGAGGGAAGGCAGCATGATCTGGGACTGGGCATTTGCTTTTGAAATCCTGCCGGTGCTCGCCCGCGCGGCCATCGTTTCCATCGAGGCGACGCTGATCGGCTTTGCACTTGCCGCCTCGTTTGGCCTGGTGCTGGCCGTCGTCCGTATCGCCGTGCCGTGGACCGGCTGGACAATTTCGGTGCTGGTCGAACTGATCCGTTCGACCCCGCTGCTTATCCAGATATTCTTTCTCTATTTCGTCTTTCCGAAATTCGGTGTCGTGCTCGACGCCTTCACCGCCGGGGTGCTGGCCATCGGCATCCACTATGCCGCCTATTGCTCCGAGGTCTATCGCGCCGGTTTCGACAACATCCCTCGCGGCCAGTGGGAAGCCTCGATCGCACTTAATCTTTCGGCCTGGACAACGTTCCGCGACATCATCATTCCGCAGGCGATTCCGCCGATCGTTCCGGCGCTCGGCAACTATCTGGTTGCCTTGTTCAAGGAGACGCCATTGCTGTCCGCAATCGCCGTGCTGGAGCTGATGCAGACGGCCAAGATCATTGGCTCCGAAACCTTCCGCTACACCGAGCCGATGACGCTGGTCGGTCTGTTCTTCCTTGCCATGAGCCTGGTTTCTGCTGCGCTCATTCGCTCCCTCGAAGGCCTGCTCAACCGGAGGACCATGCGATGACGGAACAACCGATGGTTCGCTTCGACAATGTATCGAAACGCTACGGCACGTTAACCGTTCTCGACGGGCTTAATCTGGAAATAGCACGCGGCGAAAAGGTCTCCATCATCGGCCCGTCCGGCTCCGGCAAGACGACGGTGCTGCGCATGCTGATGACGCTGGAGACGATCAATGACGGTGTCATCTGGGTTGAAGGCGAGCCGCTGACCCATATGGAGAGGAACGGCAAACTTGTTCCCGCCGATCTCGCCCACATCCGCAAGATCCGCGCCAAGATCGGCATGGTGTTCCAGTCGTTCAACCTGTTCCCGCACATGACGGCGATGCAGAACTGCATCGAGGCACCGATAACCGTGCTCGGCATGAAGCGGGCCGATGCGGAGGCGCGTGCCGCCGAACTGCTCGACATGGTCGGCTTATCGGATAAGAAGGACCACTATCCCTCGCAGCTCTCGGGTGGTCAGCAGCAGCGTGTCGCCATCGCACGCGCTTGCGCCATGCGGCCCAAGATCATGCTGTTCGACGAGGTGACCTCGGCCCTGGACCCCGAACTCGTCGGCGAAGTGCTTGAAGTCATCCGAAAACTTGGTAGGGAGCATGACCTCACCATGCTGATGGTCACCCACCAGATGGGATTTGCCAAGGAATTCTCCGACCGTGTCTGCTTTTTCCACGCGGGCAAGATCTGCGAGCAAGGGCCGCCAGGCGAGTTGTTCGGCACCCCCAAGAACGAGCGGACACGGCAGTTCCTGCACGCTGTCCTGGAGGCTGGATGACGCTTGAGACAGATGCCACGCCCACAGCCGTGACCGCCGCGCCGCCACGTCCGCTCTCGGCCCGGGAGCGATTTGAACGCATTTACCGGATACTGCGCGACCGCATCTGCCTGCTCGATTATGCGCCGGGAAGCCATCTGTCCGAGGAAGAACTTGCCCAGGAATTCGAGATCAGCCGCACGCCGGTCCGGCGTGTCCTGGCGCGTCTCGAATCCGAGGGTCTGGTTCAATCCGTCCACGGCGTCGGCACGATCGTCACCGATGTCGATATCGAGGAATTGCAGCAGGTCTATCATTTGCGCCTGGAGCTGGCGCTCCTCGTCGGCAAGCTTTCGCCGATCCCGCGCACGGCGGACGATCTCGACCGGATACGGGCGCTCATCGCGCGTTGCGATGCCGATATACTCAATCCCGACCAGCGCGCTTTCCTGCGCCTCAACATGGATTTTTTCTACGAGCTCACGGCGATGACCGGCAACCAGCCGCTGCGCGAGATCAGCGAGCGCCTGTATTTTCAGGTCGCGCGCGTCGTCCTGAAGATGATGCCGCAATTGGGCCTTGTCGAGGAGTTCACCGCGTTCCGCCGCGAAATGGAAGAGGTCCTTGCCGCCGCCGAGATCGGTGACTGGGAGTCCATAGGGCACATAAGGCGGGCGCATATCTCAATGAGCTTTCGCCGCATGATGCGTCATGCAGGCGAGGCCAATCTGGATGGAGCAACATAGTCAGCCCCTCGGGGTTGTGCTGGCCGCCAAGGTCGGCGACAGCGATAGTCAAAACCGAATGTGCGGTTTCATAGCAGTCTCCTCTGGTCGAAGAACGCGCCGAGAATTCACTGGCAGTGCAGCAGATGATGAATCTGTCGCGGGGTGCTTCCCGTCAGGCGGCGGCTCTCGCGGACAAGATGCGCCTGGTCGGAATAGCCCGCTTCGGCCGCCAGCATGGCGGTGGAGCTGCTGGAGCGGCTCGAAAGCCGCAGAAAGCGCTGGTAGCGGAGGATACGGTCAAGCGTCTTGGGGCCATAGCCGAAGCTCGTGTCGAAGCGCCGGCGCAACGTCCTTTCGCTCATCTCGAGCGCGCGCATCAACCAAGGGACGAGCGGCGCGTCGGGTGGCGGCCCGCGCTCGATCAAACGATATGCCGCCTGCATGGGAACGTCGGTCGCGGTCGCGGGCATCTCCTCGGCGACGACCTGTTGGAGCGAGCAGGCCAGATCCTCGAGACTGTCGCTGGGGCGCACGCGGCTGGCGAGGCGGCGGGCTCGCGCCCCCCACAAATCGTCGAGCGACAGCCTCTTGCCGACCAGCTCGATTTGCGGCACGCCGAGCCATGCCGCCGCCGCGGCAGGATGGAAGCGCAAGCCGATCACGACCTCGTCCGCCGCTAGAACCTCGGTCTGCGGTTCCTTGTCAGGGCCGGCAATTCGGAAGCTGCCTCCGATCCATTGCAAATCGATCGTCGTGTCGGGCATGATGACGATTAGCGGTGAGCCCGCCGGGTCCATTCGATGCACCCACACCGAAGCAAAGCTCCCGCGAAGCCGCGCCGACGCTGGACGTTGCTGAAATGAACCCGTTGCCTGCGCTGGGACGGGATCGCTCATCTCGCTCCCCTTCGGATTAGCGGCGGTGAACCTACGGCGCAGCGGCTGCGCCCGGCCGTCGCTCGAGACAACGTCTTCCAATTGAGAACGGTTGCAAGAATCGGTTGTTTTCTTCCGGCCGGAACGAAGAGTGCAGGTGGGGGGCGATGCGACGTGCATCGCCAGTGTGCGGCTCATACGTCAATGGCCGTTCTGTTCAATAAGGCAAGCGAGATGCGTGCTTATCTTTCGGCGTCGTACATCACATGAGAGGTATGCGTCATGAGCAACAAAAACGACCAACGGATCGACTATGTCGAATTCAACGTGAAAGACATTCAGCGGTCACGCGACTTCTACGGAAAGGCGTTTGGCTGGACCTTCACCGACTACGGCCCGCAATATTGCGAGTTCAACGACGGGCGCTTGTCAGGTGGCTTTGCTGCTGGCCCAGCGAGGTCCGGAGGAGGCCCGCTCGTCATTCTCTATGCCGATGATCTGCCGGGAACGGTCAAGCGTATCGAGGAAGCGGGGGGCAAGATCGTCAGGCCGATTTATGGCTTCCCCGGCGGCCGGCGCTTTCATTTCGCGGACCCGGACGGTTACGAGCTAGCGGTTTACACCGAAGATGGCAGCAATGAATGATCGCGTTCCTCCCACCTCGGGTTGGTTTTGCTCGGCGGCGTCTTGAGATGGGCGGGCGCCGAGCATGTCCTCAGATTCCGGGCGATTGCAGCGTCCCTGGCCGCGCGGGGCTTCCTGCTCCCAAGCCTCTTCTCGCGGCCGGACCGGTGCTGGAGATTGCAGGCGGCCTTTGCCTCGCAACGGCCTTGGGTGGACCCTTTCCCGCCGCGGCGTTGGCCGTATCCACCATTGCGGCGTCGTTTCATGGCGCTCAACTTCTGGCCTACAGCGGCGATGAACGCGAAGCGCTTCGTACCGGCTTCACCAATGTTGCCGTCTTGGGCGGGTTGATTGTCGCCGCGACCACTAGCCTGTGATCATCATTTCGGGGCGGCGGCTTCGTCTTCGTCTGCCGCCAGCCGCTGGTCGTTGGCGATCCGGCATCTTGACAGCATTCGCCTATCGCTGCCAGAAGGGCAGCTTGGCGATCTCTTCCTCGGCCTGTCGTCTCGTCAGACCGATATCGTCGATCAGATGGGGATTGGTCTCCGCCAATCGCTTGAGATCCCAGCGAAAGCGTGTCGGCTCGCGCCAGGCCGCGATAATGCTTCGCAGCGTCGCCAGGCTGTAGCGCCGAGGCGATGCTTCCGCCGGCCGCGTTGCCTCAAGCGGGGCCGAGGCAAAGGTGGGAATATCGTTCATGGCAACCTCCATATGGTTTGAGGGGGCCCATACGATTTTGCGAGTGTGGGGCCCTCGACCTGAAAGAGGCTGAATTCTGCAGGATACGAACCGCGCCGTAATTAAGCTCTCCCAAATAGTTCTCAAAACTTCCAAACGGGCTATAGATGCGCCGTATGCAGGGATCGCGCTTTGCCTTTGGTCCGTTCGTGCTTGATCCGGGTGCGGGAACGCTTATTCGGAACGATGTCCCCGTTGCCGTTAGCTACCGCGGGCTAAAGCTGCTTGCGGCGCTCGTCGGACGGTCCGGCGAAATCCTTGAAAAGACTGAGTTGATGGACGCGGCGTGGCCGGGTACAGCCGTCGAGGAAGGCAACCTAACCGTCCAGATCGCGCTGCTGCGGAAGCTGCTTGGCCCGGCCGCCGACGGCGGTGAATGGATCGCCACGGTTCCGCGCGTCGGCTACCGCTTCACGAGCGCCGTCAAACAGCTCGGCGTCGCGAAGCGAAAACCTTTGCCGCTGCCCGACAAACCATCGATAGCCGTGCTGCCCTTCGTCAATGTCAGCAACGATCCCGAGCAGGAATCCTTCGCGGACGGGTTGACCGAAGACCTGATCACCGACTTGTCGAGGGTCTCCGGCCTGTTCGTCATCGCACGCAACTCGGCGTTTGCTTACAAAGGAAAGGCGATGGACGTGCGCGGGATCGCACAGGACCTTGGTGTGCGCTACCTGCTGGAGGGTAGCGCAAGGCGCTCCGCGGGGCACGTGCGCATCAACGCACATCTGGTCGACGCGGTGAGTGGCGATCATCTATGGGCGGAACGCTTCGATCGCAGCCTGGAAGATATTTTTGCCGTTCAGGACGAGGTCACCGGCAAGATCGTCGCGGCGTTACTCGGCCAGCTGCGCGCACCGCCGCCGCGCAATCGGCCCCAAAATCTCGAGGCCTACGATCTCTGCGTGCGGGCGCGCAAGCTGATGGATGATTCGCCGCAGACGGCGCAGGAAGCGCATCTGATGCTCACCCGCGCGGTTTCGCTCGATCCGGAATATGCCGAGGCCTATCGCTGGCTTGCCATGAACCACTGGATGGGATGGGTGCATTCCGGCGGACCAACCGAAACATCCCGTAGCGCTGCTTTGGAACTGGCGCGCAAAGCCGTGGCGATCGACCCCAACGATGCCGGCTGCCGCTGGGTTTTGGCTTACCTGCTTGCCTACGAGCGCAGCTTCGCCGAGGAGGATGCGGAATTCGCCAAGGCGATCGAGCTCGACCCGAACGAGGCCGATGCCTGGGCGGCATTGTCCGACATCGTGGTCCTGGCCGGACGGGTCGAGGAGGGTCTTGAGCACATTCGCAAGGCGTTCCGGCTGAATCCGTTCCCGGCAAGTTGGTATTATCTCGCGCTCGGCCAGGCGCAATATGCAGCCGGCGAATACGAAGCCGCTGTCGAGACACTGCGCAGGGACGAGACCTATCGTACAAGCTCACGCCGTTTCCTGGCGGCAAGCCTTGCCCAACTCGGCCGGCTCGACGAGGCGCGCGCAGAGGTCGAACTGTTTCTCGTCGGCAACCCGCATTTCACAACCCGCCACTGGGCGGCGACGGAGCCATTCCGCGACGCTGCGACGCTTGAGCATTTCGTTGACGGCTTCCGTAAGGCCGGCCTTCCGGAGTGACGCGCCGGCGCCGTCGCACGGTTCGTGCGACCTATTCCTCAAAGCGACCCGTGGCGTCACGATCGCGCTCGTATCGTCTCGTGAGCGGAAACGGCGGCAACCAGGACTCGCGACGGATGATCCAGCTTTCGTAAGTTGGCATCAGTTGGTCAGGCGCGTCCAGGGATCCGAGGTTCACTTCGACTTCGTCGGCGGTGCGGGCGAAAACGGTCGAGCCGCAGCGGGGACAGAAAAACCGCCCGGCATAGTCGCGTGTTTCGCCGTCGATCGTCACCGCATCTTCGGGAAATATCGCGGAAGCGTGAAAAAGGGCTCCATGATGCTTGCGGCAGTCGAGACAGTGACAAAGACCGACCCGGTATGGGCGCCCCGACGCGACAATTCGGACGTTGCCACACAGGCAACCGCCGGTGAATCGGTCCATGCTGCGTCTCCTCCAAAATCAAGCGGCCGCAATGGTTACAACGACCGGCACTGTTGTTGCAATCGGCGCGCCGCGGGCGGGGACACGTCGTTCTTCGGTGGCGACGACATTGCAGCCGCCTCTCTATGCCTTGCGCGAGCTTGCCGCCGAAAATAGGCTTTGGTTTGTCATATGGAACGAAACGGCGCGTTCCATTGAGCCGCCAACTCGGCGGCCGAGGCGAGCTTGACGCCGCAGTCGGCGAGTATGCGTGCGACCGTCGCTACCGCCTCGGCGTTGGACGAGGCCATGCTGCCGTTCGGAAGGAAAAGATTGTTTTCGAAGCCGACCCGGACATGGCCGCCAAGCAACGCGGCGGCGGTCACGCACGCCGCTTCGTTGCGGCCGAAGGCGCAGACGCTCCAATGGTCGAAGCGCGGCATGTTCGCCGCGAGGAATGGCAAGAGATCGGCAGGAACGGACGTCTGTCCCGGCGTGTAGCGGCCCAGCACGTAGAGAACCGGTATGCTTGCCCAAGGGGTCAGTCCGCGTTGCTGCATGTCCGAAAGCCTGACGGCCTCCTCGGGCGAATAGAGGATGATCTGTGGCGCAACCCCCTCGGTGTGCAGCCAGGCCATGAAGCGCACGAAGGCGAGTTCCGATCCGGCATCAGGAACGATTTCGCGAAGCGCCAGGGAGACAGCTTGCGGCTTCACATCTTGTACGACGGCCATCTGTTGGGCCGGCGAATAGATACCGAGTGCTTCGGAGGTGATCTGGATTACCAAGCGGTCGCCGGCAGCACCGCGGATGGCGGCGATCGCCTGGCGGTAGGCGTCGGCGTCGAGCAGATGATTGCCGCTTCGGTCGCGGACATGAACGTGGATCATAGCCGCACCGGCATCGGCGCATTCCGCGGCCGTCCTCGCAAGTTCGGCTGGTGTCAGCGGAATCGCCGGATGGTCGGCCTTGCTGCGACGTCCCCCGTTCGGGGCGACGGCTATGGCGATGCCGTCGACACCATGGGCCGGCTTCATGGGAACGTTCTGTAAGCGACAAGATTCATATGAATCATCTTTGATCACACTGAAACAGACGTTGCAATCGCTGGTCTGGCGAGCTAGCAATATCCATGGACCAGGAAGAGCTTGCTGGACAGATCGTCACTGCCTTCGACGGCATGTCGGCGCAGCTTCGGTCCGCCGCGCGCTATGTCCTTGATAAGCCGTATGATGTCGCGCTGTTGTCCATGCGCGAGCAGGCCCGGCACGCAGGAGTGCAGCCGGCGACGATGACGCGGCTGGCCCAGCATCTCGGCCTTGATGGCTACGAGGCGGTACGCGATATCTACGCCGCCGCGATCCGGGACGGCGAAATCGGTTTCGCCGGCAAGGCGGGCCTTCAGGTCGCCAGCCAAAAGCTCAAGGGCGACCACGCGCTGGCGGCCGATATTCTGGATTCGATTTCCAGCCAGCTTGCCCATCTCGCCGAACGCAGGTCGATCGACCGTCTGGTCGAAACGGCCAGGGCGCTCAGTGCGGCAAGGCGCGTCTATTGCCTCGGCCTGCGCTCGAGCCACGCAGTGGCCTGGCATCTGCATTACATCCTGTCGCTGATCGGCGAGAAATCGGTGCTGCTGCACGGCATCGGCGGAACCGATGGCGACGCTCTGGCCCATGCGACCAGGGACGACGTGCTGATCGCCGCCAGCGTCCTGCCCTACACGCGCTTCACCATCGAGCTTGTCGAGTACGCTGCCGGCCGCGGCGTACCGGTCATTGCGATCACCGACAGCGGGGTAGCGCCCTTGGCGCTGCTTGCCGATCACCTGGTCGTCGTGCCGACCGGCAGCCCGTCCTTTTTCCACACCATGACGCCAGCTTTCATCGTTGCTGAGGTCCTGGGTGCTCTTGTCGCAGGGCAGGCAGGCGAGGGCGCTGTTGAGTCGCTGCGACGTTTCGATGAGCAGGGCGCCGCCCTCAAGACCCATCTGAACCAGCGTCCGCCGAAGAAAATGCCCATGAGGGACCGTCGATGACACACATTCTTCATCGAACCATCCACTCGACGCTGCCGGTCGCCGCTCGCGGCCAAGGCATCGAACTGTTCGATGCCGAGGGCAAGTCCTATATCGACGCGTCGGGCGGCGCCGCGGTGTCCTGCCTCGGCCACGGTCATCCCGACGTGATCGCCGCGCTGCACGCCCAGCTTGACCGCATCGCCTACGCACACACCAGCTTCTTCACCACCGAGGTGGCGGAGCGCTTGGCGGATCGGCTGGTCGAGGACGCGCCGAAAGGGTTGGACCACGTCTATCTGGTCAGCGGCGGCTCGGAGGCGGTCGAGGCCGCGCTCAAGATGGCCAGGCAATATTTCGTCGAGAAAGGGGAGCCGCAACGGCGCCATCTCATCGCACGCCGGCAGAGCTATCACGGCAATACGCTCGGCGCTCTCGCCACCGGCGGCAACGAATGGCGGCGCGCCCAGTTCAGGCCGTTGCTGATCGAGACCCACCATATCGACCCCTGTTACGCCTATCGCTATCAAAAGCATGGCGAAAGCGACGAAGCCTATGCGGCGCGCGCCGCTCGGCAGCTCGAAGACAAGATCCTTGAACTCGGCCCGGACGAGGTCATCGCCTTTGTCGCCGAGCCGGTGGTGGGTGCCACGCTCGGCGCCGTGCCGTCGGTCGCCGATTATTTCAAGCACATTCGCGCGATCTGCGACCGCTACGGCGTGCTGCTCATTCTCGACGAAGTGATGTGCGGCATGGGCCGTACCGGCACGCTGCATGCGTGCGAGCAGGACGGCATCGCTCCCGACCTGCTGACCATCGCCAAGGGGCTCGGCGGAGGCTACCAGCCGATCGGCGCGGTGCTGCTTGGCCGGCATATCTTCGACGCCTTTGCCCAGGGCTCGGGCTTCTTCCAGCATGGACATACCTATATGGGGCATCCAATGGCGGCGGCGGCCGGCCTTGCCGTGCAGGAGGTCATCCGGCGCGACCGCCTGCTCGACAACGTCAGCGCAATGGGCGCGCAGCTCGACGAACGCCTGCACCAGCGCTTTGATAATCACGATCACGTCGGCAACATTCGCGGACGAGGTCTGTTCAGGGGAATCGAGCTGGTGGTCGATCGCGCCAGCAAGGAACCGTTCGACCAGAGATTTGAACTCAACGCTCGCATCAAGCGCGAAGCAATGGCCCGCGGCCTGATGATTTATCCGATGGCCGGGACGATTGACGGTGTGCGGGGCGTTCATGTGCTTGTGGCGCCGCCTTTCATCATTTCCAGACAGGATATCGATCGGATCGTCGAACGGCTCGGTGAGGCGATCGACGCTGCGATCGCTTCAGTGGCCTGACCCGCACGACGCGGACCGCCTCAAACCAGTTCCAACGCGTCATCGGCGATGGGCCGGGACACCCACCAGAGAGGTAGCAACCATGTACAGTTCGATGAAAACCCTGATCGGCGCGGCGGCTTGCATGCTGCTGGCGCTGCCGTCCGTCAGAGCCGAGCAGCGCTTCGTCACGGTCGGCACCGGCGGGGTCACCGGCGTCTACTATGCCGTCGGCGGCGCCATTTGCCGGCTGATGAACAAGGACCGGCAGAAAACCGGCATCCGATGCTCAACCGAGTCGACCGGCGGTTCGGTCTTCAACGTCAACTCCATCCAGACCGGCGACCTCGATTTCGGCTTGACCCAATCGGACGTCCAGTACCAGGCCTATGAGGGGACCGGAAATTTCGACGGCAAGCCGTTCAAGGATCTGCGGGCCGTGTTCTCCGTCCATCCCGAGCCGTTTACCGTGCTGGCGCGGCCGGACGCCGGCGTCACCAAATTCGAGGACTTCAAAGGCAAACGCTTCAACGTCGGCAACCCCGGGTCAGGCACCCGCTCGTCGATGGAGGAGTTGCTGAAGCAGATGGGCTGGACGCTCGGCGATTTCTCGCCTGCCGCGGAGCTGAAGGCGGATGAGCAGGGCAGCGCGCTGTGCGACAACAAGATCGACGGTTTCTTCTACGGCGTTGGTCATCCTTCCGCCGCGATCCAGGATCCGACCACGGCCTGCGGCGCCAAACTCATCCCGCTGACCGGTCCGGCAGTGGACGCGCTGTTGGCAGCTCATCCGTACTATTCAGTCGCCACCATCAAGGGTGGCATGTACGCCAACAACCCGGACGACGTGAAGACATTCGGCGTCCGCGCCACCGTGGTGACGAATGCCAGCACGCCCGATGAGGTGGTCTACGAACTGGTGAAGTCGGTCTTCGAAAATTTCGACGACTTCAAGAAACTGCATCCGGCTTTCGCCAATCTCGATTCCAAGGAGATGATCAAGACCGGTCTGTCGGCGCCAATGCATCCGGGCGCGGAGCGCTATTACAAGGAGAAGGGCTGGCTCTGAGGCCTTCAATGCGAGGCGCCAAGGGCGCCTCGCATCGCAAATAAATGTGGGGAACGATGACAGATCAAAGCCAGCGGGCGGCAGCGCCTGACCAACCCGTTATCGACATCGACAAGCTCAGCGAGATCGTCGCGGAAGCCGACACCGGTGGGCGCAAGCCGACCGGCCGCACCGAGAAGCTGATCCTCGGCGTATCGCTTGCATGGTCGCTGTTCCAGCTCTGGTATGCCTCGCCCCTTCCGTTCATGCTCAATTTCGGCGTTGTCAGCGACGGCATCGCCCGCTCCATCCATCTGGCCTTCGCCTTGTTTCTGGCGATGCTGACGTTTCCGGCCTTCAAGACCTCATCGCGCAGCCGGGTGCCGCTACCCGACTGGGTGCTAGGCATCGCCGGGGCGGCGTCCGCCCTCTATCTGCTGGTCTTTTATAGCGATATCGCCCACCGGCCGGGTCTTCCCACCACAGCTGACCTGGTCGTATCGATCGCCGGCGTCCTCATCCTGCTCGAGGCCGCCCGTCGCGCCGTCGGGCCTGCCATCACTGTCATCGCGGCGATCATGCTGATCTATATTTTCGCCGGGCCTCACCTTCCTGGCCTGCTCGGCCACAAGGGCGCGACGTTATCGCGCGCAGCCTCGCAGATGTGGCTGACGTCCGAGGGGGTGTTCGGTGTCGCCCTCGGTGTGTCCACCAATGTCGTCTTCATGTTCGTTTTGTTCGGAACATTGCTGGAGCGCGCCGGCGCCGGCGGCTTTTTCATCCAGCTTGCCTTCTCGCTGCTCGGCAAATACCGCGGCGGTCCGGCCAAGGCCGGTGTCGTGGCTTCCGGCCTGACCGGCATGATTTCCGGCTCTTCGATCGCCAATGTCGTGACCACCGGAACCTTCACCATCCCGCTGATGCGGCGGGTCGGATATTCTGCGGTGAAGGCGGGTGCCATCGAATGCGCGGCCGGCGTCAATGGTCAGCTGATGCCTCCGGTGATGGGCGCCGCCGCGTTCCTGATCGCGGAATATGTCGGCATCTCCTATGCCGAGGTGGTCAAGCACGCCTTCTATCCGGCGCTGCTGACCTACGGCTCGTTGTTCTACATCGTCGATATCGAGGCGATGAAGACAGGGATGAAGGGCCTGCCGTCACGCCGCACGCACTCCGCATTTCAGGGTGCGCTGCGCGGGCTGATGGGCATATGCGGCTTCATCGTCCTCGCAGGGCTTGTCTATTACGGCATTGGCTGGACGAAGATCGTTTTCGGCGCGGCCGCGACCTGGATGATCACTGCCGCACTGATCGCGGTTTACATCGGCCTTGTCGCCTACCGGGCGCGCTATCCCGACCTGCCGCTCGAGGATCTGGAGGGCGAGATCGTCAGGATTCCGCACTTCGGCGAGACGGCGCGCACCGGATTGCATTTTCTGCTTCCGGTGATCCTGCTGATCTGGTGCCTGATGGTGGAGGAGCTGTCGCCGGGCCTCTCGGCATTCTGGGGCGTTGTCGCCCTGATGGCGCTGATCGTCACGCAACGGCCGCTCACCGCCTTTTTCCGCAAGGACCGAGCGCTGGCACGGCATTGGCTTCACGGTTTCGACGATCTGGTCGGCGGCCTGTCCGCCGCTGCGCGCAACATGACGACGGTCGGCATTGCCACTGCGACGGCGGGCATCATCGTCGGCACGGTTCTGCTCACCGGCATCGGGCTGGTGATGACCGAGCTCGTCGAATTCATCTCGGGCGGCAGCTTCATCGTCATGCTTTTGTTCACCGCGGTGATCTGCATCATTCTCGGCATGGGCATGCCGACCACCGCGAGCTATGTCGTCGTCGCCACCTTGATGGCGCCGGTCATCGTCGATTTGGCGGCGCAGAACGATCTTGCCGTGCCGCTGGTCGCCGTCCACATGTTCGTTTTCTATTTCGGGCTGATGGCGGACGTGACGCCGCCGGTGGGGCTGGCGGCTTATGCTGCTGCCGCAATTTCAGGCGCCGATCCGGTGAAGACCGGGATTCAGGGTTTCAAGTACGAGATCCGTACCGGCCTCTTGCCGTTCATCTTCATCTTCAACACCGGGCTGCTGATGATAGATCTCGAAGGGCCGTTCGACTTCGTTGCGATGGTCGTGACATCGACGCTGGCCATGGTCTCGTTTGTAGCAGCGACGCAGAATTGGATGCTCGTGCGCAACCGCTGGTACGAGACGATTGCGTTGCTTCTGGCCTGTTTCATCTTGTTCAGACCGGGATTGTTGCTCGATCAGGTGAGCGAACCTTATCGGGCAGTGCCTGCCTCCGAACTCAGCCGTATCGTCGACGAGACAGCCGAAGGCGGAGCGGTTCGCCTGCGCCTGACGACACTGAACCTCAACGGCGATGAGATATCGAAGCTGGTTCGGCTACAACTCGGGCCCGCAAATTCATCGGCCGAACGCCTGAAGGCTGTGGGGCTGGACGTCAGCGCGCTCGGCGACAGCGTGACGGTCGGCGTCGTGCGACTGGGCAGCCAGGCGGCCAAATTCGGCCTGCAGCCCGGCGACGAAATCAACCAGGTGCTAGTGCCCGCGGAGCGGCCGTCGCGCTATTGGTTCGCGATTCCAGCCCTGCTGTTGCTCGGTCTCGTCTTCTGGGTTCAGAAGCGGCGAAGGCGGACAGTCGGCCCGTAAGCGTCTTGTGAGCGGAAGAGGCTCGCCAGCATGTCAGTAACAAGAGAACCAAACGGCGCCGCGGAACCGGCTAATGCGGAAATGCGCATGACGACGCGCGACCGCCCCTTCGAACCCGTCGACTACGGGCTTTACGCACTAACGGTCATTGCCTGGAGCGCATCGTGGTTCGCGATCGAACTTCAGGTCGGCAGTGGCGTGTCGAACGAGGTCAATCTGGTCTGGCGCTTCGCCATCGCCACGCTGCTGATGTTTGCCTGGGCGGGTTTCTCCGGTCGGCGGCTCCGCTTCCCGATCACCGATCATCTGCGCTTTGCTGTGCTTGGCATCCTCATCTTCTCGTCAAACTTCCTGTTTTTCTATTATGGCGCCGGCTATCTCGTCAGCGGCTTGCTCTCGGTCGTCTTCTCGCTCGCCTCGGTCATCAACATGCTGCTCGGTGCCTTGGTCATCGGCGAGCGCCCGGCGCCGCGCATTCTCGCCGGCGGCGTCATCGGCTTCGCCGGCATAGCGCTGATGTTCTTCCCCGAAATTGCCGCGAAGGGGCTTTCAGGCGGGACGTTGGTGGGCCTTCTTCTGTGCCTCTGCGGCACCCTGAGCTTCTGCGCCGGCAATCTCGTCTCCGTCGCAAACCAGCGCCGCGGACTGCCGCTCGTTTCAACGAGCGCCTGGGGCATGCTTTATGGCACTTGCTGGTCGGCGTTCCTGGCCTTCCTGCTAGGTGAGCCGTTCGTGTTCGCGACGACCGCCTCTTATATCGGCTCGCTGGTCTTCCTCGCCGTCATATCGACGGTCGTGGCCTTCGCCGCCTACCTGACGCTGCTCGGACGCATTGGCGGCGCCCGCGCCGGCTATGCGACCGTCATATTTCCCGTCTTTGCGCTTTTGATCTCCACGGCGCTGGAAGGCTATGCCTGGACTGCGTACGCGATCATCGGGCTCGTCCTCGTCGCCGCCGGAAACATCCTGGTCACTCGAGGAGGACGACGCTGACGCATGCAATACTTCGCAATGCGCCGCCTTCCGCTGCGCGGGCCCCCGCGACATAGGTGCACCGGATAGATGGGGCAGGGCGCCTTCTTCTTCTGTCTGTTTATCCAGCTTGACTCTCTTGGTCGTCAGTTTAGGCTGCGGTCAATGGGTCAGACCAATGTACCAGGGCGGCCGGGGAGGGGAATTAGACGCGCATGCCGATCCAGGCTGTTGAACCTCGCCGGCTATACCGACAGGTCGCCGATCAGCTCAGGCAGCTGATCGATGCCGGCGAGTTTTCCGTCGGCGACCGTCTGCCGACCGAGCGGGATCTGGCCGACCAACTCGGAATTTCCCGCCCGACGGTCCGTGAAGCGCTGATAGCGTTGGAGGTCGAAGGCCGCATACGCATCCGCGTCGGCTCGGGTATCTACGTCACCGATCCGCCGAGCGCCGCCGCCTCCGAACCCGAAGTCGAGGAAGGCCCGTTCGAGCTGTTGCGTGCGCGCGAATTCGTCGAAGGCGCGATCGCCGCCGAAGCGGCCCTCCATGTCCGGCCTGCAGATATCGAACGGCTCGACGACGTGCTGCGCCGGATGGAGGCCATGCGTCACCCCAACAAGATGACCATTGCGCTCGACCGGGAATTCCATACCGCGGTCGCCGGCATTCTCGAGAACGCGGTGCTGGTGCGCTTCATCGGCGAGCTTTTCGACCAGCGCATGAACCCGTACTTCGAACGCCTGTCGATCTATTTCGAGACCAGCGATTCCTGGCAGGTCGCGGCAAGGGAACATCGTGCCGTGCGCGATGCAATTGCCGCGCGCGACCCCGAGCGGGCCAAGGCCGCCATGCAGCAGCATCTGCGCCAGTCGCAAATCAGATTCTCACGCAATTTCGATGAGAGAGCCGCAGCCAAGGAGGTTGCGGAATAGCAGTTGGCCTGGGGGAGATCCGGCCGTCAAGTTCAACCAGGGAGGAATTAGATGCTGAGAAAATACGCAGTTCTGCTCGGTGCGATCGCCGCAATTGCCATACCCATGGCGTCGGCCTCGGCGGAAACGGTCCTGAAATGGGCACATGTCTACGAGACGACGGAGCCCTTCCACACCGAATCCGTGTGGGCTGCCGACGAAATCAAGAAGCGCACCCAGGGCCGCTACGCCATCGACGTCTATCCGGCCTCGCAGCTTGGCAAGGAAGCCGACATCAACCAGGGCCTGATGCTCGGCACCGTCGATATCATCATTTCCGGATCGAGCTTCGCGGCGCGCGAATATCCACCGATCGGCGTCACCTATTTCCCGTACACTTTCCGCGATGCCGACCATCTGCTGAAATACACCAAGAGCGACGTCTACAAGGCCCTGACCAAGGGCTATGAGGACAAGACCGGCAATCACATCGTCGCCACCACCTATTACGGGACGCGGCAGACCACCTCGAACCGGCCGATCGCCAAGTGCTCCGACATGCAGGGCTTGAAGATGCGCGTTCCCGACGTGCCGGCCTATCTGGCCATGCCGCGTGCCTGCGGGGCCAACACGGCGCCGATTGCCTTCGCCGAGGTCTATCTGGCTCTGCAGAACGGCACGGTCGAGGCCCAGGAGAACCCGCTGACCACCATCGAGGCGAAGAAATTCTACGAGGTGCAGAAGAACATCGTGCTAACTGGCCACATCGTCGATCATCTCAACACCATCATATCGGCGTCGCGCTGGGCCTCGCTGTCCGACGAGGACAAGAAGATCTTTACCGAGGTGATGCAGGAGGCTGCCGCCCGCGCCACTGCGAAGATCGTCGCCCGCGAAAAGGAACTGGTGCAGGTATTCAAGGACCGCGGCATCACCGTAACGGATGTCGACCGTGCCGACTTCGAGAAGAATGTGTTGGAGAAGGTCACCTTCGAGGAGTTCGGGTACAACAAGGCCGATTGGGAAGCGATCCGCGCTATCAAGTAGAGCATCGGAAACTGGATGCTCAATCAAGAGGTTAAAGCGGCAATCGGATTCGCCGCTTTAACCTGCCTATCCGTCCGGGCTCAAATTGCGCCGGACGGCCTTCCAATCCTTGACGATCCACCAGCTTCGGGAGTGCGCGCCAATGGCCGAGGAACACCACACCGAGATCACCGTCGAAGAGATTGCGCACGCCTTCGAGGAGGTGCCGATGCGCGTCGACCTGTCGGACCACGGCATCGAGGACTGGGTCACGCTTGCCGTGTTCTGGGGCATGGTCGTCTGTGTCTTCCTGCAGTTCTTCACCCGTTATGCGCTGAACAACAGCTTTGCGTGGACCGAGGAGATCGCCATCAACGCGCTCGTCGTCGTTGTCTTTCTCGGCGCCGCCATGTGCGTGCGCCTTTCGCGCCATATCCACGTCGACGTGCTTTACCACTATCTGCCGGAGCGTGTCGGCCGCTGGCTGGCGCTTGCCGTCGATATCATCCGCATCGCATTCTTCGCCTACGGATCCTGGCTGATGTGGCGCTACGTCACGATCGTGGCGCATGAGCGCATGGTCACCGTCAACCTGCCGCGGCGCTGGTTCTTCTACGCCGTATTGGCCGGCTTCGTGCTGATGCTTCTGCGCTCGATCCAGGTCTTTATCGGCAATTACCGGCGCGGCTATTCGGTGCTCGAGCGTCCTGGTGCGTTCGAGACGGCGGGGGTCTGAGCGATGCTGCTTCTGGTCGGGGGCTTTCTTGTCCTGATGCTCATCGGCGTGCCGGTCGCCGTTTCGATGGCGGCCGCCTCGATCCTTTACCTCGTCATCTACGGCGTCGCGCCCGACATCATCGCGGCCCAGCGCATGATCGCCGGGGTCGAGAGCTTCCCGCTGCTCGCCGTGCCCTTCTTCATCCTGGCCGGCAACCTCATGAACATCGCCGGCGTCACCGGGCGCATCTATTCCTTCGCCCTTGCCCTGGTCGGCTGGATGAAAGGCGGCCTGGCGCAGGTCAACATCATCGGATCGGTGATCTTTTCCGGCATGTCGGGTACCGCGCTCGCCGACGCCGCCGGTATCGGCACCATCGAGATCAAGGCGATGAAGGACCACGGCTATCCGATCGACGCCGCGGTTGGCGTCACCGCCGCTTCCGCCACTCTCGGGCCGATCTTTCCGCCCTCGCTGCCCTTCGTCATCTACGGCATGATGGCCAATGTCTCGATCGGTGCGCTGTTCATGGCCGGCATCCTGCCCGGCGTGGTCATGACCATGCTGATGATGATTACGGTTGCCATCTTTGCCTACAATCGCGGCTGGGGCTCCGACACGCCTTTCGAGCTTCGGCGGCTCGCCGAAGCAGCGGGCGAGGTGCTGGTGGTGGCTGCCTTTCCGATTGGCTGTTACGTGCTTGTGCAGCTTGGCCTGTCGATCAACGTCGCGGTCGGCATCGCGCTGCTGCTGCTGATCGCCGCGGACTGGTATTTCGATTTCTCCGCGGTCATGGCGCTGATGACGCCGGTCATCCTGATCGGCGGCATGACGATGGGCTGGTTCACGCCGACCGAGGCGGCAATGGCGGCTGTGATCTGGTCGCTTTTCCTCGGGCTGGTGCGCTACCGCACGATGACGCTGCGTTTGCTTGCCAAGGCCAGCTTCGACACGATCGAGACGACCGCCTCCGTACTGTTCATCGTTACCGCCGCATCGATCTTCGCCTGGCTGCTTACCGTCAGCCAGGCGGCACAGCTGTTTTCGAACTTCATTTTCGCGCTCACCGAAAACAAGTGGGTCTTCCTGATCCTGGTCAACATCCTGATGCTGGTGGTCGGCTGCTTCCTCGATACGATCGCCGCGATCACGATTCTGGTGCCGATCCTGCTGCCGGTCGCTGCCGTCTACGGCATCAACCCGGTGCATTTCGGGCTGATTATGACGCTCAATCTGATGATCGGGCTTTTGCACCCGCCGCTCGGCATGGTGCTGTTCGTGCTGTCACGCGTCGCCAAGCTCTCGGTCGAGCGCACCACCATGGCGATCCTGCCGTGGCTGGTGCCGCTTATCGTGGCGCTGCTTCTGATCACCTTCATACCCGCCATCACGCTTTGGCTGCCGACCGAGATGGGCTTGATCCGGTGAGTGGCCAGGTGATCGCCGCAACGCTGTTCGGCCCGCAGGACCTGCGCGTCGTGGAGCATCCGCTCGAACCGCTGGCACCAGGCATGGTGCGTGTGCGCTTCGGGGCCGGGGGCATCTGCGGCTCCGACCTGCATTATTTCCGCCATGCCCGCACCGGCGACTTCGTTGTGACCTCGCCGCTTGTCCTCGGCCATGAAATCTCCGGCGAAATCGTCGAGATCAACGGCGCGGCACCCGGCCTGGGCGTCGGCGACCACGTCGCGGTCAATCCGTCACGCTGGTGCGGGCATTGCGCGCGATGCCTGGAAGGCCGCGCCAATCTCTGCGAAAACATCTACTTCATGGGCTCGGCGTCGAAGACGCCGCATATGCAGGGCGGCTTCGCCAGTCTGTTCGACGTCACGCCCGCGCAATGTTTCAAGGTTCCATCTGATGTGGCCTACCAGGCGGCCGCACTTGCCGAACCGCTGGCGGTCAGCCTGCACGCCGTTGCGCGGGCCGGCGACATCAGGGGCCGCAACGTCGTCCTGTTCGGTGCCGGTCCCATTGGCCTCTTGACCATGCTCGCGGCCAGGCTTGCCGGCTGCGCTGAACTGACCGTCGTCGATATCGCCGCCGCGCCGCTCGCCTTCGCCCGCAGGTTGGGCGCCGACAGGACGATCGACCTTGCCAGCGGGGACGCCGAGATCCAGTCGCTCGCGGCCGGCGGTTCGCTTGATGTGGCGTTCGAGATTTCAGGCACTGCCGCAGGCCTTGCCGCGGCAATCGCCAGCGTCCGGCGCGGCGGCACGGTGGTCCAGGTCGGCAATCTTCCCGGTGGCCAGATCCCGCTGCCCGCCAATGCGGTGATGGCCAAAGAGATCGACCTCAAAGGCACCTTCCGCTTCGGCAGCGAGTTCGCTCGCGCAGTCGACCTCATTGTGTCGCGGGAGGTGGACGTCCTGAAGCTGGTGACGGCGGAGCGCACGCTTTCCTCCGCCCCCGATGCCTTCCGACTTGGCGCCGACCGCGCTCAAAGTGTCAAGGTCGTGCTGACCGCGGACTGATTGAGGATTCGCAACGTCCCTGTTTTTTACGAGCCCATTGGCGCTTCACCGTGCAGGTACAAACAGAGGATGTGCGACGGACCGTGCCGGCTTCCCAGCATCAGGATAGAGCATACGCGTGTAACCATCATAAGCCGATGCCGCGCTTCTTTCCCAGGCTCCAATCCACGCCCCCCGTATCTGAACACACGACCCCGGTAACTTGATTGCCCAATCGCTTTTCGAGCGACGGCGACCAGGGCACCAGCTTGAATTCGAGTCCATTATCGATCATTGCGAGCCGGCCTGAAGCCAGCAAGAAACGCAGCCGGTAAATCCCAGCCACATGATTGCCGTTGGCAGCCTTCGTGAATGACAGGCCCGTCTCGGCGGCGATGCGGGCACCAAGCGATTCCACCTCATGATCGTGTAGTGTATCGATCAGTTTGCGGGCAAGAATGACGCGCTGTCCCTCGCGCCTGGCCAGATCGCGGCTGACAAGGTGATCTACCCGATCTTGCAGTGCCTGTCTTACGTCCTTGCCAAAGCCGCCGTCACCGAATTCGGCGGGCTCGCGTGCAACGAGTTGGCGATCGAGCCAAGTCGCGCCGGAAGCATGGACCTGCTGTTCGATTGAGAGGTCGGAGCGGACGGCGAGCGTGACCCGGCCACCGCCATTTGCACTCGCATCGCGACACAACTCCACGACCGAGCCCGGGTCGGAATCTCCTGCCGCATCAGGATCATGGAAGCGAATGTGGTGCGTGCGTCCATCGATGCCATCGACGATGGCATAGGCCGCGCCGCGCCGTTCGTCATCAAGGCCGCGTTCGAGCAGTCGGCCGATCACGGGCGCATCAATTTTTTCGGCGGCCAGCACGTAGTCGACTGTCCCCTTTTCTAGCCCATGCACGGTGAGACTGCGGTGCATGCGCTTGATGATGTCGCCGCGTTCACCGAGGGCGCGCAAAGTGGCCTCGGCCTCTTCGACCACCATCCATTGGCCGGGACGGATCTCGTTCGCGAGACCCAGGCATTCCAGTTGCCGCAGCCGGCCGACTTTGAGCCCAAGGAACTGGTCGGGATGGCGATCAGGGTGTGGCGCGAGATCAATGATACCATGACGGTCGGCGTCACGAACAAGCTGGCGATCGAGCTGCGTCCAGCGCTCATTGTCGACTTGGTGCTCGATGGCCTGGCGGATGTCGGGGTCGGTGCGGAGCCCAAGCGTCTGGGTGAGAATGTCGCTCGCCCGATCGCGCATGCCTTGGCGGATGTAGTCGCGCGAGATGACAAGACTCTCGCCATCGTCGGCAACGCCGCGAACGAGGATATGAACGTGCGGATGTTTGGTGTTCCAGTGATCGACGGCTATCCAGTCGAGCCTCGTGCCGAGGTCGCGCTCGATGTCGACCATCAGGTCACGAGTGAAGTTCTTGAGGTCGCCGAGCTCCATTGCGTCGTCCGGTGAAACGATGAAACGGAAGTGATGCCGATCGTCCTTGCAGCGATCGCAGAAGGCGTCATGATCTGCCTCTTTGGTCTCAGGGCCGAACATCCTGGCCTTCTCACCATCACGTGTAACACCTTCGCGGCGAAGATATTTGAGATGGGTGGCGAGTGGCGCAGACCCTCTGAACTGCCGCACCACACGGGTCTTGACGACGGCGCCGCGTGAGCGGTCAGAGATGAGGCGACTGGCGCGGATGCTCGCTGACCTGCCGCGGCCAAACGTTGAAGCTCGCGGGGAGGTGATCCGACCCTCGCACGTAAGGTGACCGCCGGCGCGCTGTGTGGCCGCAAGAGCCTGGAAGATGAAGGGTCGTGCGCGCTGGCCGGCGCGGGAGCGGATACGACCGGGGCGGACGCGAAAGGTATCGTCACGCTTCATGCTAGGCGGCCACGAGGTGCGGTTTCCATTGAAAGACTGAAAAAATGGGGATAGCGCACATCGCTGATTGTGGCAGCACATCGCGAAATGAGTCGAAAATTGTAAGGAAAACAATCGGCCGAACCGAGCCGCACCTCGCGGCCCTTTATCCTGCCACTCTCTCTGTCCTCATCTGCGGCCAACCCTTCCGCCGCAATTTCCGCGACGGAACAGGCCGGAATGGAATTGAGGAGGAACGTGGCGATCATCGCGATATGGCTAAAGAGGGCTGAGCGAATAGGCCGGAAACAGCGTGGTTCGATTGGAAATCGGTTTCACTCCGCCGTGGCTCGATCGCGGTCAGGTCCGCAACAGGATGGCCCATTGGCGACTGCATCGCTGACGAATGAATCGCCGCAAAGATCGTCTCGGCATAACCATTGCCATCCGATACAGCGGCGTTCCGAATGTCATGGGGATGCGCAAAGATCGTTGCACGGAGTGAGCTGGCTCTGCCCCTTCTTTGCCGCGGGCGCCGCGGACTGAGAACTGCACTATCGAGCAGCGGCGCGAGTTTCCTAACGTAGTCGACCGTCTCGCGTGGGAGCGGACGGCCGGTCGAGAGATGTTCCGTGTACCGACCAGGACCGGCATTGTAAGCGGCAAGAAAACCGCTGCGCCCGAAGCTGTCGAGCATTTCGCGAAGATATGCTGCACCTGCAAGAATGTTGTCACGCGGTCGATAGGGATCGTCACCGAGACGGTATTTGATGCGCAGTTCTTCCCACGTCGCCGGCATGATCTGCATCAAGCCCATTGCGCCCTTGCTTGAAAGCGCACGAACATCGCCGACGCTCTCAACATGCATGACGCCGCGCAGCAACCGCTCTGGAATCGCGAAGCGTTTTGACGCTTCCCGGATATGCCGCGACCACGGGCCAGCCGACAAGATCGTCGACTCGGAGTGCGCCGGCCGTTCACCAGAGGAAGCCGCTGCACCAGTTTCGGGCGCCACGAAGCCGAGCATGACACATGCGGCAAACGTCGTCATGCCTCTGTGGACTGCATCCCGCAGACCGCAGAACCGATGCACCGCCAGCCTGCGACGGTGTTCGCTTCCGTTAACGGCAGGGGCTCGCCGATCGAACCGGCTTTGCCAAAACTGTGATGAGATCGGTGTCCGGAGCCACAGGCAAGTGTCCGGCCCCCTCTGGGCTGTGTCGCGGGCGATCGGGTCGAAGGGTTTGACCGGCACGCAATGGATCAAAAGGGTTGGCGAGAAAGATTCGTCGAAGGGCTCCAGAAGCATCTGTTCAGCCTCGCCCGTCGCGCTTCGAGGATCGGTTCCAGTGCAGGCTCCAGACGCTGTTCTCTGCATCGGACCGGAACAGCTTGGCGCGGATCGGCTGCGTAAAGGACGGGTCGTCAATTGAGACGGAGAGGTAATCCCCCGCCTTGTCTCCGGCGCGGTCCCAAGCCGCACCGACCGCCATCCCTTCGCAATAGATCAGATAGTCGGGCGCGTTTTCGGTTTTTGATTTCTCGGCAGGCAGAATGGCAATCTTCGCCTCGATTGTTAGCGTGGAGAGATTGCCGAAGAAGCCGTCATCATTGCGCGTGAAGGTTCCGATCTGGGTCATTGCAGTGCTCCTTTCATGAGTGTTAGTGCGCGTTCAGCCGAGCCGTCACGGCTCGCTAGAAAGGGGATCGTTGGTGACCTCCAGCACCGGAGTGGTGGGCTCCGTGGTCCAGACGGGAACCGCGCGGCCAACGATTGATGAGAGCGGGAGCGGGCCGAAATAGCGGCTGTCAAAACTGTCGGCCGCACCCGGGTTCATAAGGAAGACGTCCGCCTCGGCAATGTCGCGGCAGCCCTGCCAGATGGGCAGGGGTCGACCGCGACTGTCACGCTCGCGCGCATGTCCATACGTCTTGCCGTTGACGATGATCGTTGTGCCTTGGCGACAGACGGTTGCGCCCCCCAGTGCTAAAATACGCTTCAGGAGCGGCACATTTTTCGGCAGATACCCGCGTCTTGCCATGAAGGCCGCCAATGGCTCGGGCGGCATGATGACGGCGATATCGGCAATACCGATTTTGTCGGCCGGCTGGACGCGATAGAGCCCGACGGGGATGCTCGCCGATGCGTTCCAGATGGACAGCGGCGGAGGGCTAATCCATGCCGGCGCCGCCGCGAGCACTGCGCCGCCAATCATCGTGGCGATGATCTTTGTGCGCTTGCTCATGACTCGATCCCGGGGCGCAGCAGGCAAGTTTTACGACGCTGGGCCGTGTATCGGCTCGGCTGCTCGCGTGGGGCTATCCGGCTGTGGACATGGCGCCGATTACGCGGCGACATGAACGTCAGGGTTTGCTGCTGTTTCGCCGCTACCACGCGCCGCAGTTGCAATCTCCTGGCTTGCGCGTGGATGGTTTGCGACGCAGCCCAGACCAGGATGGCAGCGTTCCAAATCGCTGCTATGCCGTGCACACTTGCCGCCTCAACGCAGGTCGATTCTTCGCCCGCATGAGAATGGATCGGTCTCAGGTGGCGGGATTTCACCAACAAGACGAGTTGCCACGCCACAACGTCCTGCGTGCCGGGTGGAGGGAAGCCGGATGAGGGGACATGAGGCAGCGCAAATTGCTGCTGAACGGTCTCGCGATACTGCATTTCGGTGCGCCACAGATCAGGAGCTGCGGTCGCGCCTGCCGACATAGGCGGGCGCGCGGGCTGCATGGGGTTTTGCCGGCGGAACATAGGTCGCGTTGGCATCGCTGGTGGAGGTGCGTGCGCCCAGATCTATCCAAGCGTGCAGGTCGTTGATGTCGTAGAGAACGCGCCCGCCGACCTTTCGGTATTTTGGGCCGGTGCCGTAGGTCCGGTGCTTTTCGAGTGTGCGGGCGCAGAGCCCGACGATGTTTGCTGCCTCCTTCGTGCGCAAATACTTTTGGGGCGCGTCCGCGGGACCCTTCGACATCGCTCGATCTCCATTCGGTTCTGCTGTCGTCCTGGCCTGCCGGGACGCGCGAAGTGGACCATGATCGAAATGAGGAAAGGCGAGGGAGGGCAAAGATTGGGGGGTGCGTTTTTGCTACCCCGAAGAAGGACTTCGGCGGCCGGACTTTTCGCTGCGGTTGTGGGGGTAGAAGAGAAGATCGCGATAGCCGCCGGCGACTAAAAAAGCTGCACGGCGTAAGATAGCTCGGACCTTGTGGCGGAGATGATGATCACGCCAATCTCGCGGCACAATCGACTCTTGCGAGAACAGCACCTCCGCGAGCTGACGATAGGTTGCACCCGTGCGGTGACCATCATGTGCGCGTAAATTGAGGATATGCCTGGTCTTGGTCTGTTGCGGCAGTGCGCCGTAGGATGGACCGGCTGCCCGGCCGTTCAGTGCGCGCCAGAACCGGCGCGCTGCATCGAGCCGCGTCTCGAATGCAGCGTCGAGCGGCAGAAGGATAGCGTTGAATTCACCGGCGCGGTCGTTAGCGACGAGATGACTTTTCCCAATTAAGGTAGACCAAATAATGTGAAGGCCTTCGTCCTGCGGCCAAACGCTGGCTCCGCCAAGGCTGGAAGGTCGAACTGTCTGATCGGATGCAGATACCCGCATGACCCGGAGCACGCGCGGCGAGGCCTGTTCCGTCCAGATGATATTGTCAGCTTTCGGAACTCCGGCAGCGGCAGTTTTGAAATCGCGCGCCCCAACGGGCGGCGAGATCGGGCTGACCGGCAGGTTCTCCAGAACCAGCGGGTTGCGATGCAAGCTGGCTGCACTCTGCCACGAATTCGTCATTCCGGATCAGATACTCGGCAGCGAACTCCGTGGCCTGGTAGCTGCACATATGTGCATACGCCGCCGGATCGGTCCAATCGCCTTGCACTGTTCCTGTCCTCGCCGCGTACCCGGATGTGAGGCGTCGGCGTCAACATTCAGGGGGATAAGGAAGTTGGATAGTTGGAGAGTCGGCAAAACATTATGCCGATTCAGCCAAGTGGAGCGCCGGTCGCGTCAGTGCGGAGCGCCGCCGGCGAGAAGATATCGGTAGCCGCTGGTCGTCATCCATCGCGCGCGGGCAAGATGGGTCTCCCAGGACCGGAACGCTCGTTCCGGCTCCTGCTCCGGGTCTATATGCAAGACGATCCTGGCCACCTCTCGCCAATCGGCATCTTCGGCTGCCGCGTCAAGCAGGCGAATATAGGTGAGCAGACGCTCCTCGTCATAGCCGGTCAGGACCGGTGCATCCGGCGCAATGTCGGCGACATCAGGATCGAGCAGCGGTTTAGGCATGGTATTTGACCGTTCATATTTCGATCGCGATCTCGAAGGAGCCGTCCTGCAGATCGAGCACCAATCATAGCGAATAGGAACGATCATTCCTAGAACGATAGTTCCCTTTCTGATCCCTAATCCGTCATGAACCTCAAGGAGATCATGGCGGCCAACATGCGTCGTCTGCGCCATGACCAGAACGTGACGCAGGAGGAACTGGCCGCCCGCTCTGGACTGAGCATGCGTTACGTGGGATCGATCGAGCGCGCTCGGGTCTCGGCCAGCATCAGTGTTCTTGGCAGGATCGCCACTGCGCTGAATGTGGACCCATGCGAGTTGATCAGAAAATCGGCACCGTGAGTTGACGCGGGAAGCACCGCGAATTTTCGATGATCGGCGAGGCAACATGCAGGAATGAAGTCTCCAGTCGCGAACACGACCGGTAGTCGCCCCACAGACCGACGGAGCTCGTTGCGCAGCGACTGCGCTCAACTTGTCGGGTAAAAGGAGAGCGGCCCCGCCCTGTTCGTCCGGGCGGAGCCTTGGTCGGGGCCTTACTCGGCGTCGCGGCGCCCGTTGGGGCGGGACCAGATGAGGCTGAAGCCTTCGCCTTCCTCATCGTTGAAGAGGTTGGCGTAGATCGGAGCAGTGAAGCTCGGATCGTCCAGCTTCATGCCGAGATAGTCGCGGCCGTCATTGGAGCGCTTGGACCATGCGGCGCCGATCTCGACCTGCCCGACGAAGACACGGTGGCTGGGGGCGCTGTCGCCAGAGCGGTTGGTCTCGGGCACAACCCGGACGTTCTTGGTCTGGAGCGAGAGGGTCACGATTTCGCCGGTGAACTCGTTGTTGCCGGCCCTCTTGAAGGTTCCGATTATCGCCATGAGTTTTCTCCTTGAACTCTGTTTCGAGCCCGCACCATTGCGGCCTCGATGGCGATCGGCGGGCCGGAGGCGATCGACGCCGCATCGCTTGCGACCGCAGCGCCAGCGGAGGATGGCAGCCAGGCGACTTTGTTGTTTGGCGAGGAATGACGGCGCAGCCGGCAGGGGAAGAAAGTCGATCGGCGCCATTGCGGCTTAGGCGATCGAGGCGCAGCCGACCTTCGGCCGGATCAGCCCATTAAAGAGGCCGTTTGGAGCGGCCACCAGATAGAGACATCAACGGAGAACCTGGCGATACCGTCGCTGGCGAAATCCCGGCTACGACGATCAGCGGCGTCGATGCTCCTCTGTACAGGCATTGCGAGTCGCAAGCTGTTGTCAGCACCGCGCTTAAGACAGGGTTCAAGTCACGGCTGACGTGCATCACCGGATATCCGCTATCTCTGGAACGAGACGGCACGCCGTGGTGGATTCGAACTGTGCGTCGCGCGATGCCGTGTCAGCGACAACGCTAACAATGCGACGGCCGCTCAAGAACAAGCATCCTGCCCACGCCGGTGTTCGATGAGTTCGGCCAGATCCGGCCCCTGTTAGGTTGAACAGGCGTCGTTATTCGCAGCTGTGATGCCAGCTGCGACGCAGCTGAAACGTTGACGGCAAGCGTGACGGCGTCGCGCGCCTTTGCCAGGGCGCGGACTTGAGTATCGCATAAGACGGGCGGCGCCGCGCCGCCCGACCGTATTGTACAATCGACAAATGGTAGGGCGGGCAGCGCTTACGCGCCGCCTCCCTTGGGGCGGAAGTCGAGGACTGGGATGCCGAGCTTTTTTGCCTTGTCAGCAAGATTGTCCTGAATTCCGGTCCCGGGAAAGACGATGACGCCTATCGGCAGCAACTCCAGCATTGCGTCATTGCGCTTGAACGGAGCGGCTTTGGCATGCCTTGTCCAATCAGGGGCAAAGCCGATTTGGGGTACCTTGCGATGATCTGCCCAACAGGAGGCGATTTTTTCGCCACCCTTCGGCGATTTCCCGTGCATCAAGACCATGTCGGGATGCCGGGCGTGGACCTGGTCGAGCTTGGCCCAGATAAGCTGGTGGTCATTGAAGTCGAGCCCAGCGGTGAAGGCGATTTTCGGGCCAGGTGGCAGAAGGACTTCCTGCGAGGCACGTTTCTTGGCGCTGAGAAAGTCGCGGCTGTCGATCAGCGCAGAGGTCAGGTTGCGGTGGTTGACCATCGATCCGCTGCGCGGTCGCCAACTGGATCCGGTGTGGCGCTCATAGTGCTCCGCGGCCTGATCACGCATCAGTTCGAAGGCGCTTTGGCGTTCGATCAGCGTCTGCCCTTCGGCCGTCAGGCGTTCCAGCTCGACGGATTTCACTTCGCTGCCGTCCTGCTCACACTGGCTGCGGCGTTGCGCCTGCTCGTTGTGGTCGAGCTCGCGCTCGATCCGATCTGCGGCGCGGTGAAAGATGTTGACGGTCGACCATAGAAGATCGTCGAGATCGGGCTCGAGGCGAGTGTCTTGCAGTGCCACGATGAGGGCGTCGAAGATGTCGGCGATCGCGCCGGCGACGCAGTGGCCCTCTGGAAGCGGTCGAGGATCAGGCTCATCTGCGAAGGGCCGGTAGCCATAGAGCTGGAGTTCGGTGAGGACTTGGTCGATGGGTGAAGACGAGTGCTGTGGTTCGTAGTCGTTATGCTCGCTCATTGGATGCTCCGCCGGTTGGACCGCGACCCTCGCGGCCTTCATGGCGACGGAAGCCGGCGGACGGGACGGACCTGCACCCGCAGCGAAGCGAAGGGCCGGAGTGTCAGCGGAGGAGGGGGAAGGCCGGCTATTTTGCTTCGCGATGGAAAGCGCTCCCTTGGGAGCGCGCCGGAAAATAGTCGGCCGAAGACATTGCGGGTCTGGCTCGTTTGCTGGCCGATCGCCCTCTCGAAGGCCCGCAGGCGCGGTTCTCTCCGACTTCGGGGGCATCCGAGCGATGCAAGCGACAGCGGACAGGTTGTTCGTTCCAAATTATCCCGCCACTGCCATGAAACGGGCGATGTCCTGCGGCGCGAGCTGGACACGCGCGCGTGCTCGAAGATCATCCACGCCAAGCGTACAGAGATCTTCGTTGAAGTCTCCAAGTGTCGGCGAGAGCACAATCGCCTCAATCCCGGCAGCATTCGCTCTTTTGATCAAGGTGTCACGTGCGCCGTCGCCGGCTGGATCGGCATCGCGCACGATGTAGAGCCGTCTCAGCGTGAGGGGGAACAGCATGGCAGCGAGATGGGCTGCCGAGAGTGCCGCTGCCATAGCCATATCGGGCAGGATGCACCGAAGCGACAAGACGGTCTCGATGCCTTCGCCGCCCGCCATGACGTCGCCCGGCAGGCCAAAGCGAACCGCGTGACCAAGAAGATCGCCCATCGCGCGCTTCGGCGTACCGACCGGTGCCTTGCCCCTGCCGGAAGGATCAAGCCAGGTGCGATGTGCGCCAGTCAAATGGCCGTCGAGATCGGTGACGGAAGCGATCATCGCCGGCCAGGTCTCGGTCGGCGCGTGTTCGTCGGGCCGGTAGTAGCAGTGCGGGTGAAAACGCAGGCTTTCGGTCCCGTGCAAAGCGGTAATACTGCGGTTGCGCAGATACGCCTCTACGACTGTACCCGCAATCGGCTGCGACATCGCAAACAGCCGACGCGCTGCTCCCGATGATCCGGATGGCGTGTCTACCGATTTCGAAGGGGGAGACGTCTGCTCTGGTTCGGGATGCGGCAAGCCGAGAAACGTCATTGCTTCATTCGCGACGTCCTTGAAGTTGCTGAAGCCGCGGCTTTCGCGGATGACGTCTAGAAGGTCGCCATGCTCGCCAGTCGCCGCATCGGCCCACTTGCCGGCGGCTCCTTTTCCGTTCGCTGACCCGACGAGACGCACGAACATTGAGCGGCCCGGCGTGTTTTGCACATCGCCGACAAGCCAGTAGCGGCCCTCACGATGCCCGTTCGAAAGATAATAGCGACAAACCGCCTCAGCCTGCTGGCCGAGGCGGTGCGCCAGTTCTGACGCACCGTGGCGGGCCATCACGCGTCCTCCCGCGTGTCGATGCGCTGGACTGGATAAGCCTTCAGCAACTTGCCCAGAATTGCGGGTCCAGATGAGTCGGCGGGCACGAACATGCGCAGCTTCCAGGAGATGATCTCTCGGAAGAGGCCGTAAGCCGAAAGACGGTCACGCATTGTGTCATTGAAGCCCGTCAGCTCGATTCGGCTGACGCCCATGAGGCGGCTGCGCCGAAGCTGCAGACCATCGGCGAGATCGAGGATCGTTCGACCGCCCAGAAGCGCAACGAAAGCATCACTGGCTGTGATCGAAGGCGAGCTTGTTGGCAGTGCGCCCGCGATCCATGCTGGCGGGACCTGACGACCGATGATGCGCTCGCCATCGTCAGTCTGGAGCCGGTACACACGTGAGAATTCCCTGGGCAGACGCTTCCAGATCGGCAGCAGCATGCCGGCAACGACATGGATAGTGCTGTCCGTGAATTCGGGCACGTCAGCCGTCTCGACACTCCAGGCGTCAGCGAATGCAGCCTGCTCAGCCTCAACCCAGTGGCTCTCCGCCATCATCTTCAATGAGGCCTGATGGTGCTCCATCGGCCGGATCAGCCGGACGCGCCATTCGATCTCGCCGTTGTCCAGCATCAGCGCGGGCGCTGGTACCTGTACGGCGGCGCGGCCGGATCGGTTGTTGACCAGGAGCTTCGCGCGGGGATCGTGAAGCTGGGCAAGGGCATCGGCAAGTGAAACGGGTCGATTGCGCTTGCGCTGGGCGATGGTCAGCAGTCGCGTTTCCGCACCGGTGGCGGCATGGACATGGATGACGCGTCGCTCGGTGACGACGAAGCTCTCCGTACGCAGTGTTTCCAAGCCGATGTCGTAGGCGCCGGAGGCGATGGCGCCCTCGATTTTCGCATTTAGCAATTGCTCGAAGGCCGTAAACAGGACGGTTTGAAGCGCGATGGTGAGCGCCAGCAGCCGATTGAGGAAGGTCGTGATCGGCGGCAGCTCGTCCTTGATGCCGGTGGAATCCGTCAGCGTGAGGCCGGTCGCCTCCTCGAACATCTGGAGTGAGCAGCCGTCCACCTTGCCGCGAACCAGCAGCAGGTAAAGCTGCCGCAGCGCGTCGCGGGCATAGTGCGACTCCAGATTGTCCTCAGGGCGAAATAGGCCCTGTCCGCCGGTCTGGCGCTGGCCGCGAGTAATGGCGCCCAATGTGTCGAGGCGCCGGGCTATCGTCGAGAGAAAGCGCTTCTCAGCCTTCACATCGGTTGCAACCGGCCGGAACAGCGGCGGCTGCGCCTGGTTCGTGCGGTTGGTGCGCCCCAAACCCTGGATGGCGGCATCGGCCCTCCAGCCCGGCTCGAGCAGATAGTGAACTCGAAGGCGGCGGTTCTTCGCAGTGAGATCAGCGTGATAGCTGCGGCCAGTGCCACCAGCGTCGGAAAACACCAATATGCGCTTGCAGTCATCCATGAATGCCTGTGCCTCGGCGAGATTGGCCGATCCGGCGCGGTTTTCGACGATAAGGCGATCGATGCCTCGAGTGCTGGTCTTGCGCACGATGCGGCGCGACCGGCCTGTCACTTCCGCTACGAGGTCGGTACCGAAGCGCTGTACGATCTGATCGAGAGCCCCCGGGACGGGGGCCAGTGAAGCGAGTTGCTCGATGAGGCGATCGCGGCGGGCGACCGCTTCGCGGCTCTCCACGGGCTGGCCGTCGCGATAGACCGGACGTGACGACAAATTGCCTTCGCTGTCGGTGAACGGCTCATAGAGTTGCACCGGGAACGAATGCTGCAGATACGAGAGGACATATTCGCGCGGCGTGATGTCGACGCGAACGTCGTTCCATTCCTCGGTTGGAATTTCAGCGAGGCGCCGTTCCATCAGTGCCTCGCCGGTCGAGACGATCTGGATGACGGCGGCATGGCCTTGATGCAGATCGCGCTCGATCGAGCGTATCAGGGTCGGCGTCTTCATGCCGGTGAGCAAATGGCCGAAGAAGCGCTGTTTCGTGCTCTCGAAAGCCGAACGTGCAGCCGACTTTGCCTGACGGTTTAGTGTGCCGGTCTCGCCTGTGATGTTGGCGGCCCGCATCGCGGCGTCGAGATTATTATGAATGACACTAAACGCTCCGGCGTAGGCGTCGTAAATGCGGGTCTGCTCGGGGGTAAGCTGGTGCTCGACCAGCTCGTATTCGACACCGTCGTAAGAGAGCGATCGGGCCGTATAGAGACCGAGTGCGCGAAGGTCTCGGGCCAGCACTTCCATGGCGGCAACGCCGCCAGCCTCGATCGTCTCGACAAATTCGGCCCTGGTCGCGAAGGGCAAATCGTCGCCACCCCACAGGCCCAAACGCTGCGCGTAGGCGAGGTTGTGGACGGTGGTTGCTCCCGTCGCCGAGGCATAGACGACGCGGGCGTTCGGCAGGGCGTTTTGGAGGCGGAGCCCGGCGCGTCCCTGCTGTGAGGCGGCGACGTCGCCGCGCTCTCCCTTGCCGCCTGCCGCGTTCTGCATAGCGTGGCTCTCGTCGAAAATGATCACTCCGTCGAAGTCGGTGCCCAACCATTCGACGATCTGCCGCACGCGCGACATCTTCTCACCGCGTTCGTCGGAGCGCAGCGTTGCGTAGGTGGTGAAAAGGACCCCTTGATCGAGGCGGATGGCCTTGCCCTGCGGGAACCGCGACAGCGGCGTGACCAGCAGGCGCTCCATGCTGAGAGCAGACCAGTCGCGCTGGGCGTCTTCGATCAGCTTGTCGGATTTGGAGATCCACACCGCCTTGCGGCGGCCCTGCATCCAACTGTCCAGGATGATGCCTGCGGACTGGCGGCCCTTGCCGGCGCCCGTCCCGTCGCCGAGCATGAAGCCCCGGCGGAATCGCACGGCGTGCGCGGCATCGTCGCGCGCGGCAGAGACAAGGTCGAAGGTGTCGTCCACCGTCCAGGAACCGGCGAGGAACTCCGAATGGGCCTCGCCGGCATAGATGACTGTTTCTAGCTGCGCGTCGGACAAGAGGCCGTCGCTGACAACCTTGGCAGGAAGAATCGGCCGGTAGCTCGGCTTCGGCGGAGCAACGGATGCCATTGCCGCCGATTGGACCAGCTTGGTCGGATGCGGATGGGCGCCCGGAATACGGATCGCCTGCAACCCGTACTCCTCATAGATGCCATCGGTGATGTGCCTACTTTCGGCAGGCGTCCAGTCCAATGTCTCGTAAGCAAGCTCGTTGCCTTCCGGCGTGGCAAGGCTGCGCACCGGAGTGGAACCTGCGGATCTGGCGAGATCACCGCGCACGATGCGCGCTGTGGGCCCCAGTGCCTTGACGGCGGGCGCAAAGACCGAAGCGCTGACCGGCGGCCGCGCGGGAACATGTTCGCCAATCCAGGCGATCAGGGTGGCGACATCGGGCGCCGTGCCGGCTGATGCTGGAAAGGTGCCTGGATTGTCGGCCGGCAGTTTGTCGATGACGGTCAGCCGGGTCTCGACGGTGGTGCCATGCCTGGCATAGATGGCGCCGTCGATCGCGGCGGTGAACACAACGCGACCGCGCTCCTGGAGCCTGACGAAGGACCCGCGCCAGATGGGCAGCTCTGGGGAAAAATTTGCCCCAGTGATTGCGACAAGCCGCCCACCCTCGGCGAGCCGGGCCAGCGCAGAGGCGACGTGGCGGTAGGCAGCGTCGGGCATGCGGCCGCTGACATTAGCAAGCACCGAGAATGGCGGGTTCATCAGCACGACGTTCGGCACTATGCCTGGATCGAGATGATTATCGATATGCGCTGCGTTGAAGCGGGTGACGGGGATGGCCGGAAAGAGCAACGAGAGAAGCCCGGCGCGGGCCTCGGCCAGTTCGTTGAGCAGCAGTGTGCCGCCGCTGATCTCGGCCAGAATAGCAAGTAACCCGGTGCCGGCGGAGGGCTCCAGCACGCGATCGGCAGGGGTGATTGCCGCAGCAGTCACGGCCGCCAGACCGAGCGGAATGGGGGTGCTGAACTGCTGAAGCGCTTCGGTCTCTTCGGAGCGGCGCGTGTGAGTTGGGAACAGGCCGGCGATCTTGCCCAGCATCGGAAGTGCGGCGGCCGGAGAACCGGCTTTGCGGAAAAGCGACTTTCCGAATTTGCGCAGGAACAGCACCGTCGCGACTTCGCAAGCCTCATAGGCTGATTTCCAGTCCCATGCTCCGGATGCGTCGGAGGCACCGAAGGCAGCTTCCATGGCCAAGCGAAGGTTCGGGGCGTCGAGGCGCTGACCGCGTTGGAGATCGGGTAGAAGGAACTGCGCCGCGCGGTGGATGGCGGCAGCTGGTTCGACCGCGGGGGATGAGACAAGCGGAAGCGGTACTGCCGGAGCGGCAGTCTTCGAAGAAGCATCAAGCATGGAGAAAACCTCAAGGAGAGCGGAACGGGAATGAACCGGGCGGCCCTCTCTCTCGACCAATCCGGCTCAAATCCGCCCTGGCGGCCTCTCCCCTCTGGACTGCGGTCCTGCCGATAACGATCCTTCTTCGATCCAGGCGCTGCGCCGCTACCCGCCGTCAGTCCAACGACGACAGCGGCAACGCGGTTGGCAGCCCCGGGGCGACACCTTGGCACGCTGTGGGGACTGCGGGCAGCAGCCGCCGAGCGAGAAGGACGCGGCAGAAGCGGCCAATTGGCTTTGCCAGTGTGATCCGGTAGGGGTAGGAAAGGGCGCGGCGCGGCCGAAGCCCCTCCGCGCGAGGCGATCTATTCAGCGGCCTTGTGCGGTACGCTGTCTTCAACCCGCACATCGTCGTCTGAGAGGAATTCGGGAAGCTCGTCCCCATAGCCGTCGGCGCCGGCGCTGCTATCAGCGCCAGCACTGCCGTCGAGGTCGACCAGGCGCAGCGGCTCGGGCAGCCAGCCACTACCGGTCAGCAAGCGTTCGGCTTCCTTCGCCATATCTTCCTTTTTCAGGTGCTCGATCAGCTGCGCGGCCTGTTCGCCCTTCCCCTCTCGCACTGCCTCGAGAATGCGAGACTTGGTGATGCGGCCGAGATAGTTTTCGACTGTCGGTGTCCAGCCGGCGTCAACCATATCGAGACCGACCGCGCGTGCCAGTCGATCAGCTTGCGCGATCCGCTGCCGAACGCCGTGTGCCGAGATAGCGCCGCCATAGCGGTCGCCTTTCTCGTGGAGCGCGTTCAGGCCGTAGCTGACGCAATGGGCGAGCAACGCCTCGCGGCTGGTCTCATCAAGTGAGGCGATCCAGTCCCAAAGTGCATTGTCCTCGGTCGGCAGGTCCGATTTCCAGGCCTCATGGCGTTCAGCCACCGATTTCGCCGAGGGGCTGTCCTTCAGGTCACCTGGCTGCACAGGGAAGAAGACGTGGCGGATCGAGGCCTCAAGGCACCCCGTCGTGGTGCGGTGCTGGAACGTGTCAGTGACCAGCTTGTGCAAGAGCGCTGTCATGGCGACGTGAGGGTTGCCGGCAACGGCATCGCGCAACGCCAGCGTCCGGTGTGCGGTCAACTCTGTCACCAGTCGGTCCGGCAGGGGCTTGACCGCATCGTCCTCGTCTTGCTCGGACTCGACTGCCTGCCCGCCAATGGTGACAACGGCACGGTGCACCGACGAGCCGTCGGCAGCCCCGGATCCGCCGTCCCTTTTTGATTCGTTCGCGCCGTCAAATGACATCGGCGGCACGTCCTCAGGCCGGAGAAACCCGCGGTCGACCGAGAGCAAGCCATCGGCGTCGATGCTGACGAACGCGCCGGCGATGGCGATGTCGGCCGGATCGAACTGCTTTGGGCGCTTGTCGAAATTGGCGAGCGCGGTCTCGATTTCACCGAGTCGCTGATCGACGTCATCGGGCAGCTCGTCAGCACCCTCATATTCGGTTTCAAGCTTGGCATGCTCGGCGTTGAGGGCATCGATGGTAGCCTGCTCCTCGGACGAGAGATCGAGCGGGTTACTCTGCAGCTGATACAGCCCACGCGTTGCGTCGTAGGGGAAGCTGACAGCGACCTCGACCCACTTCCAACCCTCGGCTGCAACTTCCTGGGCAGCCGCCTTGAGCTTCTCGGTAACCAGGCGGTCCAGCAGCGCTGCATCCTGCAGCCAGCCGCCGTCATCCGACTGGAACAGGTCGTGCATCACGATACCACCCGCGGCCTCATAGGCGTCGGTCCCCACGAAGACGGCGCGCTTGTCGGAGGCACGCACCGTCGTTTCGGTCAGCATGCGCCGGATTTGATAGGGCTCTTTCGACCAGGCATCCCTGATCGCCTCCCAGACCTGCTCCTGGCGGGCGCGGTCTTCGGAGACCGTGAAAGCCATGAGTTGCTCCAGTGTCATGCCGTCATCGGCATACACATCGAGCAGCACTGGCGAGACAGAAGCCAGCCTAAGCCGTTGCTTAACGACGTTGACCGGCACGAAGAAGGCTGCGGCAATCTCCTCCTCGCTCATGCCTTTTTGGCGCATGTCCTGGAAGGCGCGAAACTGATCGAGCGGGTGCAGCGGCGCTCGCTCAATGTTCTCGGCGAGCGACACCTCCTCGGCAACGATCGCACTGTGACGAGCGCGCACGACACAGGGCACGAGGGCGGTCTTGGCGAGGCGCTTTTGCTTCACCAGCAGCTCAAGCGCGCGGAAGCGCCGGCCTCCGGCAGGTACCTCAAACATGCCAGTCTCGTTACCGTCGCTGTCGACGACGGGTAAAACGCTGAGGCTCTGGATCAAGCCGCGTCGGGCGATCGAGGCCGCCAGATCCTCGATCGAGATGCCGACCTTGACGCGCCGGACATTGGACTGGGAGAGCACCAGCTTGTTGAAGGGAATGTCGCGCGAGGACGACAGGGTGATCTTCTGAACGGCAGTAGCCATCGGATGTACTCCGCGACGGGCGGCCGAGAGCCTCCCTCTCGACCTCCAAACCCGTCATGAGAATTCCGTCACTCCTCTCCCTCTGATGTGCTCGGCAGCCACGCGACATTTGTCGCGGAGCAGGAGGTCGGCCCTGGCGCTCGGCAACGACTTCGCCGCAGCGGGTCCGGCATCGAGGCAGACTTCGATCACGAACGCATCCGCGGCAAGACGCCGAACTGAAAGCGGGCGGCTATTACGCTGCCTCCCGCCGATCGTCGTCAGCGGCGACTTTGTCGGGCAAGAACCCCAAGAGATAATCCGCAGCCCTGCTCGCCAGAGAGGACGCGCGAACGATCGCACGGTTATCCTCGCGCAGCACCTCCAGCCACGAGCCGATATAGTCGGCGTGACGCACGGTCGGCGTGATGCCCAGCGAGGCGCAGCAGAAAGCTGCACTTATCTCGGCAACCAGCTCTTCGAAGGCATACTTCTTGGTGCCGAAGGAACCGGACAAATCCCGGTTGAGGCGTGAGGCATGACCAGTGGCGTGCCCGAGTTCATGCAGGGCGGTCCGGTGCCAGTTGATCGGCTCGAAGTAGGCTTGGGGTGGCGGGACCCGCACATAATCGTGGGCCGGAGCGTAGAAGGCGCGGCTGCCATCAACCCGGAAATCGATCCCCGTCTGCTTGATCAGTGTCTCGACCTTTGGCTCGATCAGGCCGGGCAGGGGCGGTTGCGTGGCCATCGCACCATCGTGGGGCAGCCCGTCGCATTGCGCGGCGTTGAACACCGTAAAGCGTTTGAGGAATGGAATCGATCGGGCTTGCTCGCCGGTTTCGTGGGCACGTTTTTTTTCGTCATCGGGCACGAACCGATCGGCGTAGACCACCGTCGTTCCATGCTCACCCTTGCGGACGCTGCCCCCAAGCGCGAGCGCCTGGCGGAAGGTCAGCCAGCTCTGTCCGGAAAAGCCCTGCTCGATAACCGAACCCCAGAGGATCAGGATATTGATTCCAGAGTATTGCCGTTCGGTGGCGGCGTTCTTCGGCATGGCGAGCGGCGCCTTCGCAGCCGCCGTTCCCCATGGCTGAACCCAGGGCAGGCGACCGTCCTCCAGCTCACCGATTATCTTGTTGGTGATGTCGTCATATAGGCTGGCCCGGGTCGGGGCAGCTTGGTGCCGATGCTTGGTCATTGCGAGTCTCCGCGCCGGGCGCTGGGAGCCTCTCTCCCAGCCTTCAACCCGTCAGTGCGCCAAGCGCGGTCCTCTAACTCTGATGGACTGGCAGGAAGACTTCGGTTGCCGACCAACTCCGAGGTGGGAGGCACCGTCCGAAACCGCAGCGTGAGGTGATCAGCAGAACCCCCTAACCGGGGCGCGCGGCAGTAGGCCCAGGAGACCCGGCAGTTAGCCCATAGAAACGAAGCAGCACGGATAGCTGAAGAGCCGTTTCACCGGCCACGGAAGTGGGGAGCTAGCCACAAGGCTCGTGGAGTGCGCGTCAGGGCAATCGTTCCGATTAGCAGGTCAAAGGAGCATCTTTGCCGCAGCCGCTGCCGTTGGAGCTTTTCGCAGCAGCATATTTAAAGAAAGATCGCGCGGCAGAGCATCTGAAATGGCGAGATAGAAACGTGCGCTCAATGAGACCCGCGATCGGTCTGTTTTCAGGCCAAACGATCGGATCATAGAGATTGGCTGAGGGCTCCGTTTGAAAGTTCCCGACCAATTCGACGAGACCACGCCTCTGCGCGTCGAGATTGCAGCACGAATTGCCTTTCCCGATGGCTCGTTGGGCGCTGCGGGCCTGCGCAAGGAACGTAACGCCGGTCGACTTGAAACGGAGCTAATCGCCGGAAAGGAGTACGTCACCTTGCTGGCGATCGCCAAAATGAGGGAACTATGCCGCGGACGTCGAAAGGGCCACGCATCGTCTGGCGGGACGAAAGCCGGAAGAAAGACGGAACGCTCCGAAACAAAGCTGGATGGTTTATCCGCGATCGAACAACGTTCATCAGCGCTGGCAGCAGCGAAAAAGGCCGTCCAGGACCTGAAGCTGAAAAGGCGCTCGCGACCTACATCGCCAGCAAGTACCACCGAGCGCGCGGTGCCGAAGATGTCTTGATAGCCGATGTCGTCAGCGTTTACCTGAGAGAGGTTGCACCGAAGCATGCCGCGCCGGAAGAGACGGCGGCTCGGCTGGACAAGATCCTCGATTTCTTCGGTGAAAAGACGCTCGCCGCTATCAATGGCAAGCTTTGCCGCGACTACGTCGCGTTCTGTCCCACCGAAGCCGCTGCGCGCCGCCAACTCGAGGATCTTCGTGCGGCCATCAACTACTACCGCAGGGAAGGCCACACGACTGCCGCACCGACGATTGTCCTGCCTGACAAGGCCGGTGCGCGCGAGCGCTGGTTGACGCGCAGCGAGGCGGCCGCCCTCATCTGGGCCGCGTGGCGTATGAAGCAGAAATGGAAGGGCCGGGAGAGCGACCGGCGTACCGGACGACACCTCGCCCGCTTCATGCTTGTCGCGCTTTATACAGGAACGCGCTCTGCCGCAGTCTGCGGTGCCGCCATCCGTCCAACCAAAGGGCATGGTTATGTGGACCTCGACCGCGGCGTCTTTTACCGCCGCGCCGCTAGCGCAAAGAAGACCAAAAAACGCCAGCCGCCTGTGCGCTTGCCCGACAGGCTTTTGGCGCATCTCCGCCGCTGGGCGTGCACAGATCTCGATATCAGGACCAAGGCGCGCGGCAAGAGCGCAAATACTGGTCGTAAGATATCGCAAGACTTTGTGGTGGAGTGGAATGGAAAGCCGGTGGGGTCGGTCAAGAAGAGCTTCAGGAGAGCTCGCGACGCAGCCGGCCTCGGTCCCGACGTCACTTCGCACACGCTTCGCCACACCGCTGCGACCTGGCTGATGCGGGCCGGCGCCGACATGTGGCAGGCGGCGGGCTTTCTCGGCATCACCGTGGATGTTCTGATCGATACTTATGGCCACCATCATCCCGACTTCCAGGCAGACGCCGCCGAGAAGATCGCGAAGAAGCACGTTGCGCCAAGGCGACGAAAACCTCTCTCGGGATAGGTGACGATGAAAACGTGAAGTCGGCGCGGTGGCACCACAGGTTCCCCACACAAAGCCCGAAAGGAAATGCAATCATTGCGGAGCGAGCGTGACGAAAGAGCCCAGAAACCTGCGGCTTTGCCTGGTAGCGCACATCGTTCGGGACGATGGGGTCGCAAGTTTAAATCCTGCCACTCGCACCCCGCTCATTCTTCGGCACGATGGGTAAAGACCTGCGAGCACTCGCGTCCGGCACGCTCGACGAGATCGCCGGGAGTGGGCACAGCGCGATCGAGGGGATCAACTGCCCTGCTATGTAGCGGGCCTGCTCCATATGATGTTTTGCTGCCCGTCGCGTCGATAGGGACGCCGGGTAGCGCAGCTCAGTGGTGCATGAGGCAGAGAACATCGCGATAAGCGCCGTCGCCGTGGGATCTGGCGTCCAGCGCCAGCTCCGCGTCATTGGCAACATAGCCGACTGGGCTTCGCGTCAGCTCGGTCTCGAACACCGCGATCACTTCCGGCCCTCGAGCCAAGCCGGCTTGAGCCACACGCCCTCGCTCTTTGCGTAGATTGTGAAGAACCTGCTGACGTGTGCTGAGCCTGAGCGAAGCGGATGCAAGGACGGATGAAGCTTCACTGTTTTTCGAAGCCGATAATCCCTTGAATGACAGGCGATGGCCTGTATCGCTTGAGCAGACCGGGGTGACGATGAAATGTCCGTAAGACGGACAGCGTTCATTCATTAACGGAGGCAGTTCGTGATCCCGAGTCCGGTTCAATGGGGCGGCCTAAAGGAGCGTCAGCATAGCGCCGCCGCGGCCGAGACGCGGGATTGACCGCTCTCGTCAAGGGGTGCCGTTTAGCAGGAGCTCGTGACCAAGGTGGATGGAAGGAGCCTTCCTTCGCTTCGGCGGGGTTCCAACGGAAGTACTGTTCGATAATCCGAAAGCGCTGGTCGAACATCACGACGCTGCCTAGTCCCGATGGCGATCATGCGCAGCAGCGTGGACTTGCCGCAGCCGGACGGGCCGACGAAGACGACGACTTCGCGGTCCTGGAGGTCGAGGTCCGATACCCTTGATGATCTCGGCGGCTCCATAGGATTTGCGCGCGCCGCGCAGCTTGAGCTCAGTCTTGGCTTGCCTCCCTGGCGCCGGTCGTCGTCTCGTCGTTCTGCACCATCGCCAACGCCGTGCCGGGCTCGCCCGCCCATAGGATCAGGCTCGCCGCGCCGACCAGGCCCGCCCGATCGCCAAGTTCGGCCGGAACGATCGGCACGTCGCGATAGGCTTGCATGGCGCGCTGCTCGATGGTCGCCCTGATGGTCGGTGCCAAGAGGTCGAAGCCATTGGAAAGGCCGCCGCCCATGACGATCAGGTCGGGCGAGTAGAGATGCAGGAGGTTGGTGAAGCCGATGCCCAGCCACTGCGCCTCGGCCTCGATCAGTCCGCGAGCCGCCACATCACCCGCCCGCGCGGCCTCGACGACGTGTCGCGCCGAAACGTCGCCATTGGCGGAAAGCCGCCGGAGCAGCGAGCCGTCGCCCGGCACGGTCAGCCGTGTCGCCCGGCGTCCGAGCGCCGTACCGGAGGCGACCGCCTCGAAGCAGCCGACGGCGCCGCAGAAGCAGCGGTCGCCTTCGCCGGTGATGGTCATGTGGCCGATCTCGGCCGCCAGCCCGCGTCTGCCGTGATAGACGTGGCCGTCGGCGATGACGCCGCCGCCAATGCCGGTCGACACGGTCACGAATACCAGCGATCCGGTGCCGCGGCCCGCGCCGAAGCGCCATTCGCCAAGCGCCGCCGCATTGGCGTCGTTCTCCAGCCGCACCGGTAGGCCGAACTGCCGGCTGAGGATGTCGATCAGTGGCACATTGTGCCAGCCGGCCAGTGTCGGCGGCCCGATGACGATGCCCGCCTTGGGGTCGAGCGGACCGGGCGCACACATGCCGATACCGGTGACTTTCGCTTGTGGGTGCTCCTTGAGCAACGTGTCCGCTAGCGTGATGATTTGGCCGATCACCGCCTTCGATCCTGCGCCGGCAAGCGTCGGCGCCGAGACGCGGGCGACGACGTCGCCACCGCGCTCGACCAGCGCGCCGCGCAGCTCCGTGCCGCCGAGATCGAAGGCAAGCGCAAGCGTGCTCATCAGGCGGCTGCTTTCAGCCCGTGCAGCCAGGCGATGCGTTGCGCAAGGTCAGGGTCACCGAAGGCGAGCGAGCCCAGCACCACGGTATCGGCGCCGGCGGCGCGCAGCAGCGGCACCGTCTCATGGCGGATGCCGCCATCGGCGGCGAGCACGATGTCGGCCTCGCGGCCGGCTTTCCTGATCAGTGCGCGCGCCTCGATGAGACGGGGGCAGGCCTGCTCGGACAGGCTCTGGCCCTTGACGCCGATCGAGGTGCCGAGAAGCGTGACGAAGGTGACCTCGGGCAGGAAAGGCACGATTGCCGCGACCGGCGTCTCCAGCCTGAGCACGACGCCGGCCTCGGCGCCGAGCTCATGCGCCAGCTTGACGGCGCGCAAGCCCGCCTCGCCATTCTCGGCATGGATGGTGATGAGGTCGGCGCCGGCCTCGATGAACTGCCGCGTCTGCGCCTCGACGATTTCGGCCTCGACCATCAGATGCACATGGATCGGCTTCGCCGTCAGCTTGGCGATGCGCGCCACCAGATCCGGGAAGAACAGGAAGCCGGGGGTGAAGCGGGCGTCGGCGACGTCGATGTGATGTAGATCGGCATGGGCCTCGATGCGCTTCAGGTCGCGCTCCATATTGGCGAGGTCGGCCGACCACAGCGAGAATTCGCCGAGCAGCCGGTTGCGCGGCAGAGCGGCTATCGCGGCGGGGCCTGAGAGAGATTTGCTGATCATGACGGAACGAGGCTCCGGACGTTCGAGTGGGCGTGAAGGAAGGCCGAGATCTCGGCGTCTAATTCGGTGAAATGCCTGGCGCTGTCGAGCGCCTTGGGGGTGATCTCGGCGAAGATCCCATTGGGGATGACTGCGGCGAGCGTATAGGCGGCCGACAGCGGGTGGACCGCGTCGCTGGCGTTGCCAATGGCCAGCGTCGGGATGCGCAGGGCGGCGGCGTCGCGCTCGGAAACCCCGGGCCCGTCGGCGGCGATGTTGGCGAGCACCTGCGCAAAGGTGTGGGCGTCCGATCGGTCGAAATAGCCGAACAGCGAGGACAGGTTCTCGGGCGCCTCGCGGCAAAGCCGCGTCGCCGTCTCGGATTGCGCGAAGATACTCCGCGCCCTGTCGGCGCCACGGTCGAGGATGAGTTCGGCGACCTCGGTTATAGGCTGCATGTTCACCGGTGCTGCCGTGAACGTCCACGCCGGCCGCACCAGCACCAGCGCGGCGACGCGGTCGGGATGGCGGCAGGCGAGGCGGAGCGCGATCGCGGCACCCATCGAGACGCCGCCGGCAACGAAGCGGTCGAGGCCGGCCTGGTCGGCGGCCGCGAGCACATCGTCGGCGAACATCTCGAACGAAAATGGCCGTCGCTCGCCAATGCCGGAGCCGCCATGGCCGCGGCATTCCAGCGTGATGCGACGAAAGCCGGCGGGGAAGGTCTGCGCAACCTGCGCCTCGCCGCCACCCAGCCCGTGCTGGAAGACGACCGCCAGCCCGTCGCCCGTATCGGAAACCCGAAGCGCGGCGCCATCGCGGAGCAGGATCGTCGGGCGCGCCATCACAGCAGCCCCTTGAGGAAACGGGCGACGCCGGGCGCTTCCCCGGCCGAAAGCCCATGCGTCACCAACGGCCCATCGAAACCTGTTGCCTTCAGCCGGGCGATGAAGTCGGCGAAGTCGACGACGCCTTGCCCGGCGGTGGCGAAGCGGCCGTCGGCGAAACGGTCCTTGGCATGGGCCATGGCGACATGGCTCGCCGTGCGCTCGACTGCAGCCGCAACCATGGCGCGCGCCTGCGCGGCATCCGCCTGTTCGAACAGGTTTGCCGGATCGAGCACGATGCGCAGCCGCTTCGAACCCATCTCGGCGATGAGCCGCATCGCGTCACGGGCGGAGGTGACGATGTTGGCCTGTTCAGGCTCGATGCCAAGATCGACACCGTAACGCTCGGCGAGTTCGAGCGCCTTTTCCATCTCGACCGCCATGTCGGTCCATGCCGAGGGATCGGCATTGTCCGGATGGTGCGCCCATTGGTCGTCACGATTGCGCGTTCCGGTGCAGAGCGTGACGAGTGGCGTGTAAAGCCTTGCGGCGGCTTCGATAACCACCGCCAGCCGGCGCAAGCCATCGTCGCGTACCTGCTTGTCCGGATGCGCCATGTTGTAGGTGCCGGACAGCGCCACGAGACCGACGCCGGAGCTGTCGACTGCGGCATCGATTGCCCGGATCGCCGCTGCGGGAACATCATCCGGCATCGACGGCAGGCCGGCGCAGGCGAGATTGAATTGGGTGACCGCAAAACCTGCGTCACGGACAGACGCCAGCACGCCGGCAGGCTCGCTGCCCGGGAAGGTCTTGGCGAACACCCCGATCTGCATCAAACCGCTCCAGTCACGCTGGCGACCTCGACGCGTTCGCCGCTTTCGACCGAGCGCGCGATCGCCACCATGGCGCGGATTGATGCGAGCCCGTCGTCGACATTGGCGCCGCGCATCGGCTTGCCGTCGAGCACCGTCTCAGCGAGGCCTTCGAGCTGGCGGCGAAAGAAATGGCCGTCAGCGCCGAGCGGCTTTCGCGAGGTGGCGTCCTTCTCGTGGAAAATGTCGACTTCACTCGCCCGGAAGTACCAAGGATTGAAGGTCTTCGCGACCACCGAGCCGTTCTCGCCATAGAGCTGAAAACCCTCGTGCCAGTCCATGCGCACGGCGACGGTGAGGTCGAGATGGCCGAGCGCGCCATTGGCGAACTCCGTTTCGACGAACCAGCAATAAGCGCCGAATTTCTCGTTGAGGCGGGCGCGCACGGCGGTGATCTCGCCGCACAGGAAGCGCGCCGTATCGACGAGGTGCGAGCCATGCGCCAGCATGAAATACTGTCTGGGATCCGCCTTCGGGTTGCCGGCCGGCTTGCGCGCCAGCTTGCTGGTGACGGGCAGCGGCTGCACCGCGTCGGTGTTGGTATAGCGATGGGTTGAGTCACAGTACCAGGCCTTCAGCGCGAGGATCTCGCCCATCTCGTCGCGTACGAAATCGCGCGCTGCCTCGAGCGCCGGATCGAAGCGCTTCATATGCCCGACCTGCAGCACCTTGCCGGAACGCCTGACCGCATCGGCCAGCTTTTCACCTTCCTCGACCGAGACGCCGATCGGCTTTTCACACAGCACGTGCTTGCCGGCTTCCAGAGCCTTGATCGACATCGGCACGTGATAGGCGTCGGAGGTGGCGACGATCACCGCTTCCAGCGCAGGGTCGGCGAGCATCGCGTCATAGTCGCCATACATCTTCTGCGCCTCGTAGGTCGCGCCCATACGCGCGAGCAGATCGGGTGCTGCGTCGCAGATCGCGTAGAGATCGGCATTGCTCGCCTTCACGCAGGACGCCAGATGCGCGAACTGCGCGATCGGCCCGCAGCCGAGCACACCGACACGAAGGCGACGGTCTTTCTTGTGGATCATCGTCTCAGGCTCCGTAGCCGCGCATGGTCTGGCGGTTGGTCTTGACCGCGCCGGCCGGATCGGCGGCGGCGGTCTCGGACTCTTCCTCCAGCACCAGCCAGCCATTGAAGTTGGGTGCCGCACTGGCGATCTCGATCACCTTCGCCGTGTCGCAGACGCCCTTGCCGAGCATCGCCCAGGTGCCGCTCGCATCGACATCCTTAAGGTGCACGTAGCAGATGCGATTGCGATAGGTGGTGAGCGTGTCGGCCATGTCCCTGTGGCCGCGCAGGATGTGGCCGGTGTCCGGCACCCAGCCGACCAGCGAGGCATCGAGCAGCCCGAAGATGCGGTCGTAATCGACGCGATCGTAGAGCAGCGTGTTGTGGTGCGAGCTCGGATGCACCGCGACCTGGACGCCGGCCTCGCGGCCGAGTTCACCAGCCTTGTTGTAGACCTCGGCCGCAATGGCGAACTTGTCGTCGCGCGGACCGTCCGACACGACGGTGGCCGAGCCCATGGACACCATCGCGCCCGGAAAGGCGGCGGCGAAATCGATCCAGCGCTTGGCGGTCTCGAGGTCGGCGCCGATCTTCTCCTTGAGTGTGAAGCCGCTGTCCGAACCGAAGGCGAAGGAGACCAGCGTCAGGCCGGATCTCTTCAGCGCCGCAGCGAACTCCGCCGGCTTGCCGGCATAGCGGCCGATCATCGTGTCGGTGATCTCGATACCGGCATAGCCGCCATCGGCGATCGCTTTGAGCAGGTCGTCGGGGCCGCCGGCAAAGCGGTCTCCGAGCATTTCCCAGGTGAAGGTCTGGCAGCCGACTTTGAGGTCTTTCACGTTCATCCTTTCATTCCTTGATTCTACCTGCGTAGGCCTTCGATGATGTGGCGCTGTAAGAACAGCATCGGCACGATCAGCGGCGCTGTGACGACGCCCGAGGCCGCGGCATTATCGGCTGTCAGCAGAGAAGGTCCAATCCATCGATTTCGATGCGCGGCCTACTCCATCAGTTCTCCGTGGGAGGGACATGCTACTTGACCGAGCCCGCGGTCATGCCGGCGAGGAAGAATCTCTGGGCAACGAGGTAGATGAGCAAGAGCGGTAGCGAGCCGAGCACGCTCATCGCCATCATCTGGTTCCATTCGAAGGCGTGCTGCCCCATCAACAGCTGGATGCCGATCGGGACGGTGCGCATGGACGCTGACTTCGTCAGCGTCAGCGCAAACAGAAATTCGTTCCAGCACAACAGGAAGGTGTAGACCGACGTCGCCACGATACCAGGCAGTGAAATCGGGACGATCACCCGCCAGAGTGCCGTCCAGCTGCTGCCGCCGTCGACAGCCACCGCTTCATCGAGATCGCGGGGCAAGGTGTTCAGATATCCCGTCATCAGCAGGATCGCGTAGGGCAGCGTAAACACCAGGTAAGTCAGGATCAGTGCGACGTAGGTGTCGAAGATGCCATACGAGACGACAAGCCCGAAGAAGGGGATCAAAAGCGTGATCGGCGGGATCGTCTGCGTGCTGATGATGAGCGTGTTGAGGCTGCCCTTGCCGCGGAAATTGAAACGGCTGAACCCATAGGCCGCCAGCAAGGCGATCAGCACCGTCAACACTGTCACCGCTCCGGCCACGAAGTAGCTGTTGAAGAAGAAGCGCAGCTTTACCGGGTCGCCAAGGATGGCCGCATACGCTTCCAGCGTGAAGGCCTTCGGCAGGACGGTTGGTGGCAGGGCAAAGATTTCGGTATTCGACTTGAACGAGCTGCTCAGCATCCAGTAGATCGGGAAGGCCGCGAAAAAGAGCCCTGCGGCAAGCGCGACATGGAGCGCGACGGTGATCAGCCTGTCTTTCGGCGAGTGCCTTTTCCTCATGGTGACTACCGAGCCTTTTGATAGCGGATGTAGAACAGCGTCAGGCCGAGAGAGATCAGCAGGATGACCACGGCGCTTGCGGACGCCTGCGACAGGTTGTAGCTCGAAAACGCCAGCTTGTACGTGTAGGTGCTGAGGACCTCGGTCGAGTAGATCGGACCGCCGCCCGTCGTTATCCAGATCAATGGAAAGACCTGCATCGTCCAGATGAAATCCAGCAGCGAGATGCTGATGATGATCGGCATCAGCTGCGGGATGGTGATGAAGATCAGCTTCTGGTAGGCCTTCGCCCCGTCGATATCGGCGGCCTCGTAGAAATCCTTGGGAATGCCCTGCAAACCCGCGAGCAGGCTGACCATGAAGAGCGGATAGCCCGCCCAGATATTGGCGAAGGTGACGGCGTGCAGCGCGGTCTCAGGCGAGGAAAACCACTCGACTTTGGAACCGATGATGCCCATCTGCATGAGAACGCTGTTAACGACACCATTCGGCTCGAGCAGCAGGCGCCAGATCACGGCGATAATCACCGCGGTGAACAGCCAGGGCAGAATGTAGAGCACGCGCAGGATATTGCGCAGCGTGGGATTGATGCGGTCGCTGTTCAGCATGAGCGCGAAGATCATGCCGATGGTCATGTGGAAAACCACACTCATGCATGTGAAGTAGAGCGTATGCCACAGCGAAGCCCAGAACACGGGATCGTTAAAGATCGCCTGGTAGTGTTTCAGTCCGGCAAAGGACGGGTCGCGACGCAGCACTGCGCTGTTCTGGAACGAATAGCCAATCACCGTCACCATCGGCAGCAGCATCAGCAGGCCGATTATGAGGAGCGAGGGCGACAGGTAGAGATAGGGTGCGACCGCTCGTTTCAGTCTATGGCGAGAGCGCTTCTGCCGGGTCATATGACAACCTTGGGATACGCCTTCAAGAGAAGGGGCTTCGGAAACAGGTCCGTCTCACATTGCCGATCCGTTGTTGCCGGGAGGCCTGCCCGAAGTCAGGCCTCCGGTCGAGGATCGAAAACGAGGAAACAGGCCGATCAGAATTTCGCCATCCAGCCCTTTTGAGCGTTGGCCGCGGCTTGTTCCGGAGACTGCTCGCCGGTGAGCATCTTCTGGGCCTCCACGTCGAACTGGGTCATCAGGTCTTCCGCCACCGGCAGGCCTGTGAACTCATTGGCAAGATAACCGGTCTTGAAGATTTCGAAAGCCTTGCCGAAAGCCTTGTCGGAGGTCACGAAATCGGGCTTGGCGTTGACGTTGCCGGGGAAGGCGTTTGCCAGCGACACGAGCTTGGCGTTCACCTTTTCACCCATCAGATATTGGACGAGCTTCCAGGCTTCCTCCTGATGTTTCGAGGCGGCAGAGATGCCTATGCCCCAGGAGGCGTAGGGAAGGCCGCGCTTGCCGTTGTAGTTCTCCACGACCGGGACCGGGATGAGATCGAAGTTCAGTTTGGGATTGCGTTTGCGAATGAGGTTCACGTGCGCAAGCGAGTCGATCATCATCCCGACCCGATCGTTGACGAATTCCTCGACCTTTTCCTGTTCGGTCTTGGTGGCGATGCCGGGCGAGATGACGCCGGCGTCGTTCAGCGATTTGACGAAGGTGAGCATATCCACCACCGGCTTGCCCTCGAGAGCCGGCTTGCCGTCCGCCATCATCGATTGACCCGATGCCCAGACCCACGACATCATGTCGTTCTGGACACCGGACGGCGTTTGCAGCGACAGGGGTAGCACCCAGCCATACTGGTTATTGTCGGCATGGGTCATCTTCTTGGCGGCTTCGAGAAACTCCGCGCGGGTCGACGGCAGCTTGGTCACGCCTGCCTGGGCGGCGAGGTCCAAATTCACGAAAACCGGATAGACGAACGAAGCCACGGGAAACATCACCGCCTTACCGTCCACCTTGATGATATCCGCGACCTGGGTCTTGTCGAACCCGCTCGCATCCATCATCGGGTTCATGTCGGCCAGCGCATTCTGCGCGTTCAGATTGTTCACCCAGGCGCCGTCGAGACCGACGACGTCGCTAAGCGTTCCAGTTGCAGCACCAACCGAGATCTGGTCTCGCGTGGTCGCATAGGGGCCGCTGACCAGCGTCACCTTGATTCCGGGGTTTGCAGCCTCGAAGTCATTCATGATTGCCCTGAGCGAGCCGGCCGGCAATTCGGGCTCCCACCACTGGGTGAATTCTAGCGTCGTGTCCGCCATGGCGCTGGTTGCGCCAAGCAACCATGCGGCCGCGGCTACCTTCAGCATCGCGGGTTGTATCCGAAACATCATTTTCTCCTCCTTCTTCAAGATCGACCGCACAATGCGGTCGATCATCTGGTTTATTCAGAAAACTTCTTGCGAGTATCTTTCGCAGGCGCCTCGCTCCCGCCTGCGGTCTGCCGCAGATCTTCAGATCACCAGATGCGTCTCGGGATCGAAGAAATGGAACTTGGAATCATCCAGGGCCAACCGGATCTCCGAGCCGGAGTGGAGGACGCTGGCCGGCTCGAATCTCGCCACCGCGTTCGATGCCACGCCAAAATCGTCCACCGCGTCCGGATCGCCGGAGTCCACCCGGACCGCGTCGATGTTCAGGTGGACGATATGTTCAGAGCCGAGCTCTTCGATCGAAGTCACCTTTGCGGGTATAGTCTGATACTTGCGGCCGGATTCGAGGCTGCTGTCATAAAGATCCTCCGGTCGTATCCCGAACACGATCTTGCGCCCCGCATAGGACCGCAAGCCCGGCCTGCGTACGAAGGCTGCATCCTGCAGCCGGATGGCGAAGTCGCGAAAAACGAGCTCGCTGCCCTTCAGGGTCGCTTCGAAAAGGTTCATCGAAGGAGAGCCGATGAAGCCGGCAACGAAGGCGTTCACCGGCGATTCATAGAGTCTCTTGGGTGTGTCGACCTGCTGCAGCACGCCACCTTTCAACACCGCGACCCTGTCGCCCATCGTCATCGCTTCGATTTGGTCGTGGGTCACGTATATGGTCGTGACGCCGAGTTGCTTTTGCAGGCTGGTGATTTCGGCACGCATTTGCACGCGCAGTTTTGCATCCAGGTTGGAAAGCGGTTCGTCCATGAGAAAGGCGGCCGGCTCGCGCACCATGGCGCGGCCCATGGCAACCCGTTGACGCTGTCCGCCTGACAGGTTCGCGGGTTTGCTGTCCAGCAAAGACGTCAACTGAAGGGTTTTGGCGATCTCGTCGACGCGCTTCTTGCGCTCGGCCTTCGGCTTGCCTGCCAGCCGCATCGAAAAGGCGATGTTTTCGAACACCGTCATGTGCGGGTAGAGCGCGTAGCTCTGGAAGACCATCGCGATGTCGCGGTCCTTGGGCGGCATGTCGACGACATCGACTCCGCCGATCCGAAGGCTGCCGCTGGTGATGTCCTCCAATCCCGCGATCATTCGCAACGCGGTGGATTTGCCGCAGCCGGACGGCCCGACGAGAATCAAGAACTCGCCGTCCTCGACCGATAGGTTCAATTGGTCGATTGCGCGAAAATTGTTTCCGTAGGTTTTGCAGATATTCTCAAGAATGACTTCTGCCATCTTCCTCCCTCCACAAGCATAAGCCAGTGATTCTTATAATTTCTTCGGCCTATGTTCACCGGCGAAATGTTTCCTCGGATAGTTTCAGGCTACGTTCCAGTATCGACATACGCATTTTTTAGTTCGACTGCTGACGGCGCGTTCGTCGATGCCAGGAGTTCCGTGACCTGGTCGTCGGTCGGAAGCGCCTGGCGCCCGCCACGTCCCGCTATCGAGAGGGCCGCCGCCGCGGCCGCGAATGCCACCCGGCCTGCGGTGTCGGCTCCGCGCATCAACGCATGGGCGTAGGCGCCATGAAAGCAGTCACCCGCGCCGGTCGAGTCGACGACCACAACCCGGTGCGGAGGCAGATGCCAGAGACCTGTCTCTTCACGCCCGCGATAGTACACGCCCCTGCCGCCATCGGTCAGAACCACGGCGGACCGCGACGGCGACCACAATGCATCGAGCATCTCGGCGGGCGATCGGCGCCCTGTGGCAGTCCGCCCAAAGCCGAGGGGAAGAATGAGATGGTCGCAGAGCGCGATCAGCCGCTCCGTGGCTGGGCCGCAGCTCCATTCGATATCGCCGAGGATCGCAAGGCCGAGATCGCCAGCCCGAGCCACGACATCCAGCGACCGGGTCGCGTAGCTATCGACGATCAGGACAGTCGCGCGGCTGAGGACCTCGTCCGGGAAGTCCGACGCGGTGCCCAGCATCGCGTCGTCGTCATACGCGATGAACCGTTCCCCGTCCGAGCCGACGGTAATGCGCGAGCGCACCGGGCGCGCGTCCGGGTGGCGCGGCGCGAATTCGGTTTCAACACCGCTCGCAACGAGATCGCGCAGCACGGCGTCGTCAGCGGCGCTGCCCAGCCATCCGACGAACCCGGCGCTTCCGCCGAGCCGCGCGACGGCGGCTAGCGCCGTCGCGACATTTCCCCCGAAAGACCGGGTACTATGCAGAACCTTCCCCTTGCCCGCCGACAACGGCTGATCGACATAGACGATGTCGTCGATCGCAATAGCGCCGAAGCCGAGGATTGAAGGGACGGTGGGCATCGTTCAGGCACCCGCCTTCGCCAGGGCGTCTTGCGCCGAAAGGCCGTCATGGATGACGCTCCGAAAGGCAAGCGCAGCCTTCTCCGGATCGCCATGTCCCCAGAGATTGCGGCCTACCACGGCACCGCGTGCGCCGGCACGGATGGCGTCCGCCGTCTGCTTAAGCGCGCCGAGCAGCGTATCGGTTTTCGGACCACCCGCGATCACAACCGGCACCGGGCAGGTCCGGACGGTCTCTCGGAACGACTCGAAATCGCCCGTGTAGCCGATCTTGATCACGTCGACGCCGGACTCGTAGCCGATGCGCGCCGCGTAGGCGATCTCGTCGGGGGTGAAGACTATCGTTGCCCCGTCGGTGAAATCGCGAGGGTAGATATGCGCCACCACAGGCATGCCGTAGCGGGCCGCTGCATTCACCGAATCGGTCAGCCAGCGTATGTATTTGCCCTCGGTCGCGCCGCGCACCGGCATGGCCACGGCCAACGCATCGGCCCCCGCGCGCACCGCATCCTCGGGCGTTGCTATCAACTCGCTGATGCGATCGTCCGGAGTGAAGCAGCCCGCCTGAATCACCAGGGAAGCCTTGCCCGCATATTGCGGCCACAGATGGCGCGCGGTACCAGGCTGGATGCTGACGTAGTCGGGTTTGCCCGCCATGACGCGGGCAAGCGCACCCGGCAGGTCGGCAAGGCCGCCTTTGCGCACGTCGCCGTAGCCGACGAAGTGGTCGACCGCGCCGCCAAAAAGGTTCCCCGATGGATGCGAGAAGAGGCGCGCAAGACGCACCTTGGTTCCTAGGCTCATGAGTTCAAAATTCCCCAATCGGTTGTTTTCAAAATCCTGCTGCGCCAGCGTTTTCGTATGCTCTATAAAAATTTTACGCGCGTCAAGAATTAAAATGTTGTATAGCGGCTTTCGACTGTGATCCATTGCTGGCGCAAGGGTGCAGCCAGCCATGACCGCTTGGGGAGGTAGATCTGAAATGCACGGGACATCAAAGACAAAGCTCGGCATCGGCATCATCGGATGCGGCAACATCTCGATGACCTATCTGCGCAATGCGGGCCTGTTCGGCGGGGTCGAGTTGCGCGCCTGTGCCGACATTTCAGCCGACATGGCGGCGCTCCGTGCCAAGGAATATGGCATCCGCGCGCTCGGGGTCGACGCGCTGCTGGCCGATCCGGACATCGACCTTGTCCTCAATTTGACGATACCGGCGGCGCATTTGGACATTTCGCTTTCGGCGCTTTCAGCGGGCAAGCACGTCTTCACCGAAAAGCCGCTGGCGACGTCCGTCGCCGATGGCCGCCGGCTGGTGGCCGAGGCGGCAAAGCGCGGGCTGCTGCTCGGGTCGGCCCCCGACACCTTCCTCGGCGCCGCCGGACGGCGGGCGCGCCGGCTGATAGATGAGGGCGCGATCGGCCGCGCCGTGACCGGCACCGCTTTCATGATGGGGCGCGGCATGGAGCACTGGCATCCCAACCCGCAATTCTACTACCAGCCTGGCGGTGGCCCGGTCTTCGACATGGGTCCTTACTATCTGACCATGCTGGTCAACCTGCTGGGCCCGGTCGCCCGCGTCATGGCGATGGCGACGCGCGGCCAGGAGGAGCGTCTGATCACCGCCGACGGGCCTTACAAGAACACCACCTTCAAGGTCGGCACACCGACCAACATCGTGTCGTTGCTCGAATTCCGCTCCGGCGCCACGGTCACCTTCGGCGCCTCCTGGGACGTCTTCAAACACTCCAACCATCCGATCGAACTGCACGGCACCGAGGGCTCGCTGCGGCTGCCCGATCCCGACACCTTCGGCGGCACCGTTTCGCTCTCGGCGCGCGGCGCCGACTGGAAAGATCACGAGAGTGAGAGCCAACTCTACGGCGCGCGCAACTGGCCCTATGCGGCGCCCGACCGTGCCAACTACCGCATGCTCGGCGTCGCCGATCTGGCGCGAGCGTTGGTCGAGGGACGCAAGCCCCGCGCGTCCGGTGAATTGGCGCTGCATGTACTTGAGATCATGGAAGCCATCCTGGCCTCGGGCGAAAGCCGCGGCTCGGTTGCCGTCAACGGCACGGTCGACCAGCCGCCGCTACTCGGCGAGGACGAAGCGGCGAGCCTGCTGGCCTGACGGGAGGTCCGCCGATGACGACATCGCCACTGATGGCAACGCCGTTCCCGTCCGCGCTCGACCGGCAGGCGCGACATGTTCTCGATCTCGGCCGCCGGGCTAACACGCCGCCCTTCGAGGCTGGCACGCCGGAACAGGCGCGCCGTGCCTATGTAGACGGTCTTCCCGATCTACAAGGCGGCCGCGAGCCGGTGGGTTCAGTCACCGAGCGCACAATCGCCGGACCCGGTGGGCCGCTGACGCTGAGGATCTATCGCGGGCAGGGCGCGCCTGATGCGGATGCTCCGGCGCTGCTCTATCTGCATGGCGGCGGCTGGGTAATAGGCAGTCTCGAATCGCACGACGAGATCTGCCGCTGGTTCGCCAGCATCGCGGCTTGCGTCGTCGTGTCGCCCGATTACCGGCTGGCGCCGGAGCACAAATTTCCGGCTGCGGTGGAAGACTGCCGCGCCGTGCTGTCCTTCATGCAGGATCATGCCGCCGATCTGGGCATCAACCCGAAACGCATCGCCGTCGCAGGCGACAGCGCCGGCGGCAATTTGGCCACTGTGCTCAGCCTCATTGCGCGTGGGGACAAACATCCGCTGACGGCGCAACTGCTGCTCTACCCCAACACCGATGCCGGGCAGACGGCGGACAGCTATCGTCGTTTTGCCGAAGGTTTTGGCCTGACCGCCACGACCATGGCCTGGTTCCGCGACCACTATGTCCGCGACGCCGCCGATGTCGGCGATTGGCGCGTCTCGCCGCTCAAAGCCGAAAGCCTTGTGGGAGTGGCGCCCGCCTTCATCGCCATCGCCGGTCATGACATCCTCGCCGACGAAGGCGAAGCCTATGCCGGGCGCCTACAGGACGCCGGTGTGCCGGTCGTGCTCAGGCGCTGGCCGGGCCAGATCCACGGCTTCGTCTCGATGGGCCGTCACGGGCCGGCATCACGGCAGGCGGTCGAGGCGGCGGTTGCCGCATGGCAAGGCTTCGTTCGCGCTTTCACGAAAGATCAAGCCGACTGACGCATCACTAGCCTCGCGTCGAGTTTGACCTTGGGCGCGACCGCCGTCTCGGCTTCATTGAGCAGGGCAAGCAGCGTCTCGACGCTGCGGCCGGCCATCGACGCGAAGTCCTGTGCCATGGTGGTGAGGCCGGGGCATGCGTAGCGGCTAAGCGGATGGTCGTCATGCGCGGCGACGCGCATGTCGCAGTCGGGCTTGCGGCCGATCTTGAGTCCCCGGGCAAAGGCTGCGGCCATCAGGCCGAAGGCCAGACGGTCATTGTTGCACAGGATGGTCTTGCCCGGCAGGTCGCCATTGCTAAGCATTCTTTCGGTCTGCTCGTAGCCGATGCGCTCGAAATCCCAAGTGTAGTCCTTGGTGTTGCCGATCACGATGGGCTCATGCCCGAGCCGCTTCATCGAGGCGACATAGCTGCTCAGCCGTTCGGGTGAATTGTGGTTGACGTGCGGGATGTCGAAATAAACCGGCGCGTCGCCCGATCGGCAGAGATAGTCGACGATGGTCGCGACGCTCTGCGTGTTGTTGTTGCCGACGAAGGGCGTGTTGCCCTCGAGGTAAGTGTCGAAATAGACGATCGGGATCGCCTGCGTCAGCTTCTCGAGCGTCCGATGGTCGGAGCGCCGCCCGAGCGGCGCGACGAGCGCGCCCGAGACCTTGAGCGACAGGATGGTCCGCGTCGCCTCGACTTCGAGTTCGGTCGAGCCGTGCGAGGAGATCACGATCGGCCAGTAGCCTTCGTCGCGCAGCCGAAGCTCGATGCGGCTGACCATCTCCGAATAGAACGGATCGGTCACAGTCGGCACGACAATGCCAATGCTGCGCGTGCGCTTGCGGTTGAGGTTCCGCGCAAACAGATTAGGCTGGTAATCGGACGAGCGCAGCGCTTCCTCGATGCGCTTGCGCGTCGCCGGCTTGACGCTGGTCGGATCGTCGAAATACTTGGAGAGCGTGGGCCGGGACACGCCGCACGAACGGGCGAAATCCTCCATCGTCTTGTGCGTCATCGCCATTCAAACCTCGCAGCATGGATTTCGGCCTGGTCCATGCGTTGTCCCCGATGATTCCTACGGTGAGCCGGCGCGCGACTGCAAGTCGAAATTTTACAGGACGCTTTGTAAATTATCAACGCGTGGACAAAAATTATTGCATGCGTAAATTTATTAATTGACGTGAAAAATACCGAGCCGTATTTACATCGGGGACGTTGCACGCGCGAGCGGCGCGGTGGATTGGAGTTTAGGCCGGAAACGAGGCCTCGGGGCTTTGAGCGCCCTCGACCGTCGCTCAGATCAAGCCGTATCGAGGTGCGACCGTCATGTGCGACGATTGTTTTCTATATTGGCACTATTGATCTGCGCCAGCGAACGAACTTACTCGCCCCGGAGGAGTCTGGCGTCACTCTCGACAGCGAACCGCGCGTGCGCATGATCGAAGGACGTGAGCGGCAGCCGTATCGTCGAGAATCTCGCGGCGAGCGACGCGGACTTAAGCTTGACTGGGCCGGGAGATGCCGCGGTCATTCGGCTGCCTTCTTCTGAAGCTGCTCGAACACAAACAGCTTGCCTTTGCGCACGCTGTTTTCGAGTGGGCTCGCGTTCGCCACATGCGCCGCAATCGCGCTGGCCAGCATGCAGCCCGTCCCGCGCATCGATACGGCAAGTCGCGGTGTGTCAAAGCGGATTGGTTCTTGATCAAAGTGCAACAGAATATCGGTCGATCGGAGTCCCGCCGCGTGGCCGCCCTTGATCAGCAGGGCCTGCGCGCCGGCGGCCAGCAATTTCCGTCCCTGTCTCACCGCATCGCTCTCGTTCGCCGCCGGTTCAGCGCCAACAAGGAGCGCCAGCTCGAAAAGATTGGGTGTGACCAGACGGCAAAACGGCATCAGATCACGTTTCATGGCGGCGATGGCGTCCGTTTCGAGTAGCGCTCGACCTGAAGTGGAGACCAGAACCGGGTCGAGCACTGCCGGCACCTGCGGATTTTCGCGCAGCACGGCGGCAACGCCAGCCACGATCTCAGCGGTTGCGAGCATGCCGATCTTGATGGCCGTCACATTGTTGGCCTGCAGCGCAGCGCGCATCTGATCGGCCACGAGATCGGGCTGAGAAGGATGGACTGCCATGACGGTTTCGTGCGTTTGCACCGTCAGCGCGGTGACAGCCAGGCAGGTGCGCACACCAAGGGAGGAGATCGTCTCGATATCGCGTCCTATTCCGGCGCCCCCGCTGGAGTCCGAACCACTAACGACGAGCACATGCGGTTCTCGCCTCAGCGCCATTTCTCTGTCCTTTCGATCCATTCTCGCGTGCGCGTTTCGGGATTGGCGTTGAGCGTGATGTCGGTCACCACGGCCGCGCTGTCCGCACCAGCCTCAAAGACACTGTCGAGCCGGTCGGGGTTGAGGCCGCCGATGGCGACCAATGGGATCGGCGCTACCCGATGCTTCCATTTGCTGATCCGCTCGAGCCCTTGCGGCGCCCATTTCATCTTCTTGAGGCTAGTGGGATAAATAGGCCCCAGGGCCACATAGTCCGGCTCGGCCGCTAGCGCCGTTTCCAGTTCGGTATGATCGTGGGTCGAAAACCCGAGCTTCAATCCGGCGTACTTAATCGCCAGCAGGTCAGCCGCAGCCAAATCCTCTTGGCCGAGATGTACGAAGTCGCAGCCTTCCTCAATGGCGAGTCGCCAATAGTCGTTGACAATCAGTTGGCAACCATGGACCGCGCAGACGTCGTTCGCGCGGCGGATTTCCGAGCGCAGCGTGACCTCGTCCCTATCCTTGATGCGCAGCTGCACCAGCCTGACGCCGAGTGGCACTAGCCGTTCGATCCAGGCAGCGCTGTCGACGATCAGGTAGAAGGGATCGAGCTTCATGAAAAAACTGCTCTGCCGATCGTCGGTGTCGATGGCACGGCGACGTCGCGCGGTTCGAGCATTCCCGAACTGAAAGCCTCACGGCCGGCGTCGACCGCCTTGCCGAACCCACGCGCCATGCCGACCGGATCGGCCGCCCTGGCGACCGCTGTGTTCAGGAGGACGGCGTCAAAGCCGAGTTCCATGACGGTGGCCGCGTGCGAAGGTCGTCCCAGCCCCGCATCCACAATCAGTGGGACGCCAGGGAAATGTCCGCGCATCGAGCGCAGCGCTGTGATGTTGACCGGCCCCAGCGCCGAACCGATCGGCGCGCACCATGGCATCAAGACCTTGCAGCCCGCCTCCAGCAGCCGCTCGGCGACGACAAGGTCATCGGTGGTATAAGGGAATACATCAAAACCGTCCTCGCACAGGATGCGCGCGGCTTTGACTAGGCCGAACACGTCCGGCTGCAGCGTGTCGTGATTGCCGATCACTTCGAGCTTGATCCAGCTGGTGCCGAAGACCTCGCGCGCCATTTTCGCGGTCGTGACCGCTTCCTTGACGGAGTGACAGCCAGCAGTGTTGGGCAGGATTCTGACGCCGAGCGAGCGGATCAGTGACCAGAATTTTTCGCCAGCCCTGCCGCCTGCCATCTCGCGGCGCAGCGAGACGGTCACCACCGAGGTTCCCGACGCCTTGACGGCCTCGGCAAGGATGGCCGGCGAAGGATATTGAGCGGTACCGAGAAGCAGGCGCGACGGAAGCTCGGTTCCATAAAGCTCTAACATGGTCTAACCGCCTTGCATGGGCGAGAGGATTTCGATCCGGTCGCCGTCGCTCAACTGGAATTCCGCCCGCTTGGCTTTGTGCACGAGGTCGCTGTTGACCGCCGTTGCCAGCCAATCGCCCTCATAGTCGAGCGCGGCAAGCAGTTCGGCCAGCGTGGCGGCGGCAACCTCATGCGCTTCGCCGTTGACCATCAGTTTCATGAGCAAGTTCCTTGGTCCGTTTTGATTGAAAAACGAGGTCGGCAGCCTGGCGCGCCGTGGCAGGGGCGAGAAGAAAACCATGGCGATAGAGTCCATTGATCGCGACGGCAGTTCCAAGTGCCTCCACGCGCGGCAGATTGTCGGGAAAGGCTGGACGGATGCCGACACCTGTTTCAACGATCCCGGCCTCGCCAAAAGCCGGGTGGAGGGCATAGGCGGCACTGAGCAGTTCCATCATCGAACGCGCCGTCACCGGTCCGGAGGACTGGCTTTCAACCATAGTCGCGCCGATCATGAACTGCGTGTCGGCACGCGGCACCGCATACAGCGGAAAGCGCGGATGCAGCAGCCTGACCGGGCGCGACAGCGAGATATCAGGCGTGCGCAGGATCAGCATTTCGCCGCGAACGCCGCGCAGCCTGTCATCGGCCGCTGCGATTCCAGTGCAGTCGATCTGACGATCGAAACCGGAAACAGGCTGGGCGTCGGCGCCGAAGCGGAATTCGACGCCCATGGCCGCGAGCTTGTCGTGAAGTGCTACCATCGCCTGGCGCGGGTCGAGATGAGCCTCATCGGGGAAGAGCAATCCGCGCCAGAAGCGGCCGGCGAGGTCGGGTTCCAGGAGTGAAATTTCGTCTTCGGCGACCCGCCGATATCCCGACGTGCGGCTGGCGAACCGGTCGAGCTCGCCAGTATCACGCAGCGCGGCCACGACCAACGTTCCGGCACGTATCACCTGACCCGGTAGCACCGCATCCCACCAGTCGGCAGCATCGCGTCCGAGATCCAGCACCGGCTGCTCGGCGCTTTCACCCTCGCACCATGGCGCGAGCATACCACCGGCGAACCACGACGCATTGCCCTCGATGGCAGGCCTTGTCTCGGCAACGGTGGTCGCCGCGCCGCGTGCGGCGAGCTCGAAGGCGGCGGTGAGGCCGGCAACGCCGGCCCCTTTGACCAGCACCCTCATGATGGCGCACGCGCCTGTGGCATGGCCGGTGCGCGGGTCTCGTCAGCCGGTATGTAGAGATCGCCGCCCTCGCGGTATTTCGCCGCCATCGCCGCCATGCCCTCCTTCTGCGCCTCGGCGCGGATGTCGTGGGAGATACGCATCGAGCAGAATTTCGGCCCGCACATCGAGCAGAAATGCGCCAGCTTGTGCGCCTCTTTGGGCAAGGTCTGATCGTGGAAGGACCGCGCGGTTTCGGGATCGAGCGACAGGTTGAACTGGTCCTCCCAGCGGAATTCGAAGCGCGCGCGGGAAAGGGCATCATCCCTGACTTTCGCCGCCGGATGACCTTTTGCCAGGTCGGCGGCATGGGCGGCTATCTTGTAGGTGATCACGCCGATCTTGACGTCGTTGCGATCGGGAAGGCCGAGATGCTCCTTGGGCGTGACGTAGCAGAGCATGGCGGTGCCGAACCAACCGATCATCGCCGCGCCGATGCCTGAGGTGATGTGGTCGTAGCCCGGTGCGATGTCGGTCGTCAGCGGCCCAAGCGTATAGAAGGGCGCCTCGCCGCAGACTTCGAGCTGCTTGTCCATGTTCTCCTTGATCTTGTGCATGGGAACATGGCCCGGCCCCTCGATCATGACCTGGCAATCCTTGGCCCAGGCGATCTTTGTCAACTCGCCGAGCGTTTCCAGTTCGGCGAATTGTGCTGCGTCATTGGCGTCGGCGATCGAGCCGGGACGAAGGCCGTCGCCCAGCGAAAAGGACACGTCATAGCCGCGGCAAATGTCGCAGATCTCGGCGAAATGTTCGTAGAGGAAGCTTTCCCGGTGATGGTGCAGGCACCATTTGGCCATGATCGAGCCACCGCGCGAGACGATGCCAGTGACCCGGTCAACGGTCAGCGGGATGTAGTGCAGCCGCACGCCCGCATGGATGGTGAAATAGTCGACGCCCTGTTCGGCCTGCTCGATCAGCGTGTCGCGGTAGACCTCCCAGGTCAGATCCTCGGCAATGCCGCCAACCTTCTCGAGCGCCTGGTAGAGCGGCACCGTGCCGATCGGCACCGGCGAGTTGCGCACGATCCAGTCGCGGATGTTGTGGATGTTGCGGCCGGTCGACAGGTCCATCACCGTATCGGCGCCCCAGCGGATCGCCCACACCATCTTTTCGACCTCTTCGGCCATGGACGAGGTGACGGCGGAGTTACCGATATTGGCGTTGATCTTGACCAGGAAATTGCGACCGATGATCATCGGCTCGCTCTCGGGATGGTTGATGTTGGCGGGAATGATTGCGCGTCCGCGCGCCACCTCCTCTCGGACGAATTCCGGCGTCACGAAATCGGGCAGCGTCGCGCCGAAAGCCTCGCCGTCACGCTCAAGCTTGCCATGCAGGATCTCACGACCAAGGTTCTCGCGGATGGCGACGAACTCCATTTCGGGCGTGATGATGCCGGCGCGCGCATAGGCAAGCTGTGTCACCGCCTTGCCGGCCCTGGCCCTGAGTGGCCGGTTGCGAATGGGAAATTCTGGCGTCAGGCGTTCGCCCGTAGCGAACCCGTTGTCCTCCGGCCGGACATGGCGCCCGTCACAGGCCTCGACATCACCGCGCGCCAAAATCCATTCGTGGCGAAGTCGGGCTAGGCCTTTTTCGATGCTGGTTTCGACAGCCGGGTCGGTATAAGGGCCGGACGGATCGTAGACGGTGACGGGCGGCTCGCCGGCCGTCGGATGGACGGAGATTTCGCGCATCGGCACCCTGATCTGTGGGTGGATGGTGCCGCGCTTGTGGATTTTCCGTGAGGCAGGCAGCGGTCCCGTTGAGACGGCTGGGGTGAGGGCATTCATCTTGAGGCTCCTTTGCTCATGCATTGGAGACCCAGTTCTGTGCCGGAAGGATGAAAAGACGCTTTGGTTGACCTGCCGAAACAGGACCTGGGGCGTAAACTCCCGCAAAGCGCTTGCACCGTCCCTACGCCAGTATGAACTGGATCAGGTTCAACGGGTCACTGCGCCGCGAAAGCCAGCAGTATCTCAGCCCCTTGCCGGGACCCCCCTGGTGAATGCCTCAGGTTGAACGGGCCGGCGTCGATTTGTCAAGCGCATTTGGGCCGAGGCCGTGATCGGCGGTCGGTCAGACGGTGCGGAAAAAACTCCACAAACCAAGAGTTGCTGACGAAGGCCGGGATAAGGATCGCAACCGTTGGCCTGAAGATCCTTGTGAAGGTTACGCCTTCACTTGCCACCAAAGGTTTGCGCGTAGATGGCCTCGATTCTCCCTGCCTCCTCATTGGTCAGCGCGGCGAATTCCTTTTCGCGTGCGCGATTGGACAGACGGCCACCATTCTGGTGAAGGAAACGGAAGAGCAGGTCCGTCAGCCGCTCGGGCATGTCGATAGAGGCGTCCACCTGCCGCCGAAATTGGTCATAGCGCTGCAAAAAAGCGGTTTCCTCCGGAAGGTCCCGTTCGATCGTCCGCTGAACGCAGGCATAGAGGAATTCGGCGTGTGGGGTTGCATCGAAGAAACGGTAGAAATCACCGGTGTCATTCAGAACCCGGACGTTGAATTCGGGCGTCGGTTCCCATTCAACCAACGGCAGAAGGCGTTGCGAATAGCTCTCGAGCACGCCCCTGTACTCGTTGATCTTGTCCTGGATCGCCGCTGAGACGGGAAAGACCACTCCCGGTGGATTGAAACCGTGCATGGCAAGGACGTGGTGGATTAGGTAGCGGTGAATGCGGCCGTTTCCGTCCTCGAACGGGTGGATGTAGACAAAGCCGAAGGCGAGAATTGCGGCGGCTATAACTGCATCAAGGTTTTGCGCCGCGCCTTGATCGAAGGCCACCATTCCATCAATTAGCTGCGGCAGGTCCTCGGGCCGAGCGCTGATGTGATCGGGCAGGGGCATGCGGTTGTCTCGGTCATGCTCACCGACGAATCCTCCTTCTTTTCGGAAGCCCAGTCTGACGAAACGGGCGTCGCCGAGTACAATTCTTTGCAGACGCAGCAGCTCATCGCGATCTATCGGCCGGCGGCCGGCTTCGCCGATCGCGCGGCCCCAGCGTTGGATGCGATCTTGCGGCGGCCGCTCGCCCTCGATCGCGTAACTTGATCGCGAGTCTTTGAGCAAAAGAAATGCGGCGGTCCGAGCAAGGACGTCGCGCGGCACGTCCGCTACGATTGCCTCAGCGCGCCTCGATAGTTCAAGGCCGATGAATTTTTCGAGAATCTTGGTGCGGAACACCAGAGGGCAGAACTCACGCGTGCCGGGGAGATTGTCCCTTACACGGTAGCGCGAAGCGGTCTTCTCGCGTCCGGGCCACTGCAGCTCAGGATCGACAACCGGAACGTATCTTCCGGCATCCGCGTCCGGCAGATCGATGCGCGCGCCCCTTAGCCATTCATATAAAAACCAGATGCGGCGGGCATAACTGCCGGTCCGACTTTCACGGACCAGCGCCTCGATCGGCGCGGGACCGGTCACTTGGAACAGCCGCTTGAGGACGGCAAGGTCCAGTCCCTCGTACTTGAGCGCGAAGGTCAGGTGACCTTCGAGGGTAGGATTTGGGGCATGGCGGGGAGTCATGATCCGCCAGCCATCCCGTTCGGTAATGCGATGATGCTCGCCAGTAGCGAACAACGTGCGGGGCAAGGGCACGGCGAGCCTGTAGGCTCCTATGAGGGCGCTGTAGCCGGCCGGGGTGGCCCTTTCAGGAAGGCGGATTTCCTGAAAAACAGTAACAGGACCTGAAAATTGGTGCTGTTGCGCCGGAGGCATGAAAAGCGAATCCTTCTATCGAATTTTGGTCAGTTCCGCCAAAACTATGAAAAATGATCCTATTCCATGAAAATTGATGCCACAAGGCCACTTTTTCCGAAAAACGATTCTAACACATTGCTGAAGTCGACAAAGTAACAATTCCGCCACCGGCCGATATTTGCACCAGTGGCAAAGCGGAAGACGCGCACACCCGTGGCATTGATGGCTTCGGCGAAGAAATGATGGTGGTGTCGGCTTCGAAGCCGAATGTCTCTCCCGCCAGATGGAGGCGCTTATCTGCCTGCGACCGTCTGCAAGCAGGCGGTAAATACGGACGCCGCCATACTCGACCTGAGAGGAAGGCTCCGGCTTTTTCACCTTGGGCATAGATTCCGAACCGGAGGGAAAGAAGCTGACCGGCTGTAGCGGTGTCGGATCGAATGCTGCAGGCAGGCTCGACTGCAAAGAGTGTGACGGCAGCGAGATTCTGGAGGTCGATTGGGCGTGCATGGCTGTTTTCCCGGTTGGTCCTGACACAGCAATCGCGCGAATCCGCAGGCCGCGAAATTCGGTTATGTCCCTACGGGAAATTACCTAGCGCAGAGGCGCTAGCGGTCTGGCCCAGTGCTGCACAGGATCGTCAGGCCGTTGGGAGCAATGCAGAACGGTTTTCGGGGTACCATGCACGATCCGGGAGAGAAGAGGGCGCCGGATTGACACCATCCAAATACACCGACCGATCCTGTCGCTCAGGGAAATTGAGGCGCCGACCTCAACCAGGAATGCTGCAATCTTTGCCATCACAAACGCCATGCCATCCACACTCCCCATCTGAGTCGGTCAGTGGTGCATCTTTGGCCTGCTACCCCGACACGATCGAGACCGTGCTTTCCGGCGACCAACGCAGCACGACATCCTGACCTTCCGGCAGCCTGACGGCACCGGTGTTCAGCACGATGACTTTCAGCATCTGTCCGCCACGTTCGACGAAGTAGGTGCTGCTATTGCCGGCAAAGATGCGTTTCGACACTTCCCC
>NZ_JAMYOA010000017.1:0-121382 GCF_040319515.1 Mesorhizobium sp. M0909
CTCGTTGAAACGATCGAGGCAACCGAATGCAACAACTACTTCGCAAACGCCGGCTACGCTTCCGTCAAAACGTGAAAGACTCTAGTTTCTAGAGTCTCTTCGGGATCATGCTTTAGAATATCTTCCGCGAAACCCGCCGTTCGACGGCCGGCGCAGACCGTCGCTGCTGTCGCCGGACACCTGCGTGCGCGGCCGGAAACAGCAGCGTAAACAGCACGTTACGACTGTTCGCCGGCAATTTGATTCAAGCAGTTGAGATTTTGATTCAGACCGGCATCTTGCAGCCAAGTTGAATCGCTTCGGCGTCGCGGGAAATGCGTCTAAAACTAGGCGCGCTGGGCCTGTGCGGTATGCCCCAACGCCACGAACACTGTGCGCACGATGCCGGCGCTGTCCAGCCCGGCATCGGCATACATCTTTTCCGGCTTGGCATGGTCGACGAACGCGTCGGGCAGCACGAGTGGGCGCACCTTCAAGCCGCTCTCCAGCAGCCCTTCATGGGCCAGGAACTGCAGCACATGGCTGGCGAAGCCGCCGACCGCGCCCTCTTCCACCGTGACCAGGATCTCGTGCGAACGGGCCAGCCGCCGGATCAGGTCCTCGTCCAGCGGCTTGGCAAAACGGGCATCGGCGACCGTGGTCGAAAGCCCGGCCGCGCCAAGCTCCTCGGCCGCGGCAAGGCAATCCTGCAGCCTGGTGCCGAAGGAAAGCAGCGCAACCTTGGTGCCTTCCCTGACGATCCGGCCCTTGCCGATCTCCAATACCGAGCCGCGTTGCGGCATCTCGACGCCAACGCCGTTGCCGCGCGGGTAGCGGAAGGCGATCGGGCCGTCATCGAAGCTTGCAGCGGTGCGTACCATGTGGCGCAGCTCGGCCTCATCGGCCGCGGCCATGACGACGAAACCGGGCAGCGTCGCCAGGAACGTCGTGTCGAAGGCGCCGCAATGGGTGGCACCATCGGCGCCGACGAAGCCGGCGCGGTCGATCGGAAAGCGCACCGGCAATTTCTGGATCGCCACGTCGTGAACGACCTGGTCGTAGGCGCGCTGGAGAAAGGTCGAGTAGATCGCGGCGAAAGGCTTGAAGCCTTCCGTGGCAAGGCCGGCGGCGAAGGTCACCGCATGCTGCTCGGCAATGCCGACATCGAAGGTCCTCGCCGGAAACGCTTCGCCGAACAGGTCAAGCCCGGTGCCGTTCGGCATGGCGGCGGTGATGGCGACGATGCGGTCGTCCTCTCGGGCCTCCTGGATCAGACTTTCGGCAAACACCTTCGTATAGCTCGGCGCATTGGCGGGCGCCTTGGCCTGAGCGCCGGTGATGACGTCGAATTTGTTGACGCCATGATATTTGTCGGCCGCCGCCTCGGCCGGGGCGTAGCCCTTGCCCTTCTGGGTCACGACATGGATCAGCACCGGGCCGTCGGCATTGTCGCGGACGTTCTTCAGCACCGGGATCAGGTGCTCGAGGTTGTGACCGTCGATCGGACCGATGTGGTAGAAACCCATCTCCTCGAACAGCGTGCCGCCGGTGACGTAACCGCGCGCGTGCTCGACCGCGCGCTTGATGGCGCGATCCGCGCGCTCGCCGAGATAGGACGTCAGCTTCTTGCCGAAATCGCGCAACCCAAGATAGGTCTTGCCTGAGGCGAGCCGCGCCAGATAGGCGCTCATCGCACCGGTCGGCGGAGCGATCGACATGTCGTTGTCGTTCAAGATGACGATCAGCCGGGCATCGAGTGCGCCGGCATTGTTCATCGCCTCGTAGGCCATGCCGGCCGACATGGCGCCGTCGCCGATGACGGCAATGACATTGTTGCGGCCATCGGACAGATCGCGCGCCATCGCCATGCCGAGGCCGGCTGAAATCGAGGTTGAGGAGTGGGCTGCGCCGAACGGATCGTATTCGCTCTCGACGCGACGCGTGAAGCCGGACAGGCCGCCCTCCTGCCGCAGCGTGCGGATGCGGTCGCGGCGGCCGGTCAGGATCTTGTGCGGATAGGCCTGGTGGCCGACGTCCCAGATCAGCCGGTCGTCCGGCGTGTTGAAGACGTAGTGCAGCGCGACAGTCAGTTCGACCACGCCGAGGCCGGCGCCGAGATGGCCGCCGGTGTGGGAAACGACGTCGATCAGTTCGGCGCGAAGCTCTGACGCCAGCTGCGGCAGGTCGCCTTCGGCAAGCGTGCGCAAATCGGCTGGGACGCGGACCTTGTCGAGAAGCGGCGTATCGGGCTTTGCGTTCACTGTTTGCGAGCCTGGTCAGATTTTCTGTTCATCGTGAAATATGCCGCTGGCCGGCGAATGTAAATGTGGCGGTAACGCGCATCAGCTTTCGGGCAGCGGGATGAACTCTTGCTCGTCTCCAGGAACGATATCGAAGCGGCCCGTCTTCCATTCTTCTTTCGCCTGCTCGATGCGTTCCTTTGAGGACGATACGAAATTCCACCAGATATAACGTTTCGAACCGAGGGAAGCGCCGCCAAACAGCATGAAATGGGCGCCGCGATCCGATGAAACAACGATCTCATCGCCGGGCCGGAAAACCAGCAGCCGCTCGGCCGGGAAGCGGTCACCGGATATCGAAACCTCGCCTTCCAGCGTATAGATGGCGCGCTCCTCGGCATCGGCCGGGATCTTCACGCTGGCACCCGGCGCCAGCCTGAGATCGGCATATAGCGTGTCCGAAGCGGTGGCGACCGGGGAGCGCAGCCCGGACAATGCACCGATGACGATACGGCCGCTGACACCCTCTGCATCGATTTCGGGCAGGCGCAGGGCCGCGGTGTTTTCGAAGACCGGCGCTACCTCTTCCTTGCCGTCCGGCAGCGCCAGCCATGTCTGCAGGCCGGAAACCGACATCGGCAAGCCGCGCAGTTCTTCCGGCGTGCGCTCCGAATGGACGATGCCGCGGCCGGCGGTCATTAAATTCACGTCGCCGGGCTGGATCACCATCTCGGTGCCGAGCGAATCGCGGTGCCTGATCTTGCCGTCGAACAGGTAAGTCACCGTCGACAGACCGATATGCGGATGCGGGCGCACGTCGAGCGCCTGGCCGGCCCGCAGAACGGCTGGACCCATGCGGTCGAAGAAGATGAAGGGTCCGACCAGCCGGCGCCTGGCCGTCGGCAAGGCGCGGCGAACCTGAAATCCGCCGATGTCCTTGGCATTCGGAATGACCATCAGTTCGATCTGATCGCTGGCGAAGGCATCGCCCATCTGCGGATCGTTTCCGGGAAAGAAGCTCACGCGGTCCCCTCAGGCGAAGCGAAGTGCAGATTTGGCCTTCGCCTTGGCCGCCACCTCTTCGCGATTGCGCGGATGCTGCGTCGTCTCGAGGCTGTCGAGCAATTCACGCGCCGAGGCGGCAATGGCCTCGACGGCATGGTCGAACGCATGCTGGTTCTGTTTCGACGGCCGTGTCGTTCCGCTCAGCTTGCGGACAAACTGAAGTGCAGCATCGCGGACCTCGTCATTGGTTGCCGGCGGATCGAAATTGAACAGGGTTTTGATGTTTCTGCACATCGTTCGCAATCTCCTCTCGTCCTGGAGCCGTTTCAAACGGGATGAGTTTTACCCTCAATCGTGATGATGTCCAAAGCCGGTAAGCACAATCGTCGTTCGAGGCCGCGCCTCAGTCCGCATCCAGCGGCTCTGTCCCCACCGGCTTGCCGTCACGCGACAGCCTGATTTTCTCGACCTTGTCCTCGGCCGCTTTCAGCAGCCGGTCGCAATGCGCCTTCAGCGCCTCGCCGCGCTCGTAAATGCGGATCGACTGGTCGAGCGGCACGTCGCCGCGCTCCAGATCGTCGACGATCCGTTCCAGCGCCTCGAGCGCCTGCTCGAAGCTCATCGCCTTGACGTCCTCGTTGGTCTCACCAGCCATCATTTATCCCTTCATCAGCCGCCCGACATGGGCGGCGACCGAAAATGCCAATCCCTGCAGATCGTAGCCGCCCTCGAGAACGCTGACGAGCCGGTTGCGGCTATGGCGCCCGGCTCGTTCGAGCAACTGGCCGGTCGCCCAGTCGAAATCATCCTCGGTCAGGTTGATCTCGGCCAGCGGATCGCGGTGGTGGGCGTCGAAGCCGGCGGAGATGATGATGAGATCGGGCGCAAAATTGTCGAGCGCCGGCAGGATGCGTGACAGAAAGGCGTCACGGAAAACATCGCTGCCGCTCTGCGGCGCCAGCGGCGCGTTGACGATGTTGCCGGCGCCGGTTTCGCTCGCAGCCCCGGTTCCCGGGTAAAGCGGCATCTGGTGTGTCGAGCAATAGAGCACCGACGGATCGTCCCAGAAGATGTCCTGCGTGCCGTTGCCGTGGTGCACATCCCAGTCGACGACGGCAACGCGGCCGGCGCCATGGTTCTTCTGCGCGTAGCGTGCCGCGATCGCCGCGGTGTTGAACAGGCAAAAACCCATGGAGGTGGTCTTTTCGGCATGATGGCCGGGCGGCCGAGCGGCGACGAAGACGTTCTCGGCACGGCCGGTGAAGACGTCGTCGACCGCGGCGTTGGCAGCGCCGATCGCGGTCACGGCCGCCTGCCAGCTCTTCGGGCTGGCGGTGGTATCGGCGTCGATACGGGCGATGCCGGTGTCCGGTATCGCTGCGCGGACACGTTCGACGAATTCGGGCGGATGCGCGTAGAGGATGGTTGCCTCGTCGCCTTCAGGCGCCTGGACGCGATCGAGCGCCGCGAAGGCCTCGTCGTCAAGCACACGCTCTATGGCGCGCACACGGTCCGGCCGCTCCGGATGACCGGGCGGTGTTATGTGCTCGAGGAAAATCGGATGGGTGTAAAGTCTCGTGACCATGCCCCGATATAGGCGCGCCTTCCCGGTTTGGCCATGTTTTCGCGCGCTGGTGACGCGATGTTCAACAGGGTTTAGGCAACCGGCGTCGGCTGAGCCCACCGCGAGCCGCCTGGGAGTGGCGAAAAGATGACCTCAGGCCGGTGATCGGTCAACCTCGGGCTGCATCGCTGACGGTCGATCAGGTTGATGCAGCCTGCCGGTGCGATTGAGCAGCCCTTCCAAAAGAACCTTGAACGCCTTCACTGCCTTCTTCGACGTCGCTTCGGGATCGTTCGAATTTGCGATCCACTGCGCCGCATGCAGCGAGGCGCCGCTGACCAGCCTTGCCGCGGCCTCGGGATCGACGGCGAGAATTGTCCCCTCGTCGCTCAGTCTTTGCAGGCTCTCTGTCATCGAGCGGATGCATGTGCTCTGGCTTGGCCATTGCGATGGATCGCCGAGCACCGCCGGCCCGTCGCGAAGCACGATACGCTGGATCTCCGGCTCCAGCGCCATCTCGATATAGGCGGTGCATTCGTCGACAAAGCCCTGCCAGAGATTGTCCGGCTTGGCCGAAACGACCTTCAGCCGGGCTGCCATTTCGGCGTCGATCTCGGCGATAACCGCCTGGAGCAGGCCCTTCTTGTCGCCGAAGTGATGATAGAGCGCACCGCGCGTCAGCCCGGCCGATGCCGTGAAGTCATCCATCGAGGCTTCGGCATAGCCGAGCATGCCGAAGGCCTGGCGCGCCGCCCCGATCAGCTTTGCGCGGGTTTCGGCAATCATCTCCTTGCGCGGTCTGTGCATGCTCTGGCCCTATTAACATACGCTTCGTATGCCAATTGACATACGCCGCGTATGATCTATTTAAACTCATACGCTACGTATGTAATCGCCGAACCGGCCGTTGTCGAGGAGCCAGACCATGCAAAATCCCTATTCCCAGATCTTTCGCGCGCCGGGCGCCAAGGGCTTTGCTGCCGCCGGCTTCGTTGCCCGGCTGCCGATGGCCATGGCTCCGATCGGGATCGTCGCAATGCTGTCGCAGACCGATGGCGAATACTGGCTGGCCGGTGCCGTTTCCGCGACATATGCGCTGGCGAACGCTTTCGTCGCCCCGCAGGTATCGCGACTGGTGGACCGCCTCGGCCAGACGCGGGTTGTGGTGCCGACCACCATGATTTCCACGCTCGCTTTCGCGATCCTGATTGCAGCGGCCAATCAGCATTGGCCGATATGGACGCTATTCGTCTCGGCGCTGCTCGCCGCCGTGATGCCCAGCATCCCGGCAATGGTGCGCGCACGCTGGACCGAGATTTTTCGCAACCGCCCCGAGTTGAACACGGCGTTCGCCTTCGAGTCGGCGGCGGACGAACTGGTCTACATCGCCGGCGCATCGCTGTCGGTCGGACTGAGTGTCGCGCTTTTCCCGGAAGCGGGAGTGCTCGCGAGCACATTGTTCCTGGCCTTCGGTTCGACGGCCTTCATCCTGCAGCGCTCGACCGAACCGCGAGCGCGACCGGTGGAACACGGTTCGGGCGGCTCGGCAATCCGCCTGCGGCCGGTCCAGATCATCACCTTGGCCCTGATCTTCATCGGCGCGACCTTCGCCACCACGGAGGTGAGCACCGTGGCGATCACCAAGGAGCTTGGCCAGCCGGGCGCCGCCAGCTTCGTCATCGGCGTCTACGCGCTCGGATCGTTCGTCGTCGGCATCGTCATCGGCGCCCTGAACCTGAAAGTGCCGCTGCAGATTCAGCTTGCCATCGCAGTCGCCATCATTGCGCTCACCACGCTGCCGCTGCTCGTCGCCGACACCGTGCCGCTGCTGGCACTGGCCGTCTTTGTCAGCGGCGTGGCAATCTCGCCGACCTTCATCACGGCATTCGGGCTGATCGAGCGGCGCGTGCCGGAGGCGGTGCTGACCGAGGGCGTCACCTGGGTGATGACCGGCATCGGCATCGGCATGGCGCTCGGCTCCTTCGCCGCCGGCTGGGTGGTGGACGCTTTCGGCGCGCAGAACGGGTTCTGGGTCTCGGTGGCATCGGGCAGCATCGCGCTAGCCATCGTGCTCGCCGGCCAGCGCAGCCTTGCCGCGCCGGACTGCGACATGGCTGCATGCGACGCAGCCGCGGTCGCTGCGGAATAGTTTCCGGTGCGTCCGGCCCCGAGCGGGGGCCGGACGCATACCAGCACCGTGAGAATGGCCTAAAGAATCTCGGTCTTGGCGATGTGGATGCCAAAACCTTCGAGGCCGACATAATGGCGCTCGCGCGAGGCGATCAGATTTATCGAGGAAATGCCGAGATCCTTGAGGATTTGCGCGCCGAGGCCGATCTCGCGCCATTCGTTTTCGCGGCGGCGAGCCTCTTCGTGATCCTCGCGGTCGCCGGCAGCCGGGCGCTTGCGCTCCTGATGGGCGACGCCGACCGAGCCTTCGCGCAGATAGACGATGACGCCGCGCTTACGCTCGCCCATCGTCTTCATGATGGCGTCCAGTCTGTGGCTGGTGCCGAACACGTCGCTGACCACGTCCTCGGAATGAAGGCGCACCGGCACCTCCTCGCCGTCGCGGATGTCGCCGAAGACGATCGCTACATGATGCATCGAATCCCAGGGCAGCGTGTAGGTGAAGACCTGTGCCTTGCCGCCTGTCGTCTCAATGTCGGAACAGGCGACACGCTCGACCAGCGTTTCCTTGCGCTGCCGGTAGGCGATGAGGTCGGCAACCGAGATCTGCTTCAACCCGTGCTTTTCGGCGAAGGCCTGCACCTGCGGGCCACGCATGACGGTGCCGTCATCGTTGACCAGCTCGGAAATGACGCCGACCGGCGGCAGGCCGGCGAGCTTGCAGAGGTCGACAGCGGCCTCGGTATGGCCCGAACGCATCAGCACGCCGCCTTCGCGTGCGATCAGCGGAAAGATGTGACCGGGCCGGACGAAATCGGACGCGCCGACATTGCCGTTGGCGAGATTGCGCACCGTCAGTGTGCGGTCGTCCGCTGAAATGCCCGTCGTGGTGCCGTGCTTAAAATCGACGCTGACGGTGAAGGCGGTGGTGTGGGCCGAATCATTGTCGGCGACCATCGGCGACAGGTTGAGCCGCTTGGCTTCCTCGCGCGGCATCGGCGTGCAGACGATACCCGACGTGTTGCGAACGATGAACGCCATCTTTTCCGGCGTGCAATGGACGGCGGCTACGATCAGGTCGCCCTCGTTCTCGCGGCCGTCATCGTCCATAACGACGACGATCTCGCCGCGCTCGAAGGCGCGCAGGGCTTCGACGATCTTCTTCTGGTCGTAAGGCATAAGTGCTCGCTTCGCTCGCAGGGAATAGGGGAGTAGGGCAGTACGGGAGTAGAGAAAAGGAAAAATGCTGTCGTGGGAGCTGCGTAACCTGCTCGCTACTCCCCTACTCCCAACTCCCTTCCCGTTTGTCCCCGATGACGCAGATAATGATCGGCAATGGCGCAGGCAACCATCGCCTCGCCGATCGGTACGGCGCGGATGCCGACGCATGGATCGTGCCGGCCCTTGGTCATAATCTCGACGTCGTTACCGTCCTTGTCGATCGACTTTCGCGGCGTCAGGATCGACGAGGTCGGCTTGACGGCGAAACGCGCGACGATCGCCTGGCCGGTCGAGATGCCGCCGAGGATGCCGCCGGCATTGTTGGACAGGAAGACCGGCTTGCCGTCATTGCCCATGCGCATCTCATCGGCATTCTCCTCGCCGGTGATGCGGGCGGCCTCGAAACCGTTGCCGATCTCGACACCCTTGACGGCGTTGATCGACATCAGGCCGGCGGCGATGTCCTGGTCGAGCTTGGCATAGATCGGCGCGCCAAGCCCCGCCGGAACGCCGTCGGCGACGATCTCGATGACCGCACCGACCGAGGAGCCCGCCTTGCGGATGCCGTCCAGATATTTGGTGAAGACGGCGACGGACGCCGGATCAGGCGTGAAGAACGGGTTTTCGGCGTCGCCGACGAAATTCCAGTTCCAATTGGCGCGATCGATCGATTTATCGCCCATCGACACCAGCGCGCCGCGCACCACCATGCCGGGCACGACCTTGCGGGCAAGCGCTCCGGCCGCCACCCGCGCCGCCGTCTCACGCGCCGAGGAGCGGCCGCCGCCGCGGTAGTCGCGCAGGCCGTATTTGACCTCGTAAGTGTAATCGGCATGGCCCGGCCGGAACTGGCGGGCGATGTCGCCATAATCCTTGGAGCGCTGGTCGACATTCTCGATCAGCATCGACACCGGCGTGCCGGTGGTGATCATCGTCTCGCCGTCCTCATCGAGGATGAAGCCGGACAGGACCTTCACCTCATCCGGTTCGCGACGTTGCGTCACAAAACGTGACTGGCCGGGGCGGCGCTTGTCGAGTTCGGCCTGGATCTCGTCGCGAGTGAAGCGGATGCCTGGCGGACAGCCGTCGACGACGCAGCCCAGCGCTGGCCCGTGGCTTTCGCCCCAGGTGGTGACGCGGAAAAGATGGCCGAACGTGTTGTGCGACATGGAACCAGCCCTGCCGGCGTCGGAGCCGGCCTAGCGCATAACCCCGAAAATCGGAGCGATTTTCGGAAAGGATCATGCACAAAATCAAAAGTGCTACAGCGTTCCTTGCGCGTCTAGGAGGACGCGCGGCGCTGTCGCCTGCCTTCTATTGGCGTTTTCCACAGTGGTCAAACTGTGATCCGGCGGATTTAGTTTTGACACATTCGATTGGTTTCTGCTCAGTTCCGTTCCGTTGGACCTAGCCGCTGTACCGGCAATGATTAAAGAGGACGATGATGCGTATCCTGATTGGCGCTGTTGCCGCCACGCTGTTGATCTCCACCGCCGCCTTCGCCGGCCAGACCGAAGGCCTGATCAAGAAGGTCGACAAGGATGCACTGACGCTGACGCTGGACGACGGCAAGTCCTACAAGCTGAACGCCGAAACCGACCTCGATGCGCTGAAGCCAGGCATGGACATCGTCCTCGCCTATGACGTGACGAATGGCGAGAATGTCGTCACCGATATGGAACTGCCGGACACCGGATCGACCGAGTAGAGTCTTTCCGGCCGATCCATCCCGAAGCCGGCGGGTGGAAACGAGCACATAGCGCCCTGAACGGCATGGGAAAGCTTGTCACTGAACGGCTGAAATGAGCCGGGAGCGGACTGGCATCTTTCGAGCATCTAGTTGGCGAAGCAGCCATTCAGCTCATGACCGTATTTACGAGGCGGCCACGCAAGTCCGCAGGTGAGACGCCAATAGTTCGGACGCGGGCTTGCTCGGGCTCTGCAACGGGCTCATTAAGTAGTAGGCGCCACCGGGGATGATGGACTGATTACGGAAGATCACCAACCGCTCTTCCCGGACAAGGTCACCGGTGTTCGCAATCCATCCGAGCATCACTCCCATCCCTGCTAGCGCAGCCTGAGTTGCCTGAACGTGGTTGTCAAATGAGAGATCTCCTTCCCGGTCATGCGGTAGACCGACCGCGTCGAAATATTCGTCCCAGCCGGGCGAAAATTCCTCGTCGGCATTAACGTGGAGGAGGGTAGCTTGCCCGAAATTGCCAGAGCCGAGCCGTTCAACGGCCTTCGGGCTACAGACTGGGATCAAGCGCTCATCGAACAGCGGTTCGCATTTGCCATCAAGCCAGTCGCCCGCCCCATAGCGAATCACCAGGTCGGCTTCGGGCGTAAACTGCGGGCTGCCGGATGTTGGTACAACCCGGACAATAATGTCGGGGTGTCGAGCGTAGAACGTCGCCAAACGTGGCATTAGCCAATATGTGCCAGTGCAGACGGTGCAAGCGATCGTAACGACGTTCTGCTCGCTTCGCTCTAGTGCTCTAATTTTTCCGATTGCGCTCTCGATCCGGTCCATTCCGTCCGAAACTGCGTGAAGCAGAACCTGGCCTGCGTCTGTCAACGCAGAAGGACGCATCCGTCGATCAAGCAGCTTCGTGCCGATGTAGTCCTCGAGATTCCGAAGCGCTTGGCTGACGGCGGGCTGCGTGACATTCAACTCCGCCGCCGCGCTCTGGACACCGCCGGCACGAACCACGGTTTCAAAGGCTGTCAGAAGCCGGAGAGGAGGGAGATGTCGACGCAATATCATAATCCCTTGCTTATGTCAGATTAGACTTTCAGATCTTCCAGACCTAATCAAATAACGCAATTATCGCAACTAGCGAGGGCCGATCCACAGTTACAATATAAGCACATCTTAACCAGAGCGAGTTCATGAACGCCCATCCCCATCCCTCCGAACTGACTGCGGAAGAAACACAGTCGCTCCGGGTCGATCTTGCTGCAGCCTTTCGTCTGGCAGCTCAGTTCGATTGGCATGAATCGGTGGGAAATCATTTCAGTGCCGCACTTTCCGCTGACGGGAAGAAATTTCTCATGAACCCACGCTGGCGGCACTTCGGGGAGATTCGGGCGAGCGATCTCTTGGTTCTTAACGCTGGCGACAGCGAGGTGATGACTCGGCCTGACGCTCCAGATCCTTCAGCGTGGACGATCCACGGTTCCGTGCACGGCGCGCGCCCGGAAGTCAGGGTTATGCTGCATTGCCATCCGCCGTATACGACGGCGCTAGCCAGCCTGAAAGATCCTGACATGAAGCCTGTCGACCAGAACACGGCCCGTTTCTTTGGCAAGCTCGGCTTTGATCTCGGCTTCGGCGGTATTGCTGACGATGCCGCCGAAGGGCAACGCTTGGCGGCTGCTTTCGGCAACAAGAGCGTCATCATCATGGGCAACCATGGTGTCACGGTCACGGGCCGAACAGTCGCCGAGGCTTTTGAAGACCTCTATTTCGCAGAGCGCGCGGCCAAGATCCTTGTGCTCGCATATTCAACTGGCCAGCCTCTGAATGTCATGTCCGACGACCTCGCCCAGAAGACAGCCGATGGCTGGCTTCCCTACAATGACCAGGCATTCGCGCACTTCGACTACTTGAAGCGGCAATTGGACAGAAACGACCCTTCATATCGCGGCTAGCCCTGGACTTCACGGCGTAAGGAGAAAACGTGCGTAATATTGAAGTTCTGTTCTTTGACGTCCTGGGAACGATGGTCGACTGGCGTGGCAGCATCACGGCCGAGGTCGGAGAGTTTCTGAAACGCCACAACCTTGGCCGCATAGACCCTGCTCGTTTTGCCGACGCGTGGGTAGGACGCTACGACGCTTCGGTCGACCCGATCCGGGCAGGTGAGCGATCATTCGTTTCCCTCGATCAGGTAAACAGAGAAAATCTCGTTGCCAGCCTCGAGGAATTCGGCTTGTCCTCCGCATCATTGCCACCGGAGGAACTTGAAGACCTCAATCTGTCTTGGCACCGCCTGAAGCCCTGGCCGGACCTGGGCGAAGGTCTTTCTCGGTTAAAGTCGCGTTTCATAATCGCTCCGCTGTCCGATGGACACGCCCGGCTTCTGGTGAACGTGTCGAAATTCAATAATCTGCCGTGGGATTTTATCGTTGGCGCCGATATGTCTCAGGCTTACAAGCCCATGCCGCAGGTCTACCTGCGGGCCTGCGAGTTGCTCGAGGTCCAGCCGGAGAATGCCATGCTGGTGGCGGCGCATGACTACGACCTGGAAGCGGCCCGTCGTTGCGGATTGAAGACCGCCTACATCGTTCGCGCCAATGCTGAAGACCCATCCAAGGTAGGTAACCAGAAGGCACAGGACGGCTGGGACTACAAAGCGAAGAACCTGCTCGAACTCGCCGACATGCTCCAATAGCCACCCAGCATGCGTCCTCCAAGTTGGCTGTCCCGGCTGAAGCCCATCGATCGTTCGACGAGCCAGTCCTGTTACCGCCGCAGCGGACACCGGATGCTGCCAGCGACACTTCCGGCATCTATGTCGAGCTTGGAAAAGGCCAACTGATTTAAATGCCAGGGGAAACTGTGGCCAACTTAAACACCGTACCCCGAGATGTAGTTTTTTATCTGGTACCGGACTTCGATATTCTGTCGTTCGGAGGCGCGCTTGAGGTGTTCCGCCTTACGAACCTGGTGTTGGGCTACCAGGCTTACAGCTGGAGGCTTCTCTCTGCAGACGGGAGTGACGTCGGGGCAAGCTGCGGTCTGGATATTCGCTCTTTCCCGCCGAGCTTGATGCCGCAAAATGACAGAATGTACTTGCCAGCTGAATCGCTGACGGTCGATGCCTATGCCGTGAAACTCTGCTGGGCCTGGCGGCCAGCGGCAAATGGAACGGGCCAAGGCAATCCAACTGGCAGCAGTCGCCCGATTAGTTGAGACCGAGTGCCGCTCCTTGCGTACCCTCGAACGGAACTTCGCTGTCGACGATGTCCGCTTTCAGGCAATGGCGAGGGGATGCTGAGCGGCTGATATGCGGCGCAAAGCGGCTGTTCGCGGCTCGCCATCTGGAGGTCGGGTCACCTTGCATCGTTCCGACTTGCCTTCAATGCCTGAGAAGGGGCTGATCGTTAAGAGTTTGACCGCTCAAAGCCACTCCAGGCGCCGGCCGTCCAGTCTGAGCACGCGGTCCTGCGGCACGTCCATGCTGACCGCATCTTGTTCGGGCATCCCCAGTACCAAGCGGAACATTACGCGCATGACGCCACCATGGGTCACGCAGACCGTCTGGCGATCGAGCGCCTCGAACCACGGCTTCACCCGTTCGAGCAGCATCTGATAGCTTTCGGCGCCTTCGCCGGGCGGCTGGAAATTCCATTTGTCGAGCCGGCGGCGCCTGGTCGAACCAGGATTATTCGCCTCGAGTTCGGCAAAGGTGAAACCCTGCCAGTCGCCAAAGCTCAATTCCACGAGCAGCGGCTCGGTACGATAGGCGTGCGGATCGAGCTTCATCGCCGCGCGCAGGCGCTCCATCGTCTCACGCGTGCGCCGCATCGGGCTGGCGACAAAGTCGAAATCTTCGGGCTTGTCGATGAGTTCGGCCAGCCTGCGCCCGTTGCGGCTAGCCTGCTCGCGGCCAAGCTCGTCGAGGTCGGTATCGGCCTGCCCCTGCAGCCGGGCCTCGGCGTTCCACGCCGTCTGGCCGTGGCGCACGATATAGACGAGCGGGTACATCAGGTCTTCCGGAGGAGGTCAGGCGGTGGCGTCAGTCCTTGACCGTCGAAATATCCGGCGCGTCGACCGCCTTCATGCCGACGACATGATAGCCGGAATCGACATGATGTATCTCGCCGGTGACGCCACGCGAAAGGTCGGACAGGAAATAGACGCCGGAATCGCCAACCTCCTCCTGCGTGACCGTCTCCTTCAACGGCGAATTGTATTCGTTCCATTTCAGAATATAGCGGAAATCGCCGATGCCGGATGCGGCAAGCGTCTTGATCGGGCCGGCGGAGATCGCGTTGACACGGATCTTCTTGGCGCCGAGATCGACGGCCAGATAGCGCACGCTGGCTTCGAGTGCCGCCTTGGCGACACCCATGACGTTGTAGTGCGGCATCACCTTTTCCGCGCCGTAATAGGTCAGCGTCAGCAGCGAGCCGCCGTCGGTCATCAGCGCCTCGGCACGTTTGGCAATGGTCGTGAAGGAATAGACCGAAATATCCATGGTGCGCAGGAAATTATCGCGCGTCGTCTCGACATAGCGGCCGGTCAGCTCGTCCTTGTCGGAAAAGGCGATAGCGTGGACGAGGAAATCGAGCTTGCCCCAATGGCTGGCGATATCGGCGAACACCGCATCGAGGCTGGCCGGGTCGGTCACATCGCAATGGCCCGCGACATGCGCGCCCAGTTCCGCCGCAAGCGGCTCGACACGTTTCTTGAACGCCTCGCCCTGATAGGTCAGCGCGATCTCGGCGCCGTGATCGACACAGGCCTTGGCGATGCCGTAAGCGATCGAGCGATTGTTGGCGATGCCAAGGATAAGGCCGCGCTTGCCGGCCATAAGGCCCCGTTCACCCGCCATGTCAGCGCTCTCCGCAAGGTTCTCTGCTTTGTGGAGTGCCTATCGCACAGCCACAGTGCCCCTTCAAGCGTTCAAAGCGGACAGTTCGGGGGACAAAGCCGCTGGTCTACAGAGCCGCGCGTCCTTTTGGGCGCGCAAAGGACGCTGTAGCGCTTTGACCTTGGACTGGTGGGCCAGTGGAAAAATCCGACACTGGTATTGGTGTGGCACGGCGGAAGATGACCCTTTGGCGGAAGTTCGTTGGCCAGTGGCCGAAGTCACGCTCATGACCCGAGCCGACTTCATGGTTTGGCCGTTGGCGACCGCTTTGCGCCTCATCTCGGTCATCGAAGTCATCCCGGCCGCCACCAAAAGCGGTCACAGCTGGTGTCAACGCCACGGGGAGTTTGCGCCCTGAGCATATCTCCATAATGATTCCAGCATCAGCTTTTTCCTGCCGTGCCCACCAATCAAGCGTTTTGTGAACAGCATCGCAATTTGCTAATATTGCCGTCACTGCGCTCGGCGAGGAAATCGCAGCATGTCGGAGAAGAGTTCGGTCGCGGCGCCCGCGGCGTCGGTGTCGACAGGTTTTCTGGGCGGCAACGGCAACAATGCGTCCGAAGCCCGGCATGAGCGCCGGATCCTGACCGCGCTCTGCTACGACCTGGTCGGATCGACCGACCTTCTTGCCATCCTCGACATCGAAGAGTTCGAGGAACTGATATCAGCCTTCCAGCGGGCGGCGAGACAGGCGGTCGCGTCGTGCTCGGGTGCCGTCCAAGTCGAGGTCGGCGATGGCGGCCTTGCTTTGTTTCCTGCCGAAATAGACGCCAAGGACGCGGCATCGCTGGCGATCCGGGCCGGGCTCGAAATCATCGACGCCTGCAGGCGCGTCGGTTCGGACCAAGGCCGCGCCGATTTGCATGTCCGGGTCGGAATCGCGACATCGATGACCCTGATCCACAAGGGTGACGCCGAGACCGGTCGTGACAATGTCACCGGCCCTGCCTTCGCGATGGCCACGCGGCTCCAGGCCATCGCGCAGCCGGATACGGTGGTGGTCTCGGACGCGACGCGCAACCTGGCGCGACGGTCGCATGTGTTCAGCTTTAGGGGCACCCATACGATCAAGGGGTTTGCCGAGCCGGAGCTGGTCTGGCGCGCGCTGAGTCACAAGCGCGAGGTCGACCGCTTCTTCGCATTCGGGCGGCTGAGCAGTCCGCTCGTCGATCGCGAGGCCGAGCTCGCCACGATCGCCGAAGCATGGGACAGTGCCGTTGCAGGAAACGGCGGCGTGGTGGTGATCGAGGGCGAGGCCGGGATCGGCAAGTCGCGCATTCTTCACGAAGTGCGCCGGCGCACGCGTCACCAGCGCGCGAAACTGCTGCTCTTCCAGTGCACGCCCGGCGGGTTGCGCTCGGCGCTGCATCCGCTGCTCCAGAGCGTACGCGGCGATCTCGCCGGCAACGAAGGACAGCTAAGCGCTGCCGCCGTGGCGGAAGTATTCCGCGATCATGACGTCCGCGATCCCGAAATCATCGACATCTTCTCGTTCCTGCTCGGCGCTGCGGGAGCCGATCCGATGCTCAAGGAAATCGACGCCGAGGCGATGCGCGCGAAAGCCAATTGGGCGGTTCGCCACTCGCTCGAAGCCCTGTGCGCCAGCGGACCGATCGTCCTGGTGGTCGAGGACATCCATTGGATCGACCTGACGTCGAGACAATTGTTGGCTGAGCTTGCACAGTCGGCCCGTCACTTCCGGGCGCTTGTCATCGCGACCACGCGCCCTGAATCCGGGAGCTGGCTGGCGGCATCGAATCCAAGGCATATCTCGCTAAAGCCGCTCAACCGCGAGCAAACCCGGCTGGCGATCGCGGCCATGTGGCCGCAAGGCAAGCCGTCAACTTCCCCGGAATTGCTCGACGTGGTGGAACGCGTGACCGGAGGCGTCCCGCTGTTCATCGAAGAAATCTGCCAGTGGATGACCGAGAACGCGGCCTCGGCAACGGATCGGCTGGCGCGGACCGCGACGCGCAGTCATGCCTCGGTGTTCGAAAGCGTGATCGAGGCCAGGCTCGAAACGCTGGGGCCGGCACGCGAAGTTGCGCGCGCCGCGGCCGTTGCGGGCAATCGTTTCAATCAGGAATTGCTGCGCGCTCTGTTGCCGGAGCTCGACGACGAAATCATCGCAAACGCGCTGGACTCGCTGAGCGAGGCCGGGTTCCTGATCCGCGTGCGGCCTTCCGGCGTTCCAGTCTATGGCGTGCGCCATGCGCTTATTCAGGAGACGATCTACAACGCAACGCTGCGCAAGAGACGGCAAGCCTTGCATCGCCGCCTGTTTGCCGCGGTGAGCCGCAACCGAAACCTGGCCGGGTGGCTGGGCACCGCCGAAGTTGCCGAGCACGCCGAGCGCGCAGGCCTTCTGGAGGACGCGATCGCTCAGTTCGTGATCGCAGGCACGGAAAGCTCGTCCCGCTCGGCAATGGCGGAAGCGAGGCAGATACTCGAGCATGCATTGGCGCTCTGCGAGCGCGTTGCGGCAGCCGACACGCGAGACGCGCTGCGGCTATCGGCAATGATCGTGCTCGGTCCCATCCTGACCGCTGTCGAAGGTCCGAACTCGGCGCCCGCCCGCAAATTGTACGAGGACGGCGTGGTGATCGCCCGGCGCCGGCCGGTGGCCGAGCGGGCCAAGTGGTTCCCGATCTACTGGGGCTGGTGGTTCACGGATACCGTCATGGACGGCGAGCGCGCGGAAGTCGTGCTCAGCGATCTCAGGGATGTCGAGGATGCCGAAGTGCAACTCCAGGCCAGGCATTGCGTGTGGGCAATCGACTTCAATCTTGGCCGCCACGACCGCTGCATCGCGGCCGTCGACGCCGGACTGTCGCTCTATGAGCACGGCCAGGGCAAAGCCAATGCTGCGTTGTTCGGCGGGCATGACGCGAGGGTCTGCGGGCTCGCCCACCGCGCCTTGTCACTGTGGTTCGTCGGAAAGCCGGCAAGCGCGATCCATTCGATGTCGGAAGCTAGGAGCTGGGCGCAGCAAACCGGACATGCCGGCAGCATCGCGCATGCCTACCTCAACGAGGCGATGTTGCATTGCTATCGCCGCGATTTTTCGATGCTGCGAAGCGTGATAGCGGATCTGCGCCACTTGACGGAGCGCCATTATATGCCCGCCCTCGCCGCCGCAGCGCAAATCTTCGAAGGCTGGTGCGACGGCAACGCCGGCCAGGTCGAGAGCGGCAGGGAAAAAATGCGGCAAGGCCTTGGCCTCCATGGCGAGTTCCAGACGCCTGAGGACGAACCGGTCTATAGCGGCATGCTGGCAGAGCTTTTGACACGAACTGCCGAGGTCGATGAGGCGCTCGCGCTGCTGGGCTCGGCCGTGGCCCAGGCCGAGGCCGGCGGCAGCCGCTTCTGGCTGGCAGAGCTCTATCGGCGAAGGGCGGAGCTACTTCTTCTTCAGGGCGATGCGGAGGCGGACGTAATCGCTGCGCTCGAAAAGAGCATCGCCATAGCCGCGGAGCAAAGCGCTGTGCCTTTCCTCGTCAGTACATACGAGACCCTTCAATCATCAGGCCTGTCACCTGAACTGTCGTCGCGCTATCGCGATCGGGTCGAACGTGCGAAATCCGCTCTCGAGCCGGGCGCCGCGCTGATCGTCAATCCCGAATCGGCCGTTCGGCACTAGCCCTGCAAGAGCATCCGCGATGCTGGAGCGATATGAACGCCTGGGTCCGCCGCCCGACGAGGCGCTGGCGAGGCTGATGAAGATGCGCGAAGGCCTGGGCATCACGCGGATCGCCGACATTACAGGGCTCGACCAGATCGGCATCCCGGTCGTGCAGGTGACAAGACCTTTCTCGCTCTCCAACGCGGTCGCGCAAGGCAAGGGCGCCACCCTGGCGCAAGCCGCGATATCGGCCATGCTGGAATCGGCAGAGAGCTTCTTTGCAGAGCAGGTGGCGAATTTCGACACGGTCGTCGGCTGCGCCGATCAATTGGGCATCCCGCCCGATCGTTTCGAAAGGCATCTCCAGGGGGGCACCGCGCCCGGATGGCGCGGCAGGGAGACGGCGTGGGTAGCCGCCGACAATCTTCTTACCTGCAGCCGCGACCTGGTCCCGTTCGAGCTCGTGCACACCGCCTATGTGTTGCCGCCACTGCCCCATGATGGCATTTTCGCGGCATCAACGAGCGGTTTGGCCGCAGGCTTCGAGGAGCCGGATGCCATCGTTCATGGCATTCTTGAATGTATCGAACGCGACGCGATCGCCACGGCATACCGGACCCACGGGTTTTTCCACCGTCAACGCATCGATCCCGAGACGATCGATGATCCGTCGCTCCGCGATCTCCTGGAAACTTTGGCGGCCAAGAACGTGCTGGTCGGCCTTTGGCAAGCCTTGTCGCCGTTGGGCATACCGGTGGTGTGGTGCCATCTGCTGGAAGACGAACCGACGGAAACGGTCCTTTTGGATCATCCGGCTGATGGTTCGGCTGCCGGTTTCAGTCCCGCCAGCGCGGCGGCGCACGCCATCTACGAAGCGGCCCAGGCCCGTCTGGCGGCGATCTCGGGCGCGCGCGATGACCTGACGCGTGCGTTCTATCCGAAATACCCCGATCGGCAGATGATCGCAGCGCATCGCCGGCTCCTCCGCGATGGCCCGCGCAGCGTGGATTTCCGCGCGCTCGCCGAGCAGAAGTTCAACACGGCGTCGGACGGGCTGTCGGTCCTTTTGGCAATTCTCGAAGAGAGAGGGTTCGATGCGGTTCACCTAATCCGGGTGGGAACGCAACCACTCGACGCCCTGTCGGTTGTCAGGATCGTCATCCCTGCCTTGCAGCCGCTCTTGCAGGGGTAAAGACTATGCGCCCGAAACTCGTCTTCACCGGCCCTACCGTGTCCCATGCCGACGCGTTGAAGGTCGTCGATGCGGTATGCCTTCCCCCGGCCGTGCAAGGCTCGATCGTTTCGGCCGTGCAGCATTTCGACCCGAGTGCGATCCTTGTCATAGACGGCGGTTTTCAGGCCGAGCCGGCGGTTCGGCACAAGGAAATCCTGTGGGCCCTCAGCCGCGGCATTCATGTCGTCGGCGCGGCCAGCATGGGTGCCCTTCGAGCAGCCGAGCTGTTCCCTCATATGCAAGGCGTCGGGCTGATCTACCGATGGTATCGCCGCTTCGCCTTTGCACCCGACGACGCAGTAGCGGTATTGCATGGACCGGCCGAGGTGAATTTCGCTCAATTGACGCATGCGCTGATTGACCTGCGCCGGACCCTTCGCGCTGCTTGCCGGCGCGGCGTGATTTCACCCGAACAGCAGGCGAGGCTCGAGGGTGCGGCACAGGCCGTCAACTTTCGCGAGCGCACCCTGGGACGGATGGTCCGGGATGCGCACCACGGCAACTACGACGTCGAGAAATTGTGCAGGGAGCTCGGCGCGGCTTTCGTCCAGCAAAAAAAGCAAGATGCCCTGCGGGCACTCGAACTTTTGCGGGAGCAAGCATTTGAAAAAGCACACCCCATGCCGGAATTACAGCTAACCTCGGCCTTCTCCAAGGATATCGATGATGCGGGGCTGGCGCTATAGGCCCTGACCTCTTGGCGGCCGACGGTTTACGTAACGTAAGCGCCGTGATAGCGTGGTGGCGTCAGAGGGGGCCAAGCAATTGGACGCGGTCGATCGTGTCGTTGCGCAAGATCCGTTGCTGGGAACGCGGTTCCTGGTCTACCCGCAGGTGCCTCACCTTTCGGGTTACGGAACACCCGAAACAATTTGGATTTCTACTCCACCCGATCTGATCCGCTCCGGCCCGGAAGATCACCGCATCTACGTTCGCGATCCGCTCCTCGACAAGGAGCCTTACGACTACCCTTATCTGCCACCGTTTGTCGGCGAAATCTTTCCGCCTGCAGAGGCTGGCTTTAACGGCCATTTCGATCAGCTTTCCCTGACCTCGCGGCAGTTCCTTTCTGCGCACGCTTTCGCCTCGGTCGGCCGCGTGCTGGACATCTGGGAAAGCTACCTCGGCAAACCGATTGTCTGGTATTTCGCCGAGACGTACGAGCGGCTCGAAATCATCCCCTTCGTCGACTGGGAGAATGCGCAATCGGGCTATGGCTATCTGGAACTCGGCCGAGAGCGCGGCATCGACGGACGCAACTATCCCTATGCGCTCAACTTCGATGTGATCGCACATGAGGTCGGCCACGCAATCTTGTTTTCGCTGTTCGGGACACCAGCCGGCGGCCTGACTCAAGGCGATTTCGGACCGTTCCACGAAGCCAGCTCGGATCTGGTCTCGCTCTTGTCCTTCCTGACTTTCGACAGCGGCATGGACCGGCTGCTGCGGCACTGCGATGGCAACCTGCTTGTTCTCAATGAATTGAACCGGATTGCCGAACTGACTGGCGATAGGCAGATCCGCCTCGCCAGCAACGCACGCCGCATGTCGGAGGTGACGGCGGAAATCCATGACAGGTCACGGCCGTTCACGGGAGCTGTGTTCGACACGATCGTCGACGTCTACCACGCGACACTGGTGCACGAGGGGTTGGCCGACGAGCGGCTGCTGGGGATCGATATCAAGGATGTCGACCAGTCCGACATGCAGCGCATCTCAGATTTCACGTCCCGCGCCTTTCGCGCTCGGCCCTTCATGTTCAAGAGCATGCTGATCAGAGCAAGGGACGAAGTGGCCCTCGCACTTGCTCAGGCATGGCCGCGCCTCGATGCAGATGACCTGACCTTCGAGAATGCCGCTGCCACGCTGGTCGATGTCAGCGACCGGGTGGCGCCCGCGCTTGCGGAAAAGTTTGAAGAAAACTTCAGATGGCGAGAGATTCTATGAACCGATCGATTGCAACAAAAAGGAGCGAGGAAAATGAGCGACGACTATCACCGACCGACACTGACGTTTCCATCAGGCGCTTACAACGCAACACAGGTCAGGCTTTACGGTATCGCCCCGGGCGGCGGTGATCTTGTTTACCCCAATCATCCAAAAAACCTTGAGAGCGCAGACTTTGCAATATCAGTTCGATCACAATCGGATGATGTAAGTCAAAATGACCAATTTCTGCAGCAATTGAGTGATTCAAAAGTTACAAATGAACAATTTCTTAACTTGATTGCAAATCGAAGAATCAGCGGATTCCCCGATGAGTTTGGCTACGCGACTCAGATTTCCTTAGCCGTGCGAAATATCGGATTCATCGTGATTTCTACAGTGGTGTCATTCGATGAAGCATATAAGAGCGGAAAGGTACTGTCATCTGGAGTTATTGTCGGGTATTCATATGAGGGACATTGCTTTGATCTTCCAAAACCGAAGATCATGCTTCTTCCAGTTCTCCCTCAAATGATACCTCTCGACGATTGCGGATATGATAAGAAATTTAATAAACATGATAAGCATGGCCCAGAGAAATATATGCTCTGGATTGTCGATAAGCTTGACGAATGCGTGGAATTCGAAATGAACCAGGGCTTTGTCGAACAGATCGTCCTCGAGGCGAACCTTCCAGGCAAGCGTTCACCGACGATGTACGCATCCAAGATGACGATGGGACACCGTGGCGGAAAGCTGAACGACTAGTCTCTCATGTTTCCTGTCAAGGTTGAAGGAAGGAAGGCTCGCCTGCTTGGCAGGTTTGCCATGCAGTCGGATCGGCTGAAGCTGCACAGGGCTGGGTGGAGCTCAGAGACGACGGTTGATCAGACTCTCATCCGCGGGTTGGGTACCGGCCTTCCGTGTCTGCGTCTCGGGGCTGTCCTCGGTCTAGAGGGCGGACGTCGGGCGCATCGGCTCGGCCACATAACTGGCGACGGGAGTTCCCCACCGTGGCCCTACCTCCAAGATCGTCGAAGAATCGACGGCGGTGATTTTTGATGTTTTCACGGTTGTACCCAGGCCAAGTTCCCGGGGGAAAGTAGCGGTATCCGAGCGCAACGCAATGCTTGTCGTTGTCACCGCTGGCCGAGATCATTAAATCCTGTCGACACGAACGCGAAAGGATTCATCACATCGATATCCGAGAGGCCTCGGCATCCTTGCCGTGGTGCGGCAAACGGCATTTTAGCTGTCGCGCCAGTACAACGAGTGTGTCCGCTTTTCGAATGCTACCGCCGAAACCGGACAGGCAGGAAGCGGCCCAAACGCGACGTCTGAGCAGTAGTTCGGCGACAACGCTCCTGGCCCAATCAAGACGTTCGGTGTATAGCAGAAGCGTCCGCAAGCCCGCTTTTCCCACACGGTATTAGCGCCAGCCTTTTCGACTGTCAGCCCTTTCGCCGACGCATCAGCGCCTCGAGCTCGGCGTCGCCGCCTTCCGGCAGCATCAGTCGCACATGCGCGTAGAGATCGCCGTGACCGCCGGCCTTTTCCGGCAGGCCCCTGCCCTTCAGCCGCAGAACCTTGTCCGAGCTCGACCAAGGGGGAACATTGACCGCAATCCTGCCGGTCGGGGTTTCGACCGCCACTTTGGCGCCATGCACCGCATCGGCCAGTTCCACCGGCAGGTCGACATGCAGGTCGCGGCCCTCGACGCGGTAGCGCGGGTGCCGGCGGAAGCGTATCTTGACCAGTGCATCGCCCGGCTGCCCCGGTCCTTGCTCACCCTGGCCTTTCAACCGGATGGTCTGACCGTCCTCGACATAGGCCGGCAACTTGACCGCCACCTTGCGGCCGTCGGGGAACATCGCCGTCACCTTCTGGGCGGTTGCGGCCTCCTCGATGGTGACGTCCAGCGTGACGTTGAGGTCGGCTGCGGTCGGCATCCGGCGGCCGGCGCCCATGCCGGCTCCGCGCTGCTGGCTGAAAGCATCGCCGAAGATCTGGCTGAAGATGTCGCTGTTGCCGTCGAACGGATCACCGCCGGGACGGCCGGTGCGGAATTCGAAATGCGCGCTGCCCGGCCCTTGCTGCCGGCGGAAACCGGAGAAAGGATCGGCGCCGCCGGCCGCACTTTCGAAACCCTGGAACCGCGGTTTGCCTTCGGCGTCGATCTCACCGCGATCGAAAGCCGCCCGGTTCTTCTCGTCGCCGACGATCTCGTAAGCCTGGTTGGCGGCGGCAAAACGCTCCTTTGCCTTGGGATCCGGATTCTGGTCCGGATGATACTTCTTGGCGAGCTTCCGGTACGCCGATTTTATGTCCTTGGCCGATGCGTTCTTGGCAACGCCCAGCACCTCATAGGGGTCGCGCATGCTTACTGCCCTGGAGAAGGAGTGGTTCCATGATCGCCTCCTATATGCGCTTGCATAGGAAGAAATTCCAGTGGCTTACCACTATGTCTCCGGCGGAAAATCAGAGCGCCTTGAAATCCTGCATTCGCCAGGCGCTGCCGCCGGCCAGGCATACTTCGCCTTTGAACAGCGCGACGCCGTCGAAGCTCTCGCGTGAAGCGGTGAAGCGACGGCATGTCTCGCCGTTAGCCCTGAATTCCGCGAGCTCGGTGATGGAGCCGCGCGAGCCGGTGTCGGCATTCGCCCAGGGAACGGCCTGCCCGGCCAGTTGCTCAACGTCGGCGGAGGACACGGCGTTGCGGATCGTGGCCTGGTCGGAGGCGCGGTCCTGATCGAGCGGCGTGACCGAGGCCGGCGTGCTCGAGGTCAGTATCGAGCGGTCGACCTCCGTCTGCTCCAGGCTGAAGCCGCCCCCGCCACAGGCGGCAAGCGGCAGGATGATTGTCACGATCATGGCTTTGGCACTGGCCGAAGCGATAACGCTCCATTGCCCACTGTCAAAAGCTTGCGCGATACGCGACAATCGGCAATCTCCCCAGCCGGCGATAAATTTGGGAAAACTATGAGCGAAACCGGGTTAACAAGCGGTGACTTTACCGAGGCAGCGGAGCCGTTCCGGCTTTTTGCGGCGTGGCTCGACGACGCGACGAAGAGCGAGATCAACGACCCCAACAGCGTGGCGCTGGCGACGGTCGATGCCGAGGGCATGCCGAATGTGCGCATGGTGCTGCTCAAGGGGTTCGATGAAGGTGGCTTCGTCTTCTACACGAATTTCGAGAGCGCCAAGGGCCGTGAGATCCTGGGCAGCATGAAAGCGGCGATGTGCTTCCACTGGAAATCGCTGCGCCGGCAGGTGCGGGCGCGCGGCCCGGTGGAGATCGTCACCGACGCCGAAGCCGATGCCTATTATGCGACCCGTCCGCGCGGCAGCCGCATTGGCGCCTGGGCGTCCAAGCAGTCGCGGCCGCTGGAAAGCCGCTTCGCGCTGGAAAAGGCGGTCGCCGAATATACGGCGCGCCACGCGATCGGCGACATCCCGCGGCCAAAACACTGGTCGGGCTTCCGCATCGTGCCGCAGACCATCGAGTTCTGGCACGACCGTCCGTTCCGGCTGCACGACCGTGTCGTCTTTTCGCGCAACGCCGAGGGCGGCTGGGACAAGGTGAGACTTTATCCGTAGAGGACGATGCGGCAATCCTTGACGAACCACTTTGGTTCACTAATAATCATAGTGAACCAGAGGAATGTGGCCATGACGGCTTTTACCGTGCGCGTTCGTGACGAAACTGCAGACCGGCTAGACCGGCTTGCCGAGAAGCTCGACCGCTCGCGCTCCTACGTGGCTGCGAAGGCCATTGAGGATTTTGTAGCCCGTGAGGAATGGCAACTCGCCGAGATAGAGGCAGGATTGGCTGAAGCCTCGCAAGGCGATTTTGCGGGTGCCAGCGACGTAGAGGCTGTCGTTAGAAAATACGTTAAATCCACCCGCCAGGCATGAGCCATAAGCGAATCCGCTGGACCAAGCGGGCGTTGCGGCGGCTTGATGAAATCGGCACGCATGTTGAGAAAGACAATCCCGAGGCGGCCGCGAGGATCATTGCGCGTATCGTAACGGCGGCGGAACATCTCACCGAACAGCCGGCGATGGGGCGCATCGGGCGCATCAAGGGGACACGGGAACTCGTCTTGGTCGATGTGCCGTATATCGTCCCTTGTCGCATCGACGGCGAAACTGTCGAAATCCTCACCGTCATGCACGCCGCGCAGCGCTGGCCGCAGACCATGTAAGTCGCATCGAGACACAGGAGATCAGGCTCCTGCGCGACCCATGCCGGGCTATAGAGACCTGGCGTTTCCAATCCCACGATCACGATCTCGTGTGCGTGAAACGTTCCAGCGTGCCGCAACGAACCAGGAAAGGGCTCAACGCGCCGCTGGCGCAAATTCAGGAGGAAGCAATGCATTCACTCAGGTTGGTCACGATAGCCGGTCTTGCCGGCTTTTTCGCTTCGCAAGCCTTTGCGGAGGAGGCGATGGGGACAATGACGATGATGAAGGGTGGGGAGGTCATGGCGATCATGCCCGATGGGCATATGGGCACCATGATGCCAGACGCGAAGATGAGCGCCGAAATGATGAAAATGGCGAAACCGATCAAGCATTGCATGATGTTGATGACCGACGCCAAAGGCAAGACATTCATGATCGACACGTCTTCGGCAAAGGCCCAGGCCGAATGTAAAAAAATGGCGATGTGACAAAGAGAGCGTGGCGAAACCGCCCGCCGGTCGCTGCCGGCGGGTCCACGATGCGAGACAAGGCCAGATGGTCTAGGCCTTTTTCCTGGCCATGAAGGCCGTCAAGGCAGCGCGGGCCTCCTCGGATTTGAGCCGCTCGCGGAAATGCTGGCTTTCCTTGCCGATGCGCTCGACAAGGTCGTCGCGCGAGCCGCGCATCAGGTCGCGCGCGATCCTTAGCGCTTGCGGCGGTTTGGCAGCGACCTGGCCCGCCGCCGCCAATACCGATGCTTCGAGTGCCTCTTCCTCGACCACCTCGTAGATCAGCCCGGCGGCCTTGGCGCGCTCGGCCGAAAAGCCCTCGCCGAGGCCAAGCAGCGCGAAGGCGCCTTGCCGGCCAAGTATCTGCGGTGCGAGCAGGCTCGATCCTGCCTCCGGCACAAGGCCGAGATCGACGAAGGGCGTCCGGAACATTGTGCGCGGCGTGGCGAAGGTCAGGTCGCAATGCAGGTTGAGCGTGGTGCCGATACCGACCGCAATGCCGTCGACGCCGGAAACCATCGGCTTCTCCGCTTTGGCCAGCGCCATCAGGAAATGCCAGACTTCGGTGCCGCTTTCGCCGCCCGAGGCGACGACCATGAAATCGGCAAGGTCGTTACCGGACGAGAAGGCACCGGGCACGCCGAGAAAGACATGGACGCGGATTGCCGGATCGGCGTCGCCGCCGGCAAGAGCCGCCGACATCGTCGCGTACATGGCGCGGGTCAGGGCGTTCTTCTTGTCCGGACGGTTCATGCGGATGATCTGGATGGCACCCTGGCGTTCGACGAGGATGTGGTCTGTCACGGATTGGTCCTTTGTGAATTTCGGGCCTTTGTGAATTTCGGCGCGTGCGAACGTCAGGCTGAAATCAGCGCTTTGCCGGCAACGGCAAGACTGTCGGCGCCGCCGATGACGCGCTCCTTGAGCGCGCCCACTTCGCCAAGCAGGTTTTCGGCGAAGAACCGACACAGCGCGATTCGGCTTTGGTCGGCAAGCGCGCCGCGCGCCAGATAGGCGCCGCCGGCGGCAAGCGAGATCAGCCTGAGATAAGGTGTGGCGCCGGCCAACGCCTCGTCCGGACGGCCTTCGGCCTGCAGGTCTTGCAGGGAACGGCTCGCCTGTGACAGGTCATCAAGCGCCTGGTCGAGGCGATCGGCGGTGCGGCCAAAGCCTTCAAGGTTCGACGCTTGCACCGCATCGGCGACGGCCTTGAGCTCGGCGATGTAGCCATGCACATGCCGACCGCCGCCGAGCGGCAGCTTGCGCGTCACCAGATCGATCGCCTGGATGCCATTGGTGCCTTCGTAAATGGGTGCAATGCGCGCGTCGCGATAAAGCGCTGCAGCCCCTGTCTCCTCGATGAACCCCACGCCGCCATGCACCTGCAGCCCAAGCGAGGCGACCTCGACGCCAACATCGGTGGAAAACGCCTTGGCCAGCGGCGTCAAGAGATTGGCGCGCTCCTGCCAGTGCTTTGCATCCTCGCTCCGCGACGCGAGATCGATGGCGTGGGCGCAGGAATAGCAGATGGCGCGGGCAATCTGGGTCAGCGCCTTCATGGTCAGAAGACTGCGCTGGATGTCAGGGTGATGCACGATCGGCACCATGCCGGCACCGCGATAGCTCGCCGCCTTGCCTTGCCGGCGGTCGTTTGCATAGGCGAGCGCCTTCTGCGTCGCTGCCTCGGCGACCGCGACACCCTGCATGCCGACGGCAAGGCGCGCATTGTTCATCATGGTGAACATGCAGGCGAGGCCCTTGTTCTCCTCGCCGACCAGCCAGCCGATCGCGCCGGGCCTGCTGCCTTCGAAGCCCTCGCCATAGATCATCGTGCAGGTCGGCGAAGCGTGGATGCCCAGTTTGTGCTCCAGCCCGGAGCAGAAGACGTCGTTTCGTGCGCCCAGCGCGCCATCGTCGCCGACGAGGAATTTCGGTACCAGGAACAAAGACAGGCCGCGCGTGCCGGGCGGTGCGTCCGGCAGCCGCGCCAGCACCAGATGGATGATGTTGTCGGTGAAATCGTGCTCGCCATAGGTGATGAATATCTTTTGCCCGAAGATCCGGTAGGTGCCGTCGCCGGCCGGTTCGGCGCGGGTTCGCAAGGCATTCAGGTCCGAGCCTGCCTGCGGCTCGGTCAGGTTCATGGTGCCCATCCATTCGCCGGAGACCAGCTTTTCCAGATATCTGGCCTTGAGTGCCTGCGAACCATGCTTGTCGAGTGCTTCGACCGCGCCCATGGTCAGCGTCGGGGCGATGCCGAACGCCATCGAGGCGGAGTTCCACATTTCAAGCGCGGCGACGCCGAGCATGGCCGGCAGCGCCTGGCCGCCATACGCTTCCGGCGCCGACAGCGCATTCCAGCCACCGCCGATCCAGCGGCGATAAAGTTCCTTCCAGCCGGGCGGGGTAGTGACGGCAGCGCCGTCGAGTACCGCGCCGTGCCGGTCGCCGATCGTGTAGAGCGGTGCGACCTCCTCGCTGGCGAAGCGGCCGGCCTCGGCCAGAATGGCGTCGACGAGGTCCTCGCCGAGTTCGCCAAAGGTGCCGGCATCGAGCGTCGGCTTCAAGCCGGCGACATGCTTCAGGGTGAAGGCGATTTCCTCGACCGGTGCCCGATACATGGCGCTCGCTCCTCCTCCGTCCGGCCGCCCTCAGTCCGGAAGGGTCTATTTAAGACCCGTGCCGAGGCAAAATCATCTGCTTTCGGCTTCCCAGGCGATCTTCTTTTTACGTAAACGTCAAACTTTGTCACGCGGATTTTGCCAATTCCTGCGACGCAGGCTAAATTCGGCAAAAGCCGGGATAAGTTCGACCGGCGGAATCAGGAACACCGGATCGGACCGCCCGTGCTCGCCAGACCTGACGCCTATCGCTGCATCGAATGCGGCCTGCCCTACCGGGCGGCCGGTTTTTGCTACCACGAAGGTAAGATGGAGAACGGAGCAGCCTATTGGTCTGATCGCGGCATATTGTGCTCGCCGCAATGCTCGCTCGCCCATCACCGTAAGCGCGAGACGGCGGGAACGCTGTCGCAAGTGCCGGCGCCCGACCCGTTTCAAACCCGCTCTCGACATTGACGACCATCAAAACCATCGACGGAGAAGCTGTCCGAGCCGTGGCATCCCCGGGCCGCGATCGAGAGCATTTCCTTAACCATGGCGGTTCAGGATTTGACTTTGGCCAGCAAGGATCTGCTGCTTGAAAACGTCGGCGCGCCCCCTTGTCCGCTCAGCGCTCCTCCTTGTCGCGGCCGCGATGACCCTGGCGCTGACGCCGGCAAAGGCCTCGGATTTCGCCGAACCTTGGAAGGATGCGGACCGGGCGCTGGTCGTCGACGCCTACGAATACAATTCCATCGACTGGACCCGGCTAGCCGCCGACAAGCGTCTTGTCGGCTTCATCAACAAGGCATCGGACGGAATGCCGCCACCCTATTTCTGTTTCGGCGACGAGACCGAGCTGCGGCTGTGCAAGACGCTCTGGAAACGCCATGCGATGGCACAGGAACTGTTCCAGACGCGCAAGGTGGTGGCCAAGGCACTGGGCCTGAAATGGGGTGCCTATCATCTCGCCCGCCCCGGCAACCCCGTGGGACAGGCCAATAATTTCATCAATTTCGTGAAACCCGGGCCGGATGACCTGCTTGCCCTCGATATCGAGGACGATGATCCCACCCAATGGATGTCGCTCGAGGATGCCGAGGAATTCGTGCGCCATGTGCATCGTCGGGTTGGCCGCTTTCCGGTGCTCTACACCAACGGCACGACAGCCCGGCATATCGCCGACAACAAGTATAAATACCCGCTCCTGTCCCGGCTGCCGCTGTGGTATGCGCGCTACAAGCCAGACATCGGCCTGCATTTTCCGATGGGCAACTGGCAGGGCTATGCGCTCTGGCAGTTTTCGGCGCGAGCAAATTGCGGCCGATTCCGCTGTCCCTACCGGGTCGCGGGCACACCCAACGATATCGACGTCAGCGTCGCGCCGATGAACGCGACGGAATTGCGCGCGCAGTGGCCATTCGGCGGCCTGATCGACGTGCAGCCGGATTATCTCGCCTTGATACCGGTGCCGCTCTCACGCGAGGCGGGGCTCGCCGGCGCTGCCATGACCTACGCCACCGTGGCAGCACCCCCGAGCCTCGAGCAACTGGTCGCGGTATTTAGAACGCGCTTGGCCAAATTCAGCAGCGGTTTTCAAATGCCTACGGCCAAGACGGCGCCGAGCCTTCCCCGCGGGATTGCCGAATATGTTGCCTGGATGCGAAACGAAAAGCGTGCGGCATCGGACCCTGGAATTGTCTCCGCCGCCGGTGCGGTCAGCACCGTCTCGACCGAATTCTACAGCGGCCTGCACTGAAGCCGGAGGCCGCCTGAAGCGTCAGTTCGACTGCTCGCGCGCCAGTGCCAGCCAGCCAATGTCGCGGCGGCAAAAGCCTTGCGGCCAGTCGATCCTGTCGAGCGCGGCGTAAGCCCTCTTCTGCGCCTCGCCGACGGTGCGGCCGGTCGCCGTGATGTTGAGCACGCGACCGCCATTGGCGACGAGTGCGCCGCCGTTTATCGCGGTGCCGGCATGAAATATCTCGACGCCCTCGCCCGCCGCCGCCTCGACGCCGCGGATGACCGAGCCCTTTTCCGGCGCTCCGGGATAACCCCTGGCCGCCATCACCACGGTGAGCGCCGCGTCGTCGCGCCAGCGCACCGAGGTGTGCGCCAGTTGGCCGTCAGCGGCGGCGTTGAGCAGGACGAGCAGATCGTCCTTCAGCCGCATCATCAGCACCTGGCATTCCGGGTCGCCGAAACGGGTGTTGTATTCGATCAGCTTCGGCCCCTTGTCAGTAATCATCAGCCCGGCGAACAGCACGCCGGAAAACGGAGCGCCTGTTTCAGCCATGCCGCGCATGGTCGGCTCGACGATCTCGCGCATGGTTCGGTCGATCATCTCCGGCGTCATCACCGGCGCGGGCGAATAGGCGCCCATGCCGCCGGTGTTCGGGCCGGTGTCGCCGTCACTGAGGCGCTTATGGTCCTGCGCCGTGCCGAAGGGCAGCGCGGTGGTGCCGTCGCACAGGCAGAAGAAACTTGCTTCTTCACCGACGAGAAACTCCTCTACCACCACTTCCGTGCCGGCTTGGCCGAAGGAGCCATCAAAACAGGCGTCGAGCGCGGTCCGCGCCTCGTCAAGCGTCATGGCGACGGTGACGCCCTTGCCGGCAGCTAGGCCGTCGGCCTTGATGACGATCGGCGCACCCGTCTTCTCGACATACGCCCTGGCCGAAGCCAGATCGCCGAAGCGGCCATAGGCGGCGGTCGGGACGCCGTATTTGGCGCAGAGGTCTTTCGTGAAACCCTTTGATCCTTCCAGCCGTGCCGCCGCCTTTGACGGGCCGAAGACGCGGATGCCCTCGGCGCACAGGTCGTCGGCAATGCCGGCGACCAGCGGCCCTTCCGGCCCGACCACGACGAGGTCTATTTCATTCTCGCGGCAAAACCGGGCCACCGCCTTGTGATCCGCAATATCGAGCCTCACCAGTTCGGCTTCGCGGCCGATCCCCGGATTGCCAGGCACCGCATAGAGTTTGGTCAGCAGCGGTGACGCCGCCATCTTCCAGGCCAGCGCATGTTCTCGTCCGCCGGAGCCGATCAGTAAAACACGCATGCCCAGATTCCTCGTCATTCCAAGACCAGGACTGCGCTATTGCGCCGCGCCCGACGGGTCAAGACATTTGGCTGCCGAAGCGCCGATTGCGCGTGGCGAGCGTGCGGGGCTGCTTGACGCTTGACGGCATTCGCCTCTGCTGCCACTTCAGCAAAATGGAAACCGTCCAGTCGAAAGCGGCCCAAGGCCGCGTCGCCGATGCGCCGAGCGGCCACTGGGTTTATCGCGCGCTGCCGCGGGGGTTGTGGCCCTATGCGCAGCTTGCCCGGTGGGACCGGCCGATCGGCTGGCAATTGCTGCTGTGGCCATGCTGGTGGTCGGCTGCACTTGCCGCGAGCGCCTATCCGCGTCCGACGGATCCGCTGCTCTCGCTGCTGCCGTCGCCGTGGTACCTGCTGCTGTTTTTTCTCGGTGCGTTCGCCATGCGTGGCGCCGGCTGCACCTACAACGACCTGGTCGACGAGGACATCGACAACCAGGTGGAACGCACGCGCTCGCGGCCGCTGCCGGCCGGCAAGGTCACGCGCCGACAGGCCTGGATGTTTGTTGTCCTGCAGGCACTGGTCGGCCTCGCCGTGCTTTTGCAGTTCAACAGCTTTGCCATCTCGCTCGGCATCGGCTCGCTGGTCATCGTCGCCATCTATCCGTTCATGAAGCGATATACCAATTGGCCGCAACTGGTTCTCGGCCTTGCCTTTTCCTGGGGAGCGCTGATGGGATGGGCGGTCGAGTTCGGCGATCTCGATGGGCCGGCAATCATGCTCTACATCGGCTCGATTCTGTGGGTGATCGGCTACGACACGATCTATGCGCATCAGGACAAGGAAGACGACGCCATCGTCGGCGTGCGCTCGACGGCGCGCCTGTTCGGCGATAACACCAAAGCCTGGCTGGCCGGGCTTTATGGCGGAGCGCTGGTCTGCTTCGCCATTGCCTTTGCCTCGGCGCAGGCACCGGTGCCGGCGCTCGCCGGGCTGATCGCCGCCGGCGCGCATATGGCGCGGCAGATCGCCGTGCTCGACATCGACGATCCGGACCAGTGCCTGAGGCTGTTCAGATCGAACAACCAGGTCGGCTGGCTGATCTTCCTCGGCCTGATCGGCGGCGCGGCCTGGGTGGCGCTGAAGCCGTTGGTTTAGCTACTCCCGCGAAATAAGCTCCTCGCCGCCGATGACCAGCCTGAGGCCGAGATCGCCGGCGCGGCGGCGGGCGAGGAAGCGCGGGCGGCGCATGGTCGAGACGCGACCCTTGCGGCGGTCCTGCGCCGGCAGCGCTTTGATGGCGGCGCCAAGCGATTCTTCCAGCGTGCGGGCAATGCCGTCGGCCTCGATCAGCAGCATCGGCAGGCGGTAGGCGTCGGCCCAGGCGCGCCAGTCGGCGGCGACATCGTCGAGATCGTCGGCGACCAGCAGCGGCACCGACAGCATCGGGTCGTTGTGCAGAAGCTCGAGCGTCACTGTGACATTGCCATCCGGATCCTCCATGGCGCGGGCGGCGACGCCGCGAAACGCGTTGGCGGGCAGAGCGATGATCGCCGGCACGCCGCTCATCTCCAGCGTGCGGCGGATAACCGCGCCGCGCTGGTCGATGGTGAAGGTAACGTCGCCATAGTCGTCACGCGTCGCGTAGCTCACCACCTGCGGCAGGCGGAATGGATCAAGGCGCATATTGCGCCCGGCCCAGACTGGCTTCAGTCCAGTGTTCATGTCGTGCCTTTCCTGTTTCTCCTGAGAGCCGGTGTTTCCGGTTCTCCGGGCCGGTTTTCCCAGCCTCGTTGTGGAGAAACATTAGCGCGAGCTTCTTATCCTCGCGCTTAAGAAAGTCGGTTAAATTTTGCTGATCCGGGGCGGATGGTTATCGGATTGCGAACCGGCGCAGGCCGGCGAAAGGATCAGATAACCTTACCGGGATTCATGATGCCGGCCGGGTCGAACGCGGCTTTCACCCTGCGCATCAGCTCGATCGTCATCGGCGGTGCCGTCGCGATCAATTCGTCCCGCTTCAACTGGCCGATGCCGTGCTCGGCTGAGATGGAGCCATGAAACGAGCGCACGACGTCGTGCACGGCCTTGTTCATGACGTGGTAAAGGCCGAGAAACGCCTCGTCATCGCCGTCGACCGGCCGGGAGATGTTGTAGTGCAGATTGCCGTCGCCCATGTGGCCGAAGCAGACTACCCGTGCGCCGGGACTGACCGACTGCACGGCGCCGGCGGCCTTTTCGATGAAGGGCGGAATTGACGCCACCGGCACCGAGATGTCGTGCTTGATCGAGGCACCTTCCGGTTTCTGCGCCTCGGGCAGCACCTCGCGGAAATTCCAGAACGCGTCGCCCTGGGCCATGCTTGCCGCGATCACCGCATCGCCGACGATCCCTTGCTCGAGGCCTGCCTCCAGCACCTCCTCGATCAGGGCCCTGGCATCGTCGGCCGAACGGCCCGACGAGATCTGCATCAGCACATACCACGGCCAATCGCCGGCCAGCGGCCGCACCACGCCTTGCGCGTGGGCAAGCGTGAAGTCGTAGGGCCTCTGGCCGATCAGCTCGAAGGCGGTGAGCGCTGCCCCGGCACGATCCATCGCCAGGCTGAACAGCGACAGTGCCGCCTCCGGCGATAACAGGCCGGCAAACGCCACCTCGCGCCCCTTGGGCTTGGGGAAAAGCTTGAGCACGGCGGCGGTGATGATGCCGAGCGTGCCTTCCGCGCCGACGAACAGGTTCTTCAAATCGTAACCGGTATTGTCCTTTTTCAGCTTGCGCAGGTCGTCGAACACTTCGCCGGTCGGCAGCACCACTTCGACGCCGAGGCACAGCTCGCGCGCATTGCCGTAGGCAAGCACGCCGGTGCCGCCGGCGTTGGAGGAGAGATTGCCGCCGATCTGGCAGGAACCTTGCGCGGCAAGCGACAGCGGAAACAGCCGGTCGGCGGCATCGGCCGCTTCCTGCAGCGTCTGCAGGATGACGCCGGTTTCGACCGTCACCGTGTTGGACAGCGTATCGATTTCGCGGATGCGGTTCAGCCGCGACAGCGACAGCACGATCTCGCGGCCGGATGCGTCGGGCACCTGGGCACCGACCAGCCCGGTGTTGCCGCTTTGCGGCACGATGGGCGTGCCGGTTTCGGTCGCCAGCCGCATGATGCGGCTGACCTCCTCGACGGTCCCCGGCCTCAGCACCAGCGCCGTCCTGCCGTGCCAAAGTCCGCGCCGCTCGGCGAGGTACGGTGCGATGTCCTGCTGATCACGCAGCGCATATTTGTCGCCGACGATTGCCGCAAAGCGCGCGACGACGGCGGGGTCGAGGTCGGGGGAAATGTCGTTCATGGGTGGAAACTATGGTGCCCAATCCATCTTGTCACGAGGGGCGATCTTGTCACGCGGGGCGGCGGCGCGCGAAAGCCTGTCGTTGATCGCCTCGCCCAAGCCGTCGAACGGGATCGGCTCGACGGCGATGGTTCTGGCGCCGCTGCGATCGAGATTCTGCAGATGGGCGAAGAGATTGCTCGCTGCCTCGCGCAGGTCGCCGGTCTCCGACAAATTGCGCAGTGCGGCTGCATCGCGCCAGCCTTCGGCACGGCTGCGGCCGAAGGCCAGCAAGGCTTCGCCCGGTGTGACCTCCGCAGCATTGAGCCGCACCGCCGCACCTGGTGCATAGTGCGAGGCGAGCATGCCGGGCGCCTCGATGCCCGAAGCGCCGCGCAGCAACTTCATCCCAGCGACCGCTTCGATCTCTCCGGCGGCAATACCGCCCGGCCGCAACAGCCGCAGCTTTCCAGTTTCGACCTTGAGGATGGTCGATTCCAGCCCGACCGGCGTCGCGCCGCCATCGACCACCAGCTTGATCCTGGGGCCGAGGTCGGCGGCCACGGCTTCCGCCGTCGTGGCGCTGATCCTGCCTGAGGAATTGGCGCTGGGCGCCGCCAGCGCGCGACCGAACCTGGCGATCAGCTCGCCGCCAAAGCCTTTCGGCATGCGCAGCGCGATGGTGTCCAGCCCTGCGGTGACCAGCGGATGAATGCCGTTGCCGGGCCGTTGCGGCAGCACGAGTGTCAGCGGCCCCGGCCAGAATGCCTGCGCCAATCTTTCCGACAGCGGATCGAACAGCGCGATGCGCTCGGCCATCGCCGGATCGGCAATATGGGCGATCAGCGGGTTGAAGCGAGGTCGGCCCTTGGCTTCGAAGATACGAGCCACGGCAACGCCGTTGGTCGCGTCGCCGGCCAGCCCATAGACGGTCTCGGTCGGGATGGCGACGACATCGCCGCTCTCGAGCAGCGCCAACGCCCTTTCCATCGCCTCGTCGACGGCACGAATTTCAGCCACTGTCGTCACCTCACGGATGCGGGTGCCTAATACGGCGACGCCGGGCGGGCAAGCCCAGGCGTTGGCGAATCGCAAATCGCTAAAATGCTATGCTTCCTCGCAAGCCGGCATCAATTGCCCTCGGCTAGGGTGCCGTCTTCTTGGACAAGGGGACCTATCATGTTTTCGATGCGTATCGTTGGTGCGCTTGGCCTGGGGGTTATGGCCGGCACGGCGCAGGCTTCATCGCTGGTTTTTGTCGGGCAGACGACTGCAACGCCGTCGGTGGTAAGTGTCGGCGCGCTCGAACGGGCGAAAACACCGTCGATCGTCGCGCTCGGCGCGCCGTTGCCTGACATTAATGAAAACGTCACCGATGAAAAGGTCGCGGCAATCCCGAGCCAGCCGAGTCATGGCTTCAACGGAAGCCCGATGATCATTCGCGGCGGTATCGTCGGCGATGCCTTTGCAACGCCCGCGCCCAAAGCCGCGCCGGCCACCGCTGCCGCGCCCGCCGCGAACAGCAAGGCCGATCCAAAGGTCGCCAGCAAAACCCCTGAGCCGGCCGCGCCGCAGCCTGCGCCGCTAGCAGCTCCCGACCAGCCCAAATAGGGCCTGAAGCACAAGCGATGATTTTTTCGCGGATGTCAGCCGGCTATTTTCGAGAAATCGGCGACCCGGTCCGTCGCCGCGCGGATGCGGGCGAGCAATGCCAGGCGATTGGCGCGCACCGCCTGGTCCTCATCGTTTACCAGGACTTTCTCAAAGAATGAATCAACTGGCTCGCGCAACACGCTAAGCGCCAGCATGGCGGCGGAAAAGTCTTCGTTTTCAATTGCTTCGCCGGCTTGCCTCTCGGCCTGATTGACCGCCGCAAACAAGGTTTTTTCGGCGTTCTCCCGGAACAGAGCCGGCTCAACGCTGCTTGCGATCGCCGTCCCCTTCTTCTCTTCGGCAGCCACAATGTTGGCCGCGCGCTTGGTGCCGGCAAGCAGGTTTTTGCCGTCCTCGGTGTCGAGGAAGGAGCCGAGCGCCTCGACACGGCGGACGATCTGCAGGAGGTCGTCGTTTTGCGATAGGCCAATCTCCCCCCTTGCGGGGGAGATGCCCGGCAGGGCAGAGGGGGGCGCGACAGAATGAGAGGCTGGCGGGACAGCGCCCCCCTCTGTCGGCTTCGCCGACATCTCCCCCTCTAGGGGGGAGATTGGGCGCGAACCTGCCGCCAGCACCGCGTCGATCAGATCATGCCGCGCGCCCTGGTCGCGGAGATAGACCTTTAGGCGATCGTGGAAGAAGGCGAGGAGGTCGCGGTGAGGGTTGGCAAAATCGAAAACCGGACCTTTGATCTCAACGTGATACCGCGAACCATCTTCTTCAGATTTTGAATCTTCGAACTTCTCAAGATCAAATTTCCGGCGCGCGAATCTGACTGTTTTTTCCAGCAAGTCGCGATCGACTTGGTCGACCTGATCTTCCTCGATTGAGTCGATCATATTGTCGAAATCAATTCGGTAAAAATCATCGGAAGTAAGATCATCGAGAACGGAGGCACGTGGTTGATAGGTAGGCTCCATGACCTCGTAGACAGGTAACCGCAAAAGTCGGTACTGAATCCCATTCTCGACCAAAATCCTGATCACGCCCAGCGCCGCTCTCCGCAGCGCATAGGGGTCCTTCGATCCCGTCGGCTTTTCATCAATGGCCCAGAACCCGACCAGCGTATCAAGCTTGTCGGCCAGCGCGACGGCGATCGAAACCGGATCGGTCGGTACGCGATCGGACGGTCCCTGCGGCTTGTAGTGTTCCTCAATCGCGGCGGCGACGGAGGGATGCTCGCCTTGCAGCAGTGCGTATTTGCGGCCCATGAGACCCTGCAACTCGGGGAATTCGCCGACGACTTCGGTGGTGAGATCGGCCTTGGCCAGAACGGCAGCGCGACGCGCCAGCGCGGTAATCTCCCCCCTTGAGGGGGAGATGTCGCCGAAGGCGACAGAGGGGGTCGGCTCGCGTGGAGCGCCGACTTCCTCTTTCTTCGAAAGGCCAGATCGCGTCGCGCCAGCCGAAGCGACCCCCTCTGGCCTGCCGGCCATCTCCCCCTCAAGGGGGGAGATTGAACTCGCCACGACCGGCGCCAGTTCTTCCGCCAGCCGCTTGATGCGCTCCACCCGCTCGCCCTGCGTGCCGAGCTTGGCGTGGAAGGTGACGCCGAGATGGTCGAGGCGGGCCATGCGCTGGTCGAGCGGTTTGTTCAGATCGAGCCCGAACTTTTCCGCCGATGCCTGCAACTGGTCGAGATCCGGCAGGTCGCCCTGGTCGGTCTTCCAGAAATAGAGCGCGTCGGACAGGCGCGCGCGCACCACCTTGCCGTTGCCGTGGGCGATCTCCTTGCCGCCGTCCTTGGCCTCGATGTTGGCGGTCAGGATAAAGCGGTTGGAGAGCGGCGACTGGCTGATCTCCCCCCTTGAGGGGGAGATTTGGCGCATCGTCACGAAACACTTCTGGTTGGCGCGGATGGTGAGCCTGATCACCTCGGCCGGAATGGTCAGAAAATCCTGCTCGAATTCGCCCATCAGCACGACAGGCCATTCGACCAGGCCCGACACTTCCTCCAGCAACCCCTCGTCCTCGACGAGGTCGAGCCCGCTGGCGAAGGCGAGGTTCCTGGCATCGGCAAGAATGATCTCCTTGCGCCGGTCGGCATCGAGCACGACCTTGGCCGCCTCAAGCTTGGCGACATAATCATCGAAGCGGCGCACCGTGATGGCGCCCGGCGCATGGAAACGGTGGCCGTAGGTGACATTGCCTGAACGGATGCCGTCGATCTCGAACTCGACCACCACCGGCTCCGCGGTTTCGGGGCCGAAGGTGCACAGGATCGATTGCAGCGGCCGCACCCAGCGCAACGAACCGGGCTTGGCCGAAGCCGGCCCCCAGCGCATCGATTTCGGCCAGGGGAAGTTGCGGATGATGCCCGGCACCAGCTCGGCGATGATCTGCTCCGCCGGCCTGCCCGGCCTGGCAATATGGGCGACGTAGAAGTCGCCCTTCTTCGGATCGGAATGAACATGCGCGTCGGCAATCGAGGCAAGGCCGGCCTTGCGTAGAAAACCTTGCACCGCCTGCTCGGGCGCCTTGGTCGAGGGGCCCTTGATCTCCTCGCTGATGTCTTTCGAGCGCGCGGTCAGGCCGCGGATGTCGAGCGCCAACCGGCGCGGCGTCCAATATTCGCGCGCCGCCTCATAGGTTAGCCCGGCCTCGACCAGACCGTCGGTCAAAAGCTTCTTCAGGTCGCCGGCCGCCTTGCGCTGCATGCGCGCGGGGATTTCCTCGGAACGAAGTTCTAGAAGCAGGTCAGGCATTGAAAGAGCTCACGCGACAAAAACAGCCGCCGCTTCGCGGCGTCCTCCCCCATCGAGGCGGAGGTAAGCGGGGCATAGCAACTCGGTCGGCTGCTGTCACCCTTCCCAGCAAGATCGGGCCAGCACGATCAGGCGTCCAACGGCGATTTCCGAAAAAATTCAGCCGCCTGTCGGACACGCACCGGTCCGCCCGTCCTTGGATCAAAGATTTCCATGAACCGAACGCAGCGCTGAAGCGACCAACGCTCAGGCAGAGAGCTATTGGCTGGACGACCATGAAAACGGCATCGACATTCCTGCAGATCCTCGCGCTCAGCGCCTGTTTTACAGCACAGGTGCATGGCACGTTCTCGATGCCCGGCGTCAGGCAAGCGCTGCGGACAATGGCCGGTTCCAGCGGCCGAGGCACGTTGCCAATCAGCGCTCCTGTCGAAATCGCCTGGAGCTAATGTGCATGTCGCGCAAAAGTGTGCAGCGGTTTTGCGATAACGACATGCATGAAAATGAGAATCTAAAGCGCGTCGCATGAGGCCGGTCGAACGCGACGCGCTTTAAGCCGCCATTCCGCCCGCCTGGGTCAGCAGAAACGCCTCGCCGCAGGCCTTGGCCAGATTGCGCACCCGCAAGATGTAACTCTGGCGCTCGGTGACGGAAATGACGCCGCGTGCGTCGAGCAGGTTGAAGACGTGGCTGGCCTTGATGCACTGGTCGTAGGCTGGGAAGACCATCCTGTGCATCGCCACATTGTCGTTCGACGCCGGCGCGCCGGCTTGTAGCAGCGCCTTGCACTCGGCTTCGGCGTCTTCGAAATGACGCAGCAGCATCGCGGTGTTGGCGAATTCGAAATTGTGGCGCGAATATTCCTGCTCGGCCTGCAGGAAGACGTCGCCGTAGGTCACCTTGTCGGCGCCTTCGCGGCCGTTGAAATTGAGGTCGTAGACATTGTCGACGCCCTGCACATACATGGCCAGCCGCTCCAGCCCGTAAGTGAGCTCGCCCGCTACCGGTGCGCATTCGATGCCGCAGACCTGCTGGAAATAGGTGAACTGCGACACCTCCATGCCGTCGCACCAGCACTCCCAGCCCAGCCCCCAGGCGCCCAGCGTCGGGCTTTCCCAGTCGTCCTCGACGAAGCGGATGTCGTGCAGCAGCGGATCGATGCCGATCGCGGCCAGCGAGCCGAGGTAAAGCTCCTGCAGATTGGGCGGATTGGGCTTCAGGATCACCTGGTATTGGTAATAGTGCTGCAGCCGGTTCGGGTTCTCGCCATAGCGGCCGTCCTTGGGGCGGCGCGACGGCTGGACATAGGCCGCGTTCCAGCGTTTTGGGCCGAGCGCGCGCAATGTCGTGGCCGGATGGAATGTGCCGGCGCCGACTTCCATGTCGTAAGGCTGGAGGACGACGCAGCCATAGTCCGCCCAGTAATTATGCAAAGTCAGGATCAGCCCCTGGAACGAGCGGCTGGGATGCATGTGGGCAGGGATATCAATGGTCACGGCGGCCTCCGGCGGGATGCGGCACCTCGTAGAGTGCCGCTCCGCGACCGTCAAGGCAAAGGGGTCACCCCTTCGGGGCGGGCGCCGGCTCGGGCTTCACCTTGGGGGTTTCCTGCGCCGTGTTGGATTCGATCGGCGGCAGGCCCTTCATCAGCTTTTGCTGCAAGGCGGACAGCACATCCGGGTCCGGCTTCAGGTCGCGGGCCTGGTTCCACTGGAAGGTGGCTTCCAGCTTGCGGCCGACGCGCCAGTAGGCGTCGCCGAGGTGATCGTTGAGCACCGGATCCTCCGGCTTCAACGAAACGGCGCGTTCCATTTCGCGCACCGCGTCGTCGAACTGGCCAAGGCGGTAATAGGCCCAGCCCAGCGAGTCGACGATGTAGCCGTCGCTCGGCCTCAGGTCGACGGCCTTCTGGATCATCGCGAGGCCTTCCTTGAGGTTCATGTTCTTGTCGACCCAGGAATAGCCGAGATAGTTCAGGACCTGCGGCTGGTCGGGGTAGAGCTCCAGCGCCTTGCGGAAATTCGGCTCGGCCTTCGGCCATTCCTTCAGCCGCTCATAGGCGATGCCGCGCTGGTAGAAAATGTTCCAGTTGGCGGCGGTCGGCGTCTTCAGCACCTCGACTGCCTTGTCGTAAAGATTGGCGGCGGAGCGGAAATCCTCCTTCGCGGAATAGACGCCGCCGAGCGCCAGATAGGCGCGCATGTCGTCTGGATGCGCATCGACGATGGCCTTGAGGTGAGCGATCGCCTCGTCATTGCGGTCAAGATCGGCAAGATTGAGGCCAAGCTGCAGGTCCGAAAGCTCCTTCAGCGGCGAGCCGGCGGGAATGCGGCGATAGAGCGCGATGGCGCCCTCGCCGTCTTTCAACTGCTCGGCAACGGCGGCAAGCTGAACGAGCGCCGCGTCGTTGCCGGGCCGCAGCGCCAGGGCATATCGCAGATAGAGCCGCACGAACGGCTCGCCGCCGCCGCGGTTGAGCGCGGTGGCGAGATCGAGCAGGATCTCCGAGGCGCCGTCCGAGGGACCGGCAACGAATGGTTCGATCTTTTCGCCCTTGTTGATCTTGTCGCGAAGCGCTGCAATCTCGACCTTGCCGGGCGCAAACGCCTCGGCCTTGTCGAGCACCGACAGCGCCTTGGCCTTGTCGCCTTTGCGGGCGAGGAAAGAGGCGTAGGCCTGCGCGTTGCGCATCCAGGTTTCGGGGGCCGCACCGCCAGCGGCCGTGTCTTGCAGGGTGGCGGTGTAGAGCGCATCCGCCCTGTCGGGCAGGCCCGAGACGTCGGCAATCAAGGCACGGTGGAACGACTTGAACGGGCTGAACCAGTCGGGGCCCTGCAGCTTGTCGATAGAAGCCATGGCCTCGCCGGCGTCGCCCTCACCTTGCTTGGCCCAGCCGGTCATGACGCCGGAGATCAGCCGGTCGAGATCGGATTCGAGCGACAGCTTGAGCCAGTATTCGGCCTTGGAGAAATCCTTCTTGTGGAAGGAATCGATGGCCAGCGCCAGGCGCGAGAAGCGCTCGACGTCGGGAACCGCCTTGAGCTTGTCGGCATAGACCAGGGACTCGTCGAAGCGACCCTGCGCGATCAGCGACAGCATCAGGCTCTGCTGCAGTCCAGTATCGTTCGGATCGAACGCAAGCGCCTGCTTGTAATAGGAAATGGCGCTGTCGAGGTCGTTATCGCCTTCGGCGATCCGCGCGGCGAGATAGGCTCCCGAGAAGGATGTGATCCTGACCGGCTCGGCGGTCTGTCTGGCATGCGCCGGCAAAGCCGAGATCGCCATGCCCGTCGCGATTGCCAGCCCCGTCAGCCAGCGCGCATATCCTTGCCGCATCATATCCCTTTCAGCCAAACGCCATCTCCGCGTCAGCGGGATCGCCGTAGACTCGATCTTTACAGGTAAAGCATGGCCTTTTTGGGGTCACGCTTCAACCCGGCCCGAATTCACAATCGGGTCAAGCAATTCATAAACCATGCCGAAAGAGCCTCAACCGCGACGCTCGATCGCAAGGCGCCCTTCTGTATTGCCCTGCGCAGCGCCGTTGGGGACGCCCGTAAGCGATCCGTAAAGCCGGGGCTGAAAGCTTCCGCGACACAATTATGCGTGGCAAGATGTGTCCTCAATTCTTGCTTCGCCAGCCATGGGGGCGCCGATGCCGGAACTGCCGCACAATGAAGAAGCCTTCACCATCGTAGATCGGATCTACGAAGCCGCGTTCGCGGCCGAGCTATGGCCGCAGACGCTGGAGGCGATCAGCGCGCTCACTCGCTCGGCGGGCGGTGCGATTTTCGTGGTCAGCGATCATTCACCGCTTCGCGCGCTTGGCAATGCTCATCTCCAGCCGATGCTCGACGCGATCATGGCCGAGGGCAACTGGAATCTGTCCCAGTCCGTACAGCGCGTCTTCAGCACTCAGCCTGCAAGTTTTGTGCGGATGGACGATCTCATGACCGGCGAAGAGATCGAGCGCGATCCGGTGGATGCCTCAGCAAGAAGATTCGGCGTCACATCGCCTGCCTTCGCGCCGATTCCCATGCCCAGCGGAGAGCTTGTCCTGCTCGCCTTCCCGCGCTGGCTAAAGGGCGAGAAGCATGATCAGATCGCGATCGACCTGCTGAACGGACTGAGGCCGCATTTTGCGCGGGCCGGTCTTGTCGCCGGGCGCCTCGGCCTGGAGCGGGCCAGGACCGCCGTGTCAGTTCTAAGCGAGATCGGGCTGCCGGCGGCAGTCATGAGCGGATCGGGCCGCGTGCTGACGGCCAACGGCCTTATGGAAGACATGGCGGACGTGTTCGTCGCCTTGGCCCATGGCGGCATGGCGCTCGCCGACGAACCGGCAAACACACTTTTCCAGCAAGCCATCGCGCACAACCAGGATAATCGCGTCGTGCGATCTATCCCTGTTCCGGGCACGAAGGGACGGCCCGCGCTGATCGTCCATCTTTTGCCATTGCGCCGCGCCGCGTATGACATTTTTTCGGGCGCCGACATTCTCGTCGCCGCGACTGCGGTCAGCATCAGTACGACCGTCCCATCGCCCAATATCCTTTCCGGCCTGTTCGACCTGACGCCGGCAGAAGCCCGGCTCGCAATCGAGCTTGCCGCCGGCCGTTCCGTACAGCAGGCCGCGGTAGAAATCGGCATCGCCGTCAAATCGGCTCGCATCTATCTTGATCGAATCTTCCGAAAAACCGGAACCAACCGTCAAAGCCAGCTGATGGCACTGCTGAAAAGCGCGGCCGTTCCCGTGAGGTCGGCAGCGGTCAGCTCCGGTGTTGCACGATGACAACAGCAGGTGTCGTTAGCTCTGCAAAGCTGAGTCTTTTCCCTGGCTTGTAGGCATTTGCCGACTTGTCAGGCTGCCGCGGTCTTCATGCATGATATGCAAATCTTGGAGCTTGCCGCCGCACCATCTTGAGCGCTGATCGCGACGTTCAAAGCTCCGCCGTGACGAACAAGGATTGGGTATACCGCCCGCATGGCGGCGTCGAAGAAGGGGGTCTGCAATGACAGGTCGCAGGAAGAGTAATTTTTCTTTGAGAGCGGACGGGCCGGAGGGGCGGCACCTGACGACGCATTCTTGGAAGAGATACTTGTCAGGCGGAGCGCTTTTCGCAGGGCTGACTCTGGGCTCGATACCATCACCAGCCTCTGCTTTTGTATGCGAAGAGGTCGGGGGTGGCGGCGGCTTCGCCGGCGCGTCACCCACAGGCATGGCATGCGGATTTGTCGCCCTTGCTCCGGGGGACATCGCCACGGCAGTCGGCAATGGTTCTCAAGCGGCAGGATCCGACAGCGTAGCTCTCGGCTGGGGAGCACACGCCGATTTCAACAACTCCATCGCCATCGGGGCCAATGTGAAGGCGACCCGCGCCGGTCAGGTCGCCATCGGCTGGGAAGTCAACACCTATACTCTGGCGGGAATCAACAGCTTTGAGAGCAAGAATGCCCAGGGCGGCACGAAATATCTGGTGACATCCGACGCGGCAGGCAATTTGGCGACGGCTTCCGTCAACATCGACGAGATCGAAGGGCTGGCGGACGACGTGGCGGCCCACACCACCCAGATCGCTTCGCTCAACACCACGGTCAGCGGGCACACGACGCAGCTCGCCGATCACGAGACGCGCATCACCAACAATACCAACCAGATCAACACCCTCAATACGACGGTCGGCAACCATACGGCGCAGCTCGCCGACCATGAGACGCGCATCACCGACAACACCAACACGCTCAACCTGCACACCGCGCAAATCTTCAGCCTCGACAGCCGCACCACGATCAACGAGGCGAACATCGCCCTGCTCGACGGCCGCGTCGGGGCGCTGGAGGGCGGGTTGCAGGATCTTGGCGAGCAGGTCAGCGAAAACCGCTCGGAAGCCCGGGCCGGAACGGCGCTTGCCCTGGCGACGGCGGGCCTGCGTTACGACGACAGGCCAGGCAAATTGTCGCTGGCCGGCGGCTTTGGCCACTTCAAAGGTCAATCGGGCCTGGCGCTCGGCCTCGGCTATAACCCAAGCCTGGATTTCCGCCTCAACGCCGCCGTGTCGGCCTCGACAAACCGCGGCGATGTCGGCGTCAGCGTCGGCGCATCGTGGACACTGAACTGATGCAGCCGGCATGAGCTCGATGCTGCCGGAATCGGTGCGGCCGGGGGGCAGAATGTTGCTGGCAGCCTTGATGCTGACGACGGCCGTTCCGCAGCTTGTCCCGCCTGCTTTGGCGCAAACGTCAAAAACCCAGAAATCGGCCAAGCCGCAAGTGCCGAAGCCGGCCAATATCGACCGCAACGGCGTGCTGATCCTGGTGCGTACTTCGCTGCTGGCGCTCGACCAGGCCAACAGGACCGGCAACTATACGGTCCTGCGCGACCTCGGCGCGCCGGGCTTCCAGGCCAACAATGCCGCCAAGCTTGCTGAGATCTTCGCCGGCCACCGCAATGACGGCATCGACCTCGGCGGCGTCGCGGTGCTGGAGCCGCAGCTGACGCTGCTGCCGCAGATCGAGCCGAACGGCATGCTGCATATGGCCGGTTTCTTTCCCTCAGTGCCGATGCAGGTCAATTTCGAGCTTCTTTTTGCGCCGGTCGAGCGGCAATGGAAGGTGTTCGGTATCTCGGTTGCGCTCAGCAAGGCCGGCCCCGAAGCCCCGGCAACGGAGCCGGAACCGCCGAAAGCTGTCTCTGCCGAACCGCCCGAGCCGCCGACGGCGGCGGTCACTCCCAGGAAAGCCGCCGAGAAATCCGGCAAGTGAGGGCCAGACGTAACGGCCCCGGAACTCAGGACGTTTGCGAAAGGCTTGCGTCGAGCGCCTGCATGGCGACGGTGACAAGATCGTGCAGCCGCTTTTTCGGCACGCCGTCGCGTGCCTGCACCGAAAGGCCGTGCATCAGCGTGGCGTAATAATCACCCAACGTCTCGGCGTCGGTACCCGGCTTCAATTCGCCTTCGCGCACCGCTTGCTTCAACCGCTCGATGATCGATGCGGTACGCGCCAGCCGGTGCTCCGCCAGCCATTGCTGCACGGCGTCGTTTTCGACGGCGCAATTGGTGGCGGCCGTCACCACCATGCAGCCCTGCGGCTGCCCCGGCCGCGTATAGATTTCGACGGCGTCGCGAAGCATGCGCTCGATGACGCGCCGGACGTTTGGTTCTTCGTGCAGCGCACGCGTGGCAAAGCCGCCCTCATTGGCCTCGTAAAGTCCCACGGCTTCGCGAAACAGATCCTCCTTCGAGCCGAAGGCGGCATAGATGCGCGCCGATGCGAGGCCAAGCGCCGAAACGAGATCGGCCATCGAGGTGCCCTCGTAGCCACGTCTCCAGAAAGCGTCCCGGGCTTTCTCCAGCGCCTGGTCGCGGTCGAACTCCCTTGGCCTTCCCGTCATTGCGACCTCCAATTTTTATCGATCAACAAATAATCCGCTTGACTTCGGATTACAAATCCCAATTATTTGTCGATCATTAAATAATTGTCAACAGGAGCCCGACATGAGTTCACTGGATCAAGGCGCGCCGCTCGGGGCAATCGCAACGCAAGGGACAACCGGTGTGAGGCGCGGCGCAACGCTGGCGCTGCTCGCCTTCGCGCAGCTCATCATCTCGCTCGACCTCAACATCGTCTTCGTGGCGCTGCCGGAGATCGGCGCCGGCCTCGGATTTTCCGGTCAGACCCTGCAATGGGTGGTGAGCGCCTACACGGTCTTTACCGGCGGCTTCCTGCTGTTCGGCGGCCGGGCCGCCGACCTGATCGGCCAGCGCCGCGTCTTCATCTTCGCACTCTGGCTCTACGCGCTTTCGTCGCTTGTCGGTGGCCTCGCACGGGGGCCGGAAATCATCATCGCGGCCCGCGCCGTGCAAGGCATCGGCGCCGCATTCCTGTTTCCGGCGACGCTGTCGCTGATCAACCGTCTGTTCGCCGAAGGACCGGAACGCAACCGGGCGCTCGCCGTCTGGGGCGGCGCGGGTGCCAGCGGCCTGACGCTCGGTTCGCTTGCCGGCGGGTTTCTGACCAGCGCCTTCGGCTGGCCGTCGGTCTTCTACGTCAACGTGCTGCTGGCCGGGATCGCCATCATCGCGGCTTTCGCCATCATCCCGCGCGATCGCAAGCGGCACGAGCACCGTAGCTTCGATCTGCCGGGCGCATTGACCGTCACCGCCGGGGCGACGCTGCTTGTCTTCACTCTGGTTCAGGGGCCTGAGTATGGCTGGGGATCGACCGCAATTATCGTCAGCGCAGCACTGCCGGCATTCTTCCTGATCGCCTTCACGATGATCGAGGCGAAGAGCGCCGATCCGCTGATGCCGCTGCGCCTGTTTTACAACCGCAGCCTCGTCGCCGGCATGACGATAACCTTCCTCTACATGGCGACTTTCGGAGCGCTGCCCTACTTCCTCACCGTGCTGCTGCAGAACGTGCACGGTTTCACTGCCTTGCAGACGGGCCTCGCCTTTCTCGTGCCGTCGGTCGCCATCGCCGCCGGCACGCAAGCCGGCGAGCGTCTGGCGACGCGCTTTTCCACGCGCAGCACGCTGGTCGGCGGCATGGTCGTCGGCGCGGTCGGCACTGCATTGATGGTATCAGGCGCAACCGCGGAGAGCAGCTATCTGTCCCTCGTACCCGGCCTGATCGTCTCCGGCGTCGGACAAGGCATCGTCTGGACCGCAATGTGGATTGCCGCCGCTTCCGGCGTTGCCAACGATCAGCAAGGCGTCGCCTCGGGCATGGCTTCGACGACACTCAATGTCGGCAACGCCATCGGCATGGCCGTGCTGATCGCGATTGCGAACAGCCAAATCGGCGAATTATCAGGCGACGCCTTGAAAATCGCCGTCGCCGACGGCATCCGCGTCGCCTTCTGGTTCGCGGCGGCGGGCATCGTCGTCAGCCTGCTCGCAGCAATGGTGCTTCCGGCAAAGGCGCGATGAGAACGGCCCCTCCCCGGCGTCGCGGCGCCGATGGCTGTCAATTCACCCGGCTGATGCAGAAATCGATGACGTCGATCAGTGCAGACTTCTGCGGCGTCGCTTCGAGCGGCGCCAGCGCGTCACGGGCGATTTCGCCGAAATGGCGGGCGCGCCCGATGGTGTCGGCAATCGCCCCGTGGCGGAGCATCAGGCCGATTGCCTTTTCCAGCCCGGCATCGTCGGCGGCATTGTCCTCGATGGCGCGTTTCCAGAAGCTGCGCTCGGCCTTGGTGCCGCGCCGATAGGCGAGGATCACCGGCAGCGTTACCTTGCCTTCGCGGAAATCGTCGCCGACATTCTTGCCGAGATCCTTGCTGGTGCCGCCATAATCCAGCGCGTCGTCGATCAGCTGGAAAGCAAGGCCGAGATTCATGCCATAGGAGCGGAGTGCTGCGCGATCGTTGCGCGTCGCCTGGGCGATGACCGGGCCGACCTCGGCGGCAGCTGAGAACAGCGCCGCGGTCTTGGCCTTGATCACGGCGAAGTGCTCGTCCTCGGTGGTTTCGAGGTTCTTGGCGGAGGCAAGCTGCATCACCTCGCCTTCGGCGATCACCGAGGCCGCACTCGACAGGATGTCGAGCGCTTCCAGCGAGGCGACATCGACCATCATGCGAAAGGCCTGGCCGAGCAGGAAATCGCCGACCAGAACACTGGCCTGGTTGCCCCAGATCATGCGCGCCGTCTTCTTGCCGCGCCGCATGCCGCTTTCGTCGACAACGTCGTCGTGGAGAAGTGTCGCGGTGTGCATGAATTCGACCGATGTGGCGAGCTTGACATGGCCGTCGCCGGAATAGCCGAACATCTGGGCGGCGGCGAGCGTCAGCATCGGCCGCAGCCGTTTGCCGCCGGATGAGATCAGATGGTTGGCAATCTCCGGAATCATTTCGACATCGGAGCCGGCCTTCGAGAGGATCAATTTGTTGACGCGCCCCATGTCGGCCGCGGTCAGGTCGATGAGGTCCTTTATCGAGGCGGCTTCGCGCTTCCCGTTTTCAATGTTGAGAACGACACCCACGGCAAAACTCCCAACCTCGATATGCACGACGGCAACATGGTCCCTGGACAGACTCTAGGGTGTCACCCACCGGTGCGGCAAGAGGCGAATTGGCGCGCCGGCTCTGGTACATGATCACGCCTACGTTTACATCAACGCTGCAAACTGCGAGTTTCATCCGATGATAGAGCTCATCCGCACCAACGACGCCGTCATCATTTCGTTTGTCGAATCGCTGATGCGCGATGCCGGTATCGGCTGTTTCGTCGCCGACCAGAACATGAGCGTGCTCGACGGCTCGATCGGCATCCTGCCCCGCCGTGTCATGGTGGACGCCGACAAGGCCGATGCGGCGCGGCGCATCCTGACGGATGCCGGCATCGCCAACGAGATCCGCCAAAAATAATGTCCGCGTCGCCCGCTGCCCTTGTCCCGGACATGCCGGCTCACACGGTCGATGCCTTCCATCGCGGTCGCTTCTGGCTGGTGCAGCCGAGAAAGGCCGGCCACCGCGCCGGCATGGATGCGATGATGCTGGCGGCTGCCGTGCCGTCCTCCTTTGCCGGGCGGCTGGCCGACTTTGGCGCGGGTGCCGGTGCCGCCGGCCTGGCGGTGCTGTCGCGCTGCCCCGCTGCCGCGGCCGTGCTTGTCGAGCGTTCCCCGGAAATGGCGGCCTTCGCCACCACCACGCTTGCCCATCCCGGCAATGCGCATCTCAGTGACCGCGCCTCGGTGCTCGTCGCCGATGTCGCGCTGTCGGGCCGGGCGCGAACGGCCGCCGGCCTCGAGGACAACAACTTCGATTTCGTCATCATGAACCCGCCGTTCAATGCCGCCGAGGATCGCGCGACGCCCGATCCGCTGAGAAAGGCCGCGCATGTCTCGGAGGATGGATTGTTCGACAGCTGGATCCGTAGCGCGGCCGCGGTGGTCAGGCCGGGCGGCGGGCTGGCCGTCATCGCCCGGCCGGAACAGCTCGGCGCCATCCTCGATGCGGTTGCCGGCCGCTTCGGCGACGCCGAGATGCTGGCCGTCCATCCTCGCCCCGAGGCGGCAGCGATCCGCATCGTCGTCCGGGCAGCACTCGGCGCACGCGGCAAACTGTCGATCCAGCCACCGCTGATGCTGCATGCCTACTCAGGCAATGGCCCTTCGGAGCGGGCAGAGCTGATCAATAACGGGCTGGCGTCGCTGTTCGGAGACTGATCCATTCTGATTGCCGGGGTGACGGCATTGCCGTTGGCCGGCGAATTCCTACATGCCTCAAGCAAATCGACCGGAGACCGCCCCCTCGTGAAACGCCTTTTCAACCGCCTGCTGCCGAAATCCTGGCGCTCCGCCGTCGTCACCATTCCGGTCATCCGGCTGCACGGCACGATCATGCCCGGCGGCGGCCAGTTCCGGCCGAGCCTGTCGCTCGCTTCCACCGCCGGTCTTCTCGAAAAGCTGTTTTCCTTCGACGCGCCGGCGGTCGCTATCTCGATCAACTCGCCAGGCGGCTCGCCGGTGCAGTCGCGGCTGATCTTCAGGCGCATCCGCGACTTGGCAAGCGAGAAGAACAAGAAGGTCCTGGTTTTCGTCGAGGACGTGGCGGCATCAGGCGGCTACATGATTGCGGTCGCGGGCGACGAGATCTTTGCCGACCCGTCCTCCATCGTCGGCTCGATCGGCGTGGTGTCGGCCTCGTTCGGCTTTCCCGAGCTGTTGAAGAAGATCGGCGTCGAACGCCGCGTCCACACCGCCGGCCAGAACAAGGCGGTGCTCGATCCGTTCAAACCGGAAAGGAAGGAAGACGTCGAGCGCCTGAAGGCGCTGCAACTGGAGGTCCACGAGACCTTCATCGACCTCGTCAAGGACAGGCGCGGCAGCAAGCTCAAGGACGATCCCGACCTGTTCACTGGCCTGTTCTGGACGGCCAAGAAGGGGCTTGAACTCGGGCTGGTCGATGCGCTCGGCGACATGCGCAGCGTGCTGAAGAGCCGTTTCGGGCCGAAAACCCAGCTCAAGCTGATCACCGCGCCGCGCGGCCTGTTCGGCCGCTTCGGCCTGTTCGGCTCGAGCTTTTCGGCGCCCGACATCGCTGCCGCCGCGGCAAGCGGCGTCATCGATGCGGCGGAAGAGCGCGCGCTGTGGGCGCGCTTCGGGCTTTGAAAAGCCGGTGAAAGCGTCTAGCATAAATCATCAACCGACCCGACCGGCGGCCTTGCCGGCCTTGCGAGGGAGGAGTTTGACATGCCGCAGATCATTTTCTTCGCCGTCGTCGGCATTGCCGCCTATTTCGGCTACCGCTCCTTCATCAGGGAAGCCGAGCGGGTGACCGCCAAGGTACGTCGGGCCGAAAAGCAGACGGCCAACGGCACCATGGGAACACTGGTCAAGGATCCGAAGACCGGCGAATACCGTCTGGCCAAGGATTGACCGTCGTCCCCCTCGCGGCCGAGCCCATGAACGCCGAGGCCAGCATCCGGGCATTGCATGCGCACGCCAAGATAAATCTCGCGCTGCACGTCACCGGCCGGCGCGCCGACGGTTATCACATGATCGAAAGCCTGGCTGTGTTCACGCGCTTCGGCGACCGCATCGAGACAGAACTTGCCGATGGCGATGGGTTTTCCGTGTCCGGCAAATACGCCTCCGCGGTGCCGGTCGACGACAATAATCTGGTGGTGAGAGCGCGCGACGCACTGCGTCGCGAGGCCGGTTCCCAACACGCGCCGGCTGTCGCCATCCGGCTCGAAAAGAACCTGCCGGTCGCGTCCGGTGTCGGAGGCGGATCGAGCGACGCGGCGGCTGTGCTTCGCGCCCTAGTCCAGACCTGGGGACTTGACGTCGGCGATGCCGAACTGGCGCGGATCGGCCTGTCGCTCGGCGCCGACGTGCCGATGTGCCTCGCTGCCAAGCCGCTGATAGCCCGCGGCGTCGGCGACGAGCTGACACTCGTGCCGGATTTCCCGGCGCTGGGTCTGGTGCTCGTCAATCCCGGCACTGCCGTCTCGACGGCCGACGTGTTCGAGGCGCTTGGCCGCCGCGACAATGCGGGGCTGCCGCCGCTGCCGCACAGCCTCGACTTCCACAGTATCCGCAACTGGCTGGAGATCACCCGCAACGATCTCGAACCTGCGGCGCGTGCAATTCGGCCCGCCATCGGCAAGGCGCTTTCTGTGCTTAACAAGGCCGGAGCCGGTTTTGCCAGGATGTCGGGTTCCGGCGCCACCTGCTTCGGGCTGTTCGAGACCGGCAATGTGGCCAAGCGCGCGGCCGTCGATATCCGCGGCCGCCATCCAGACTGGTTTGTCGCAGCGACGCGAAGCATGACATCGGAGGCTGAGGCCCATGGCCAGGATTGACGAGAGCCGCCCCTTCGTTCCCGTGCGCATCGCGGTACTGACCGTTTCCGATACGCGCAGCCTCGCCGACGACAAATCCGGGCAGACGCTGGCCGACCGTATTGCCGAGGCCGGCCACATCCTCGCCGCCCGCGACATCGTCACCGACGACCGCGACAAGATCCGCGACAAGGTCCTGGGTTGGTCAAGGGACGAAGCGATTGATGTCGTCATCACCACCGGCGGCACCGGCTTCACCGGCCGCGACGTGACGCCGGAAGCGCTGGAGCCGATCTTCGAAAAGCGCATGGACGGCTTTTCCGAAGTGTTCCACCGCATCTCCTACGACAAGATCGGCACTTCGACGATCCAGAGCCGGGCAACCGGCGGCGTCGTCAACGCCACCTTCGTCTTCGTGCTGCCGGGCTCGCCCGGCGCCTGCAAGGACGCCTGGGACGGCATCTTGAAGCCGCAACTCGACTATCGGCACATGCCCTGCAACTTCGTCGAGATCATGCCGCGGCTGGACGAGCATTTGCGGCGCGGCTGAGGCGAGCCAAGGTGTCAGCCAAGCGACCTCGGTTTAGCGAATGACCGGCTCGCCGTGAAAACGGCGGCGCGAGGGCGGCGACACGCCGAAGCCGACCTCCATCATCAGCCGCGGCGTGCGCGTCGGCACGGTGCCCATATGGAAGCCGAACGGGTCCTCGACAAAGCCGAGGCCGGCCGGCCCGGTCAGCGTGACCGGGCTCTGCTCGCCGTACACGCCCAGCACCTCTTCCGCCGAATGGCCGACCAGCAGCGTCAGCTGGTGCTTCAGGATGCGCCGGTTGTGGGAGCCGCGGACATAGACATGTGGCCCGGTGTCGTTGTCGACCGGCACCAGGTAGAAGAAAAACTTCAGCATGCGCCAGTCATCGAGGTCGAAATGGTATTTGCCGAGCGAGGCCATGTTCTTGTCGGCGTCCGAGACGCCACCGGTCGGAAAGCTCCACCAGATGCGGGTGGTGATCAGCTTGGCCTGGCTGCCGAGATAGTGCGCTGCGATATCGAGAAGCAACGGATCGCGCTGCACGGCGACCGCAGCGTTGCAGTCGAGGACCCGTTCGAAATAGTGACCGCTGAGCAGCGGGCGGCCGAAATGCTTTTCGGCATCGGCGTGTTTTTCGGGCAGGAATTCAAGCCGGCGGTCGAAATTGCCGAAGCATGGCGTGCGCTCGGCGAAGCGGGCGATCTCCTCATGGATGGCGGCCGGCAGAATCAGGCCCGAATAGAGCCCTTCCGTGCGCAGCGCGCGGACGACGGCATCGCGGTCGACGCCGGCGAACATCGTTTCACCGACATTGCGCGCCGGCGGAACGGGCTTTGCGCCGCGCCAGTGCAGGCGCCGTGCCGGCATGGTGCGCGCCAGCATGAACATAGGCAGCCATGCCGGATTCTCGCGAAGGTCGGAAAGATAGGTCGGGATGCGGGCGGCGATGCGGCGCAGCGTACCGCCGTTGCGTGCGATCGCCTCGAGGCTTGCAGCGCCGGACTTGTCAGGGCTTGAAAGGGTCATCGGGGTCCTCAAATGTCGAGGGAACAGCATCGACGACAATCGTCGTCACCGCTCCGGCACACCCCAAACCCATTCGCCCGTTTCGCAGGGAATGGTAACCCCCGGCCAGATTTTGTGCAATGCACAATAAGCGACGACCCGCCAGAAAATTTGCTTGGGCGGCATTCCCTAGGCCGGGATGGTAAGCCGTCACTTCCGCGGCGCCACCCAGATCTCGGCGTGGAGCCTTCTTGTCGCCAGGCCGCGGGCGATCGCTTCGGCGCTGCGGGCGCTCTTGGACAGCGCGGCGGCCTGACGCTTGCTGATCACCAAGCCTTCGGCGAGAGCGCGATTTCCGGCAAAGACGCGTGACAGGAAGGGCGCGCGGCTGCCGCGTGCCCGCGAAAATCGCGCCGCCATGGTTTGTCTGGCGGTATGGGCGACGACCTCGTCGATCCAGCCCTCCCCCAGCCGCGCGCCCGGCTCCAGCAAGAGCAGCCAGTCGCCCTTGGCCTGCCTGATGCCCGCAGCGATGCCGCCGCTGACATAGTGGCAGCCGGCATGTTCGGCGACGCGGTGCGTCTGATCGGTCGAGCCGGTGTCGCAGACGAGAACGTCGCGCACTACGCCCTCGACCGCGCCGCCGATCAGCGAGGCGAGCGTGCGGGCAAGGCCCTCCTCGTCATTCAGGGTTTCGATCAGGACGCTGAGCATGTTTAGCCGAATAGCGGAAAGCGCTGGGCAGCGCCAGTTTTTGCGGCGCGCCGCGAGAAAGTTCTTGCTTTGTTCTCATTGATGCGATAGGAATACATTCATGAGCAGAGCGATTCGACAGCGGGCGGACAGTCCCTGGGAAAGGGCCAAAATGGAACAGATCGTGCGTGCCGACATTGCCGCCTTCGGCGCTGGCAGGGCCGAGATGGCGAATGCGATGATCGAGCAGAGCGGCATGCGCGTCCGTCCGGACCGCAATCGCGGCAGGTCGGCGGGCATCAATCCGTCCGGCCGTTTCGAGCCGGTCAGCCGGCATGTGTTCGATGACGGCTGGAATTCGCTGGAGGAGCTGCCGCCCTTCAAGACCGAGGTACAGGTCGAGAAGCCGCGCACCATCATCACCCGCAACGAATCGCCCGATATCTCCTTCGACCGCTCGATCAATCCCTATCGCGGCTGCGAACATGGCTGCGTCTATTGTTTCGCGCGGCCGACGCACAGCTTCATGGGCCTGTCGCCGGGGCTGGATTTCGAATCGAAGCTGTTTGCCAAGCCGGATGCGGCGCGGTTGCTCGACAAGGAATTGTCCAGGGATAATTACCAGCCGCGCACCATCGCCATAGGCACCAACACCGATCCCTATCAGCCGATAGAGAAGCAATACCGGATCATGCGCGAGATCCTCGAAGTGCTGGAGGCGCGCGGCCATCCGGTCGGCATCGTCACCAAATCGGCGCTGGTGACCCGCGATATCGACATTCTGTCGCGCATGGCCGAGCGCGGGTTGGCCAAGGTGGCGCTGTCGGTGACGACATTGGACAGGATGCTGGCCAGAACGATGGAGCCGCGCGCGTCGACGCCGACCAAGCGGCTGGAGGCGATCAGACAGCTTTCGGACGCCGGCATTCCGGCCTCGGTGATGGTCGCCCCGATCATCCCCGGACTGACCGACCCGGAAATGGAGCGCATCCTCGATTCGGCGCAGGCAGCGGGCGCGCGTGAAGCCGGCTATGTGCTTCTGCGCCTGCCGCTGGAGGTCGCGCCGATCTTCAAGGACTGGCTGCTGCGCCACTATCCCGACCGCTATCGCCACGTCATGTCGCTGATCCGTTCGATGCGCGACGGCAAGGACTACGATTCGGAATGGGGCAAGCGCATGAAAGGCTCCGGCCCCTATGCCTGGCAGATCGGCCGGCGTTTCGAGATCGCCGCCAAACGGCTCGGCCTCAATGCCGAACGGCGCTCGCTCAGGACCGACCAGTTCGTCCCCGCTGCCAAGGCAACCGAGCAGTTGATGCTGCTGTGACAAAGCGTCTCGCGCCAGCCGCTTTGAAGCGGCCGCAGCAGGCGAAAAATCCCGTCCGGCCTGTCCTGTCCCCGGGCTTGCAGACGGTAGCCCCCTCCTGGTCCGGTGCCCCGCCCGACCCGGAGGGGACTTGCGGAGAATCGGAGCCGATGCGAACCTCGCCGCACCATGGCTCGCCCGCGTTCCGATTCTCCGCTTCTCTTCGAAATCGTCGAGAAACCCGACTTCTCGTTCGAGACGAGAGCGATGGCCGAAGGCCTTTGGCCGGTGGCGGGGATGGACGAGGCCGGCCGCGGCCCACTCGCCGGGCCGGTGGTGGCGGCAGCGGTGGTGCTCGATCCCGCCAACATCCCCGACGGCCTCGATGACTCCAAGCGGCTGACACATTTGCAGCGTGAGGCGCTGTTCATGAAAATTCTCGGCTCCGCACTCGCCGTGTCGATGGCCTCGGTCAGCGCCGAAGGCATCGATGCCTCCAACATTCTCAGGGCCAGCCTGGAGGCGATGCGCCGTGCAGTGGCCGGCCTGTCAATCCGGCCGAAGCTGGCACTGGCCGACGGCCGCGACGTGCCGCCCGGCCTGCCCTGCGAGGGCAAAGCGCTGATCAAGGGCGACCAGCGCTCGCAGTCGATCGCCGCAGCCTCGATCGTCGCCAAGGTGTTGCGCGACCGAATGATGTGCGGCTGCGGCAGCCATCATGCGCGTTACGGCTTCGAACTGCATATGGGCTACGCCACTGTGCGCCATCGCACGGCGATCGATCTGCACGGGCCGGTGGCGCGGCTCCACCGCGCCTCCTTCGCGCCGTTCCGGTTCGGCGGCACCGAGGTGCTGGAGGAAGAGGGTTTTTCGGGTTTGGATTGAGATTGGCGAAAGCGGCTGAGCGCGTAATCTCCCCCCTCGAGGGGGAGATGGCCGGCAGGCCAGGGGGGTCGCCTCGCGTGAAGCGCCAACGTTCTCTTTCGTCCCACGTGGTGTCGCGCCAGGACGTACCGACCCCCTCTGTCGCCTTTGGCGACATCTCCCCCTCAAGGGGGGAGATTATGCGCTCTGCCGCTTTCGCCAACAAAAAAGCCGCCAGGTTCCCCGGGCGGCTTTCGATGAATTTCTCGACGAAGTCGCTTAATTCAGTTTCGACTTCAAATCCTGCAGGGAGGCGTTGAACAGGTCGGCGCCGGCCTTGGCGTCGATCTTGCCGGCCAGCAGCGCGCGCGCGGCTTCGACCGCGATGTCGACAGCGCTGGCACGCACTTCGCCGATCGCTTCGCGCTCGGCCTGGCCGATCTTCTGCTCGGCCAAGGCGGTGCGCCGGGCGACATAGTCCTCGGTCTTCTGGTGCGCCTCGGCGGCAAGCATGTCGGCTTCACGCTTGGCGGCGGCAACGATGGCCGCCGCCTCCTGCTCGGCTTCCTTGCGCTTGCGCTGGTATTGGCCAAGCAGCTGCTGTGCCTCTTCGCGCAACCGGCGCGCCTCCTCGAGCTCGGAGCTGATCTTGTCGGCCCGCGCATCGAGCGCCTTGGCGATCATGCCCGGCACCTTGATGTAGATGGCGATGCCGAGGAAGATTACGAGGGCAACCGTTGCCCAAAGCGTCGCGAGAGATGTGGCGTCCATGATGCGCTCCTCACCCGGCCACGGATTTGACCGCGGCCGCGATTTCGGCCTTGCTGGCCTTGCCGCCGACAAGCGCCTCGACGATGGCCGAAGCGGTGTCCTCGGCGATCGCGCCGACTTCCTTCATGGCATTGGCCTTGATGGAAGAAATACGCGCCTCGGCCTCGCCAAGCTTCTGGTCAAGCGCTGCCTCGATCGTCTTGCGGGCAGCTTCGGCTTCCGCCTTCGCCGCATCGTTGGCCTGCTGACCGATCGCATTGGCCTTGCCCTTGGCTTCCGCCAATTCCTGCTCATAGGCGGCAACGGCGGCATCGGCCTCGCTTTTCAGCCGGGCAGCATGATCGAGATCCTGCGTGATACGGTCGTTGCGAACGTCGATGATGCCGCCGACGCGCGGCATCACTACCCGTTTCAAGAAGAGGTAGAACAGCCCGAAAGTGATTGCCAGCCACACCAGCTGTGACGGGTACGTTGCCGGATTGAATGGCGGGAACGTGCCGTGCGCCTCGGCAGGCACGCCGGTGGCGGCGTGCGTGTCGGCTTCCGTTGCGGCGGGCGCGGACTCTTGCGCAAAGGCAGATGTCACGAACATGGACTATCCCCGAAATTCAGGCCCGCCGCAGGATCGCGGCCGGCCTGTTCTATTCTTCCCAATGTTCAGCCGAACAAATATTCAGCCGAACAGGGCGAGAAGCGCGATGAGAAGCGAGAAAATACCCAGCGCTTCGGTCACGGCGAAGCCGAAAATCAGGCGGCCGAACTGGCCGTCGGCGGCCGACGGGTTGCGCAGCGCGCCCGCCAGATAGCTGCCGAAGATGTTGCCGAGGCCAACGCCCGCGCCGCCCATGCCGAGGCATGCGATGCCGGCGCCGATGTACTTTGCTGCTTCTGCGTCCATTTGTTCAACTCCTTTGGATCTAAAATTCCGTTGCAAATTCGATCCGGCGGCAATGCCGGAACCTAGTTAGTGCCCGGGATGCAGGGCGTCGTTGAGATACATGCAGGTCAGCACGGCAAAGACGTAGGCCTGCAGGAACGCGACCAGCAGCTCCAGCGCCGTCAGCGCCACGGCCATCGCCAGCGGCAGAACCGAGCCCGCCACGCCGACCGCGCCGAGCGCGCTCAGGCTGACGACAAATCCCGAGAACACTTTCAGCGTGATGTGACCGGCGAGCATGTTGGCGAACAGACGAACCGACAGGCTGACCGGACGCGAGACGAAGGAAATCACCTCGATCAGCACCACCAGCGGCAGCAGGTAGACCGGCACGCCATGCGGGACGAACAGCTTCAGGAAGCCAAGGCCGTGCTTGGTGAAGCCGTAGACGACGACCGTTCCGATCACCAGCGCGGCGAGGCCGAAAGTGACGATGATGTGGCTGGTGACGGTGAAGAAATACGGGAACAGGCCAAGCAGGTTGGCGACAAGCACGAACATGAACAGCGAGAACACGAACGGGAAGAACTTCATGCCCTGCGTGCCCGCGGCGTCCCTCAGCATATTGCCGACAAATTCGTAGGCCATTTCCGAGACCGACTGAAGGCGGCCCGGAACCAGGCTGCGGCTCGACGTGCTGAGATAGAGAAACGCCGCCGCGACGGCAACCGTCGCAAGCATGAACAGAGCCGAATTGGTGAAAGACAGGTCGTAGCCGCCGATGTGAATCGGAACGATCGGATGGATCTGGAACTGGTGGATCGGATCGACCTTGTCAGCAGCCACTTTAAATCCCCATCAAAGCCGCAGACGGCTTCAGCATTCTGTTCAATGCGCCGGCATGCGGCGCCTCAATTCATTCTTTCGGATCGCGCGGTTTGTCGCCCGTTCCGAATTCCGACACAAGCCCGGCTGAACGCAGGACATTGAGCACGCCGGCGCCAAAACCCAGCAGCAGCCCGACTATCAGACCCCATGGCGATGTCCCCGCCACGCGATCGATAAACCAGCCGAGAGCCGCACCGACCACTATCCCGGCGATGAACTCGCTGGACAGCTTGAGCGCCTGGCCGTACCCGGCCACACTGCCCGTTTTCGCGTCGTCTTTCCCCTCGAGCCGATCCGGCCGCCTTGTCGCAAGCGATGCTTCAAGGTCGCGCCGGCGGCGCTCAAGATCGTCGTCGCGGATGTCGGCTTCATGCTGCTTGCCGCGGCCGGTTTTGCCGGTTCCGTCTGGCCCATTCTTGTCGGCCACGCAACCCCCCTGCCCGGTCAGACCGTCACCGTCCGTCCGCTTCTTAAAGTCGCCGGCAACATAGTTAGAGGGTCCGCGCCCGTCAAGCCACGGGCGGATCTTCAAGCTCAAGTATTTTTTCGTTATGAATCAGCTACTTGCCTGGGTGCGACATCGTGCCCGACGCGGTCTCCGGCGGGCTGCGGCCGAATCCCCACAGCGATGCGTCTTCCATCGGCCGCTCTCGCGGGAAAGATGCAAGGGCCGCCAGAGCGCTTAGCTCCAGCCGCCGCCATAGGTGCGGTAGAAGATATGCAGGCCGATCCTGGTCATTTTCTGCATCGTCCGCGCCCAGCCCGGATGGACGTAGTTGGCGTAATAATGGGTCGACGAGCCGACTTCCGGAATGAAGATCTTGCCGGCTGTCACGGCCATGGCGACATCCTGGGCGGTCTTGTAGGCAGCGGGGTTGTCGATCCGCTTCTTCCTGCCGTCGCAGGCGAAGGAAAACTGACAGCGGTTGAACCAGTTGTCGTTCTGGTAGACGACGCCGCAGATCGAGTTCGGATAGGCCGGGTTGCGGACACGGTTGAGGATGACCTGGGCGACGGCGGCCTGGCCGCGCACGGACTCGCCGCGCGCTTCGAAATAGATGCCGTTGGCGAGACAGGCCTGCTCCGGTTTGGAAAAGACGCTCGCCGGCAGCGGCGTCTGCATCCAAGAATGATCGCCCTTGCTCAGCGGCGGAATGAAGCGGCCATCGTTCGGGTCCTCGTCCTGCAGCAAGGCCTCGAAAGGCGACGCCTTGGCGTAATCGGGGGCCGACGAGGCATAGGCGGTCGCCAGCACGTCGGGATGATCGTTGTTGACCAGCGCGGCAAGCATCGCCGGCACGCCGGAATCCGGCTTCTTGTCGACGCGCGTGTGGAAGGAGGCCGCGATCTGGATTTCCTTGCCTTTGATCTCGGGCTTGGCGAAGGCCATCCTCAGGCCGCTGTCCATGCTGGGGCGGAGCAGCGAGGAGGTTCGCTCGAAGATCGAGCCGGCGTTGAAGTTCTTCGGTGGCGAGACGGGCGAGACCTGGATGATGCGGCCCTTCTTGTCGGCACGCGTGATACGGTTCTCGTCCGGCGACGTGCCGGCGATGCCGCCCTTGCCGCGAAACGAGACGGAGCCGATGCCGGGCAGTTGGACGCCGGAGCCGGAGAGCGAGCCGGTGCTGCTGGAATCGAGGAAGGGCATTTCGGCGGCGTGAACGGAGCCGGCGACGGATTTCTCGACATAGGCGTTCCAGCGGACGCTCGGCGCCTCAAGACCGGAGACCAGGCTTGTCATGTCCTGATAGGCAACGACACTCGGAAAGCCGATCCAGATGCCAAGGCCAATAATAAACGGAGACAGGAAGGAACGCTTTTTCTCACCGGCGGCGGCGACAAGCCGCGTCAAAACACGTCGATGCACGGAACTCTCCAGAAACGCAACGGACCCCACTGGAGAGCTACAATGATGCATTAACCTTGATGGGGCGTTAACAGCTTAGAACCTTGTTTTCCCATCTCGTGTCGAAGTCAGGCGCTTTTGCGGCTGCCCGTTGGCGGAAGAAAGATCGGCCAGGCGATCAGCGCGCAAATAGCCGCACCCAGCCAGACGCCTGCCCACGAGCAGAGCACGAGAAGCCCGGGAATGGCGATCGGCACCAGGAAGAAGGCGATGAAGACCAGGCTGTTGGCAAGGCCGAGCGCCGTTCCGGCCTGGCTGGCGCCGGCCAGCGTCGCAAGCTCGGTGTAGGCGACGCCATGCCAGGAGGAGACGCAGATGCCGGCCACGACGAGCATCGCAACGATCGCCAGCGACAGCATCGGCGCTTGGCCTGACAAGAGTTGGGCCGAAAACAAGACGAGCGCCGCAAGCACGGTGAAGGCGGCCACGCTCAGCATGCTGCACAGACGCAGGAACGACCGGCGGTTGCGGTGACGGTCGGTGTAGCGGCCGCTCCAGACGCGCATGACCATGGCGCCGACCTGCACGGCAGCCAGGCTGGCGCTGATCACGGCTGTTCCCATGCCGGCAAAATCATGCAGGAAGACGGAAGCAAAGGTGAGCACGGCCACCTGTGGGAAGCACAGCAGGCCGATGGCTGTCGCGATGCGCCAGACGGCCGGGTTGCGCAGCGGCGCGGGGCCGGCCGGCTTTGCCGCGCTGCTCGAATGGGCATCGTCGTGCGCCGGCGGCTGATGCAGCCAGCGCCAGGCGAGTGAGGTCGAGACGGCGGATGCAGCCGCCAGAAGTCCGAAGACCGCCGTGAAGCCATGGGCCGAAGCGAGCGGCAGCACCAGCGCGCCAAGCCCGCCGCCAAGCGGCACCGCCGTCTGCCTGATGCTCATGGCAAAGCCACGCTCGCCTTCGCCGAACCAGGCCATGATGGAGCGGCCGCTGGAGCCGTTGACGCTGCCGCCGAGCAATCCGGTGACCAGCAGGGCAGCGGCGAGAAGCGCGACGCCGGGAATTTGGGTTGGTGACGGCACGACCAGCGCGGCCATGACGAGCAGCCACACCGCGGTTGCGCCGAGCCCGGTCAGCAGCACGCGGCGGTCGCCCCAGCGATCGGTCAGCAGCCCCCACGGCAACTCGCTCAGCGCCACGCCCAAGCCGAGAAGGCCAAGCGCCAGACCGAGCTCGCCATTGGAGAGATGATAGCCCGAGCGTAGGAACACCGCCGTGGCCGGAATGCCGGAGAAGGTCGCGGAGAAGCAGGCGTTGGCGGCGACGCCGATACCCAGCACCTTCCAGCGATGATTGGGTCGAAGCACCGCCGCCTCTGACAGCGTGGTAACGGCGGCCGGGCGACGCGGTTTGCAATCTGCTCGTATGGCGACAGCGGACATGGTTCAGCTCCTGCATGGGCTGGTTGCGTTCGGTTCTTGACGCGCTGTCTCTACCGCCATAACTTCGTACTGAATATCAGGAAGTTTTTCAGTTAACGTCCCAAATATCAGGATTATTGCTATGCGACGCGTGACATTCGATCTCGACGTTCTGCGCAGCTTCGTTGCCGGCATGGAGCTGGGCAGCTTCGCCAAGGCCGCCGACCGGCTCGGCCGCTCGACCTCGGCAATCAGTGCGCAATTAAAGAAGCTGGAGGAGCAGGCGGCGACGCCGATCTTCCGCAAATCTGGGCGTGGCCTGGCGCTGACGGACGCGGGCGAGACCATGCTCGGCTACGCGCGCCGGCTGATCGAGCTCAATGACGAGGCCGCGTCCGCCATCCACGATGTCGAGCTGGAGGGTTGGGTACGGCTTGGGCTACAGGAGGATTTCGGCGAGGCGGTGCTGCCGGAGGTGCTCGGGCGCTTCGCCCGCGCCCATCCCAAGGTCAAGATCGAGGCCAGGATCGCACGCAGCCATGAGCTTGCCGAAAGGATCATTTCGGGCAGCCTCGATATCGCGCTTGCCTGGCACAATGGCGCGACGCTGCCCTACGGCCGGCATGTCGCCGACGTCCAGATGCGCTGGATCGGCCCGGCAAAACAGATCGAGACCTGCCTGCGCGATGGCGAGCCGTTGCCGCTGGTGGCGCTCGAAGCGCCGTGCCTGCTGCGCAGCGTGGCGACCGAGACGCTGGACCGCGCCGGCCTGGCATGGCGGATGGCCTTCTCCAGCCCGAGCCTTGGCGGCATCTGGGCAGCCGTCGCCGCCGGGCTCGGACTGACGATCCGCACCGATATCGGCCTGCCGGCCAGCGTCAGGGCGATGACGCCGGAGATCGCCGGGCTTCCCGCCTTGCCCAAGATGGCGCTGTTCCTGCATCGCAAGGAGGCCGAGCCCGATCCGATAGCGGCGCGGCTTGGCGACATCCTGCTGCAGGCGGCGCTGGAAGCGTTGCCGGGAAGTGGCGACGCGGATGGTCTGAGGAAAGCGGCTTAGCGCAGACGAGCCGAAAGGGCCGCAGGCGCTCCATAACTTAGTCGGTCGAAGAAGCAGTAATGCTGGCGATCCCTCGCGCCCCTCTGTCCTGCCGGATATCTCCCCCTCGAGGGCCGCACGAGGGGGAGGTTGGCAGCTTCGCCGTCCCACCCGTCTTTCGGCGTCGGAGATTGGCTAAAAGCGGAGGGAACGGCCAATCTCCCCCGGCCGGCGAACAGGTGTTCCAGGTGCGCAAGCGATGCGGATCGGCGCGCCGGGCATGTCGAAAGCCGCCTCTATGCTACCAACATGCTTACCTAACGCCCGTCATCGGCGAGCGGTCTCTTGTTTCAATGAGGTTTTTCGGTGACGTGCTGGTCCGGTTCAGGGGATAATTCCCCGAGGGCCCCGGCGTAGCTGAATCTGGCGGGTACCGCAGCATTTCTTGAACTTCATACCTGAACCGCAAGGACATTGATCATTGCCGCCGCGCTGCAGCCGGCCGACCAGGGGCAGCAGCGCCGCGGAAGGCAGGAGCGCTGCCGCTAGGGCAGCCAACTTGCCCGAGATTCCCGGTACGACGAGGCGACGACCGGATTTGAACGCTCGCCACGCCTGTTCGGCCACATACTTCGGATCCACCTTGGGCAAGATGTTGAAGAGCACCGTCTGATTGGCGCCTGATCTTGCGAGAAACTCCGTGGACACCGGGCCTGGTGCAACGCATGTGACCGTCACACCGGTTCGGCGCAATTCCTGGTGAAGCGCCTCTGAGAAGAAGCGCACGAAAGCTTTGCTAGCGAAGTACAGAGCCATATAAGGCCCGGGAACGAACCCGGCCAAGGAACTGAGATTGAGCACCCCGCCCCGTCGGCGCGCTACCATTCCCGGCAGAAAATGAAGGGTCAGTTCTGTGAGGGAATGTATATTGAGATCGATGATGCCGAGTTGACCATCAATAGGCAGCGCCGTCGTCGCGCCCCGCAGGCCATAGCCGGCGCTGTTGACCAGGACATCACAGACCAGGCCGTGTGCGGACAGAAAGCCCTCCAGGCGCGTTGGCGCATCGCCTGCCACGAGATCCAACTCGAGCGTAAATGCCTCGCCGCCGGCCTCCCTAACCTCAGACGCCGCGGCGGCCAAACCCTCAGGCGAGCGGGCAACCAGCACAACCGCACCGCGCTCCCTTGCAGCGACGCTCGCAATCGCCCGGCCAATTCCACCCGAACCGCCAATCACGACGATAGCTGGCCGGAATTCACAGTGCGAAATCACGTCGCGTTCCTCTGTCTTGCAGGAGCGGAAACACCTTGACCGAGCAGCACCACTTCATTGGCGACAGTGCCGTTCAGAATCTTTTCGAATCTCTCCAGTGCTCGTGCGACGTTCGCTCCATCCATGACCCGGTGATCGTAGTGGATGCGGACATTCACCGATCCGTCTTTGCCGATCGGACCGTAGTTTAGAAGGGTGGTCAGTGGTGTCAGCGGGTTGAGTGATTCCGCACCGAGACCAGAATAGACGGACAGTTGGAAGGTACCGAAGTAATTTGCCCTTTGCCGGGCGATGTTCAACCCTAGCCACATAAGCAGCCACCTGACTGGCGCGGGCGCACCTGCCATGCGCAAGGCACGCCGAAACTCCGGGACCTCCTGGATCGGCCGTGATCGAGCCGCGTGGATGGATCGCTCAAGTTCCGTGATGGAGTAGCGCTCCGGGCATTTGATGCAGCTCAGCAGAACGGCCGGCTCGCCATCATATTCGCGTTCGTGGGCAATCGAGGCTACGCTTGCCGGATACTCGTAAAGCTGCGGCCAGGGCAACTTGACATAGGCGCGCCGCAACTCCGGGGTCTCTAGGGCAAGAAGCGCATACCCTTTCAGGAAGATCGCGGTCCACGAGGGCCTGGTCTGCTGCGCCATTCTAGCCCTTACGAGTGGGCCGAGATTCATCTGACGCTGCACCGCGACCCGTGGCACGCCGATCGAAAACCTCATCAGGTCGCCAACAAGGCGCCGGGGCGCGGAAAGCTTGAGGGCTCGGCCTCGCATAAAACGACCTCTAATAAAGATAAGGGAATATTCGCTTGGTCCTTTCCATATAGACACGGTATTGCGAGCCTAAATTCTCCAGCATCATACGCTCTTCCTTATCCACTCTCAGCAGGAAAAGGACTGCGAAACCAACCAAACCCGATATGCCCGCAACCCAGTTCGGCAGCAGAAAGAGCTGGCCGAGCCCCATAAGCAGGAAAGAGGTGTACATAGGGTGACGGACCAAGGCGTATGGCCCGGCGCTGACCAGTTCATGCCGTTCGCGAATCTCGAGCGTAATCGACCAGTTACGGCCAAGTTCCTTGTGGGATAAGCGAAAAATCCACAGCGCCGAGCAGAAGATGATGGTTCCGAGCGCCACCGACCACACGCTGGCCGGATGATCAGCCGCTGCGGGGATGCCGGTGGCGACATAGAAGCCAGGCAGGATCGCCAGGCCAAGGAGAGCCGATGCAAGCCCGACGGTGTCGGAACTTGAGCGGCCGCCAGCTACTATTCGCACGCGCCTTGCCCGGCGCTCGAAGGGATACCGGATCACGTACCAAGCGACGATGCCGATCACCCATATGATCTCGCCAAGTGAGGCTAAAGCAATGGTCACTTCAGGTCACCAGCGCCCTTTCTGCGATCGCGACTGTAGCAGCTGCCCCTGAGTATGGCCACTTCACCCATCGCCTCGATTTCGTCACCGGCCTACCTTCAGGCGCAGCGATCCTCTCCGAGTTAGTCCGCACACGCGAAAGCCGGAGGGGCAGTACCGATCGCATTCGGTCCCATTCATCCCTCGAATCTTGGTTATGTATTCATCTCCCGAAGCTTGGTTATGAATTGTTGCGGCCGGAGCTGAATGGCGGGAGTCTTATATCCCATGGAATGAGCGATGTCCGCCACGAAGCCGTTGCAGTTCAAGACCGTCGCCTGCCAGACATGCGAGCTCGCCTGCAGCTTGCGGATGTAGGCAACGACTTTGTCGTATTCGGCCCGGGTCAATATGATTTGCCAGCTTGCGGATCTGTATGGTTCTTCCAGATCACCGTCGCTCCACCCGGTTTCGGCTGGCACCGGCACGATATGGCCCAGAACATAGGGAACCGCACTGTTCGAAGCCGGATGAAGGCCCGCGACTTGGGGATCGATCATTCTCCCGGCCCGGTCCAGGCGCCCAAAAACTGCGTAGGTGTGGCCGTAGCTTAGGGCGTAGCGGGAGCGGAACTCGATGAAGTACCGCTCGTCGTTTTTTTTAGGCGCAGCTCCGCCATCGGCATAAGATACGAAATTCGGCTGGGGCGGCAGGTCTTTCGTCTGACATGCCGCTGCCGGGAGGGCCACCAACGCCACAAGCAAGAGACGGCTACTTACAAGCGTCATCGCCGCGTCCATTCCCGAACTTCACAATGCACAGACCTAATAACGGCCTATGCCCGCCAACCGCGCCGTACGCTATGAAGCCGGCCAAAGCCCCGGCTGCGTATGTATGGGGAAGGGCTTGGCACCCCTTCCCCATACAAGCCGGTCCTTACTTAATCACTGGTTCCTCTACCGGAGCGGGTGCCGGAGCCTTACCCTTTCCTTTGCCGATCCAGTCGTTCGCGCAGCCGCTCAGGCTGGCAACGGCGAGCACAGCAACCATTGCAACCAATATCCTGTTCATCAAGCAATCCTTTCCCCGGGGGCGGAATAGCCTATAGAATCGCCACAACTAAAACGATATGCAGCCCCACCAAGTTAGCTGCGATCTACACCAACGCCTAGTGCAGAAATGACACAGTTGGCATCCAGTTGCCGGCGGCACCTTTGCGGTGACGTGCTGGCAGGGTTCACCATCCAACGGAGATCAGGCCTGCCCACCATCAAACAACCACCACCGTCGTGCCCAAAGGAGTACGGTCGTAGAGGTCAATGACGTCGTCATTTATCATACGGATGCACCCGTTCGATACCGCTGTGCCTATCGTCCATGGCTCGTTTGTACCATGTATCCGGAAGTGGGTGTCGCGCCCGTCTTGATAGAGATAAAGGGCACGCGCACCAAGCGGGTTGTTTGGTCCGCCAGGGACCCCCCCTGCATACTTCACCAGGCGCGGCTTGCGCTGCATCATGCTGGCGGTGGGTGTCCACGACGGCCAGTCCGCCTTGCGGCCGACGGTCGCTGTACCCTTGAACGAAAGTCCCTGCTCGCCGACGCCGACGCCGTAGCGCGTCGCCCACCCGTCCGTCTCGACGGCATAGAGAAAACGTTGCGAAGTATCGACGACGATCGTTCCGGCCGGCTCGTTTCCGTCGTACCGCACATGCTGCCGTCGGTAACGAGGATTCAGGCCAAGCCTTGGTCCGAACGCGGATGAAATCGACGTACATCCGGAGACCATCAGAGCCAGACTACCCAGCACGAGCCCCCGGCGCGCAATGTGGTGTTCTTCCATTTGTACCTGCTAGGAAACTGGTCATCTACCGCCGCCCTCGTCTCTACCATTCCAAGGCCTGCGGGCCAAGTCTCGCTTTGTGATGGCAAAATGAATTCACAGGATTGACAAGCGAATTGGAGCGAAACTTCTTGCGATAACCGTCTGCCTCTGTTCGGTTATGTCAAAATTGGCATAGGACAGAGACGATGAAGCCTGACTTCCATGGTAAAGTCGCGATTGTGACCGGCGCAGGCTCCGGAATAGGGGCGGCTGTTTCACGGCAACTCGCGCAAGAAGGAGCCGAGATTGTTGTCGCCGACCTTGATGCCGAGGCCGCGCACTGCAGAGCCGCCGAAATAAGCTCGCAAGGCGGCAGGGCCTACGACTTTGCGGTAGATGTCACGGATGCGGCAGCCGTGGAAAAGCTGATCGAGTTCACTGTCCAGAAATGCGGCGGACTGGATATGGCGGTAAACAATGCAGGTATCGACGGCATTCGAAAAGCCACGGCAGACTATCCGCTCGACAACTGGCACAAGCTGATAAACGTCAATCTAAATGGCGTTTTCTACAGCATGAAGTACGAAATCGCCGCGATGCTGGATCGAGGCGGAGGCGCCATCGTGAACATGTCCTCCGTTCTCGGTTCCGTCGGCTTGCCAACTGCGTCCGCTTACACGGCAGCGAAACACGGGGTCGTTGGATTAACCAAGGTTGCGGCGATTGAATATGCGAGGATGGGCATCCGGATCAATGTCGTCGGCCCCGGCTGGATCGAAACGCCTCTTTTATCGGAGCAAATGGAGGCATTAGCCAGCCGGCGCATGGCAGGTCTTCAGCCGATGGGCAGGCGCGGGAAACCGGAAGAGGTAGCGGCTCTTGTATGCTTCCTCTTGTCCGACCAGGCCAGCTTTATCACTGGCAGCTACCATCTGGTGGACGGAGCTTACACCGCCCATTAGGTGCAGAGGCGGCCCCCACTCGCGCCGGCCAGCGTCAGGGCGATGACGCCGGAGATCGCCGGGCTGCCCGCACTGCCTGAGATGGCGCTGTTCCCGCATCGCAAGGAAGGCCGAGCCAGACCCGGCGGCGGCGCGACTTGCCAACATCCTGCTGCAGGTGTCGGTGGAATCGCCTCCCCGAAAATGTGCAGGCGCTGCCCGCGAGCGGCCTGCGGAGCGTAGCCTGATGCTGGCGCCCAGAGGACCCGCAGCTCAGCGGCGCTTCTTTGCCCTGCTGGCGAACGGGTTGTCCGAGGTGCGCAAGGCGATGCGGATCGGCACGCCGGGCATGTCGAAAGCCTCGCGCAGGCTGTTCGAGAGATAGCGGACATAGGATTGCGGCATCGCATCGGGGCGTGAGCAGGAGACGACGAAGCCGGGCGGCCGCGTCTTGGCCTGCGTGACATATTTGATCTTCAGCCTACGCCCGGCGACGGCGGGCGGCGGATGATGCGCCAGGATGCCCTCCAGCCAGCGGTTGAGCTTGCCGGTTGAGACACGGCTGTTCCAAACTCGATGCGTCCTGATGACAGCATCCATCAGCTTGTCGAGCCCGCGCCCGGTCTCGGCTGACACCGGCACCGCCTGCATGCCGCGCGCCTGTGGAAGAAGCCGCTCGGTTTTCTCGCGCAGCTCGGCCAGCAGCTCCTGGGGATGATCGACAAGGTCCCATTTGTTGAAGGCGATCACCGGGGCACGGCCCTCGCGGATGATCAGGTCGGCGATCTGCAGATCCTGCTTCTCGAAGGGAATAGTCGCGTCGAGCACGATGATGACGATCTCGGCAAAGCGGATGGCGCGCAAGCCGTCCTGCACCGACATCACCTCGAGCTTTTCGTGGATCCTGGCCTTGCGGCGCATACCGGCGGTATCGAACAGTTTTAGCCGGCGGCCATGCCAGTCCCAGTCGACCGAGATGGAATCGCGAGTGATGCCGGCCTCAGGGCCGGTCAGCAGCCGCTCCTCGCCGATCAGCGCGTTGATCAGCGTCGACTTGCCGGCGTTGGGACGGCCGACGACGGCGATGCGCATCGGCTTGGTATCGTCATAGCTCGGCTCGGCGTCCGGGTCGGTGATGTCTTCGCCGATCAGCACCTCGCTGGCGGCGATCTCCTCCTCGCCAGCCTCTTCGTCCTCGCCGAAGGCGCGCGCCTCGCCCAGTGCGGCGATCACCGCATCGCGCAAATCGGGCAGGCCCTGGCCATGTTCGGCCGAGACCGGGATCGGCTCGCCAAGGCCGAGTTCCCATGCCTCCAGCATGCCGCCCTGGGCGCCGCGCGCCTCGGCCTTGTTGGCGACGACGACAACCGGCTTGCCGGACTTGCGCACGATCTCGGCGAAAGTCTTGTCGTCGGGCATCAGCCCGGACTTGGCGTCGATCGTGAAAAAGATCAGGTCGGCCTCGCGGATGGCGATCTCGGTCTGGGCGCGCATGCGGCCGGGCAGCGTCGAGGCGGCCGCATCCTCGAAACCGGCGGTGTCGATGACGTCGAAATGCAGATCGTAGAGCTTTGCGGCATGGACGCGTCGATCGCGGGTGACGCCGGGCGTGTCGTCGACAAGCGCCAGCTTCCTTCCCACCAGCCGATTGAAAAGGGTCGATTTGCCGACGTTAGGCCGGCCGATGATGGCGACTTTGAAGGTCATCCGGCCCTGCTATGCATGTCGTTGCCCCAAAACCGCTGCGCACTTTTGGGCGACATGCATTACGATACACCGCCCGAGCCGCGGATCAGCTCGGACATCAGTGTCGCCCGCTCTCGCGTGTTGCGCGGGGCGCCGTCATCCGCGGCGATCTGGTCGAACAGCTTCAATGCATCCGCCGCCTTGCCTTCCTTCCAGGCGGCAAGGCCAAGCGCCTCGCGCGCCGTATGGCGCAGCGTGTTGGTGTCGGCGGTGAGCGCCTCGACGCGGCTGGAGACATCGGCGAAAGTGCCATGGTCGACCAGGAGCAGCGCTGCCCTGAGCCGCGCCATGTCGCGAATGCCGGAGGGGATCTTGGTGTCGGCGGCGACCTCGTCGAAATCCTTGACGGCGGCATCGACGTCGCCCTTGTCCGCCTTGACGGTTGCCGCACGCATGCGGGCGAGCAGCGGATAGGCGCCGTAGCCGTCCTTCTCAAGCCCCTCCAGAGCGGCAAGCGCCTCGTCGTTCTTGCCCTCATTGGCAAGCTTTAGCGCTTGCGAGAAGGCATCCCCAGAGCGGTTGGCGCGGGTCTCATCCCAATAGCGGTAGCCGACGACAGCAGCCGTGCCGAGCACCACCAGCACGGCCAGCACAAGCACGGCGGGACCGAAACGGTCCCACAGCGCATGCGCCTGATCGCGACGAATCTCTTCGTTGACTTCGCGGATAAAACTGTCGTCCGACATGGATCAAAACCATTCATGCCCCGGCCGGGGCGGTTGATGAGCCCGCGTTTTAGCGAAATTTTGCCGGCATGGAAGGGGTTCGGCAGGAAAATCGCCCATTCATGAGGCAGTTACCGGGAGCAGCGACCGAAAAGGTCGATCGTACCCACGCCACATTTCGCCGGTAGGCGGTGCTTCTACATTCCCTAATCAAGTCAGATGCCTTTGCCCCGTTTGTCCAGCGTTATTGCGTTTTCGCTCGCGTCGCTTGCCGCCGGCGCGGCTTTTGCCGACCCGCCGGCGCCGCCGGCAAAACCGAAGCAGATCGTCATCATCTCGTTCGACAGCGCCCGCGACATTTCGCAGTGGCAGCGGAGCCGGGAGCTGGCCGCACGCACAGGTGCGCATTTCACCTATTTCGTCTCCTGCGTGTTCCTGTTATCGCCCGAGACGCGCAAGGAATACACCGCGCCAGGCAAGACAGAAGGCAAATCGAATATCGGCTTCGCCGCTTCCAAACAGGAAGTCGCCGAGCGGCTCGAGCAGATCAACCTTGCCGCCTCCGAAGGCCACGATATCGGCAGCCATGGCTGCGGCCATTTCGACGGCAAGGACTGGAGCAACGCCGACTGGCTGAGCGAGTTCGGCTCGTTCAAGCATATTCTCGAAAACGCCTATTCGATCAACGGCATCGCACCCGAACCAAAGGGATGGCGCGATTTCGCGCGCAAGGCGGTGGTCGGGTTCCGCGCGCCTTATCTGTCGGCAAACAAGGCGCTTTACGAGGTGCTGCCCGCGGCCGGTTTCTTGCTCGACGCAAGCGGCGTCTCGCGCGGACCGGTCGAGCCGCCGACCATCAACGGCATCACGCGCTTTTCGCTGCCGCAGATCCCGGAAGGGCCGAGCTCAAGGCGGGTGATCGCCATGGACTACAATCTCTATGTCAGGCATTCCGGCGGCTTCGAGCGGCCGAGCATGGCAGAAGAGTTCGCCGATCGAACCTATCACGCGTTCCGCGCCGCCTTCGATGCGCAATACCAGGGCAAGCGCATTCCGCTTGAGCTCGGCTTCCACTTCACGCTGATGAACGACGGCGCCTACTGGAACGCGCTGGAACGCTTTGCCGGCGAGGTCTGCGTCAAAGCGGACGTCGAGTGCATCAGTTTTCGCGATTATGTCGCGCGGCGAGGCGAACGGCAGGCGGCGGTGGGCGGCTGAGCGGAAGCGCTCGCCCGCCCGATTTTCTTAGCTTGCTGGCTGATCCTCAGGGCGCAGGCCAGCTTGCTCCCGTTCCAGATAGTGCTGATCGATTACCGGCAGCGGTGCCCCTTCAAGGGTCGCTTCGAACGCGCGCAGACGTTTGTAGATAGAAATCAACTCGACGATAGTAGGCCAGGAATTGACGAGATACTGGAACGAACTGGCGACTTGGGAAAAGGCGGAGACGACCTGCTGAAAAATGCCGAAGCTTATCTTGCCTACAGCGAGAGTCGGAACAAGAATAAGTGTGGCGAAAACATTGTCTACCTGGAGATAGAGATACCGGACCATGTCGAAGTAGACATAATGAGCGTAGAGGGTGAAATAGTTCTTCCGAACATTCGCGAACAGCTCAGCTAGGGTTGGCGGTTGCGCTCTTGCCATATCGTCCTCACCAAGGACAAGTTCCTTGCGCAGAGCGGCTTCAACCCGTTGATTCCGAAATTCCAGGCCAGGAAGCTTGACCCCGACCACGGCCAACAACCCAGTGCCGAACAACGACCAAACGATTGCGGCGATGACCAGCGGATAGGGAATCGCTCCGACGATGGGAAGGGTTGGGACATGACGAGACAGAGCTGCCAGCAAGGGCAGGAATGCGATGAGGGTCATAACGGAATCGATGAAGTTCACTCCCAGCCCTTGCATTGTGCTCGAGAAGCGCATCGTGTCGTCCTGAACGCGCTGCGACGCTCCTTCGATATGACGTAGCCTCGGCCAATAGGCGGTAAAATAGTCGTTCATGGCCGTCCGCCAGCGGAAGACATAGTGCCTGACGAAGAAGACGTTCAAAACCGCGATGGTCATATAGACCAGCGCCAAAGAGAGGAACTGCCACACTCCGTAGTAAAGCTCGGCAGGCGTGACGGAGCTGGGCGTGGTCAGGGCCCTCTGCACCATGTCGTAGAACATGCCACGCCAATCGTTCAGCGCCACACTTATCTGGACGATGAAATTAGTGACAAAAACAACCAAACCAGAACCAAGGATCGACCAGTTCTGCCAGGGATGGGGGGCGTACAGCGCCCAAAAAAGGTAAAATATGCCGATACCGGCGAAGAAATATCCGTAGAACCAGAGGAATGACGGCGTCAGGAATCTCACTGGGCTTATGACAGGCGCGGCCTGCGGATCGACTGGCGGCATGCCAAGCATCGTGCCGAGGTGTTCGCCGCCGAAAAACCAAAGAACAACGAGCAGAAGGCTCCAGACGGCCGCCGAGGTGAAAAACAGCTTCGGCTGCGGAAAAAACGATACAAACACTGTGGGAAAATCCTCGGTCGATGCGCAATCAGTGGGTTCAGCGGGCATAAAGTCACACATTAGTGGGAAAGAAAATGCCGTGCCCGGTGCCCGGCGCCGAGCAAGACCATAATCATGGCGATTTTGGCGCAGCCGACCAGGCGATCGCGCCGGAAGCGAGCAGGACGGCGGCGGCCACGATCGAGGCAAGGAAAAAGTTACCCGAGGCCTGCGCGAGCAGTCCGGCGACGATCGGGCCAATGATCTGGCCGAGGCCGAAGGCGGCTGTCATCACCGCCAGCATCCGGCGTGGTGCTTGCGGAGCAAGCTGCCTGCCGGCCTGCAGGCCAAGCGCGGTGATGGCGATGAAGGTGCCGCCGACAAGAAGGCCACCGAGCAGCGGCCCGGTGCGCCCGCCCATGACGACACTGGCGCTGACGCCGACCACCTCGACCAGGCACCCCAGCGCGTAGGTGGCATAGAGCCCGGTCCTGGCCGTAAGCTTCTGCCACAGCCAGACCGACGGGAAACCGGCAAGGCCGGTGACCATCCAGACCACAGCCTCGAAGACGCGGCCGCCGCCGCCCTGCCGGACGATGGCAACCAGGAACGTCGCCGTGACGATGTAGCCGAAGCCGAACAGGCCGTAGGCGACAATGATCTTCACCAGCGAGCGGTTTTTCGGCAAGGCCGGCTCGCTCCCGGTGGCGCTGTTCGCGGCCGAGGTGCCGCCGGCCAGCAAGGCGACGGCGGCAAAGCCGCAGGCCGAAATCACCGCCGACCACAGCCAGCCCGCCGCCCAGCCGGCATGTTCGGTGACGAGGACTGCCAACAGCGCCGAGGACGCCGCGATGCCGAGGCCGACACCGCCGAAATGCAGCGCCTGCAGGTCGTTTCGACCGGCCGCGGCGAGGTGGCCGAAAACGATGCTGGTCATGAAGACCAGGACAAAGGCGCTTGCAACGCCGGCAAGAAAGCGGATGAGGAGAAAGGCGGCCATCGTGCCGCTCAGGCCCATCAGCCCGGCGAGGATCGCAGTGGCGGCAAGGCCGGCCAGCATCAGCTGGCGCTCGCGGCCTTGCGCCCAGCCGCCGGTGGCGGCAAGCGCGCCGATGAGATAGCCGAGATAATTGGCCGATGCGATCCAGCCGGCATCGGCCGGCGACAGGCGAAGCTCTTCCATCATGCCGGGCAGGATCGGCGTATAGACGAAGCGGCCGATGCCCATGGCAACGGCCAGGGCAATCATGCCGGCGATTGCGAGGCGCAAAGGCGAAGCGATGTTCATCGCGGTGCACAATAGGTGCGCCTGCCGGTGAGACAATCCGCCTTTTGTTGGGCCAGAAGGTTGCGCAGCCGCGTCGGCGGTTGGCTCGCCTAAGGTGCTTCTTCAGGAGACTCAACCGCAGCAGGTTCTTGTCGAGGCCGTCTCGAAGCGAGTGCGACGCGCAGTCAGCCTGAACGGCATGTCGGCGAGTTCGCGCTCCGACATGGTATCGAGGAGCGGATGCGCCAGCGGATCGGTCACCCAATTGATGGCCTCGCTGTCATGCCGGTGTGGCTGCATCCCGATCGGGGAAAAGGCGCCGAGCCATGATAAAATCTTCATCGGATTTGCCTCCTCACTTTGAGTAACCCACTTAAAATCCGCCGTTCGGCAGTGTCTGGCAATTGAGATTTCCGCCGCTCCAGTTTAGAAAAACTGTATGGCTATGCTGAACCGTGTCCATCTCAACGGCTTACGCGCCGTCGAGGCCGTCGCGCGCCTGGGCTCGCTTGCGGCGGCGGCCGGCGAGCTCAACGTCTCGGTCAGCGCCGTCAGCCAGCAGATCAACCGGACCGAAAAGCAGCTCGGCCGGGCATTGTTCGAACGAACGCCAGCTGGCCTGGTGGCCACGGAATTCGGCACCGTCTTTACCGCGCGGCTCAGCGCAGGCTTCCGCGAGCTCGCACAGGCGGTAGCGCTTGCCGACGAAAGCTCGGAGTGCACGCTGGTGGTTTCGGTGGCGCCGGCCTTCGCCTCGAAATGGCTGCTGCCGCGGCTGTCACGGCATTTTGCCCGCCATCCGAACGTGCTCCTGCGCATCGATGCCTCGGTGCGGCTTGCCGATCTCGATCGTTCGGACATCGACGTCGCCATCCGGCTCGGCGACGGCAAGTGGCCGGGCGGGCGGGCCGAATTGCTGCTGGCGCAGGAGGTGTTTCCGGTCTGTGCACCGGCGATCGCCAGCAAGCTGAAATCGATCGAGGACCTTGCTTTGACCTGTGCGATCACCGACGAAAGGTCGATGATCAGCTGGGAGAGCTGGTTCGAAGCGGCGGGGGTGGAGCCGGTCACCTTCATGAAGGGGGCGCGCTTCACCGATCCGATGCTGTGCCTGGAATCGGCGATTGCCGGTCACGGCGTCATGCTCGGCTGGCAGTTGCTGGCCGCCGACGCACTGGCCGACGGCCGGCTCGTCGCGCCGTTCGGCGTACGCGCGCAGAGCGGCCTCGGCTATTGGCTGGTGACTTCGGCCAGCAAGGGCGAAAGCCGCAAGGTCAGGGATTTCAAGATCTGGGTGCGCGAAGAGATCGAGGCGACGATGGCGCAGTCAGATCGCTCGAGAGGGCCAGCTAGGACGTAGACTCATTACCGCGTAGCCAGATGCGGATTGCGACGAGTTTGAGCGCGGTAAGATAGTTCTCGGCCAGCTTGTCGTAGCGGGTTGCGATGCGGCCGAATTGCTTCGCTTTGTTGAAGAAGCGCTCAACTAAGTTGCGGGCCTTATACAAGAAGGGGCTGAAGCAGATCGGGTCCTTGCGGTTGGCCTTGGGCGGGATGTTGGCCCATGCTTTTCGCTCGCTGACCGCATTGCGCAAGGCGTCGGCATCATAGCCCTTGTCGGCGAGTAGCATGGCACCCTCCGGCAAATCCGTGATCAGGTCCGCGGCCGAGGTAATGTCACTCATCTGACCTGCCGTGAGCATCAGTTTGATCGGCATGCCTTTGGCGCCGACAAGAGCATGGATTTTGGTTGTCAGCCCGCCTCGGGAACGACCGAGACAATGATCTCGATCCCCTTTTTTGCCGTCGCGCCCTGCTGATGGACGGGAACAATAGAGGTGTCGATCATCTGCACCTTGCCGTCATGGACTTTGGTGATAGCACGCGCCGATCATCGACACGCGGCACACCTCGTGGCCTTTTGGGCAAAAGTGGCTTGATCACGTGCCATTCGAAGTCGGTCAGGTCATATCGGCTCATGCAGAGTCTGGAATCAGATTCCCCTGCAATAGGAAAGCCGCCAGTCGACAATCGACCTCTTAGCGGACGTATTTGATCAATTCACAGGTGGTCTTGGGAGTGCCGCAGCCACGAAGTCTTCACCTCGGAATTGCAGTGCCATTGGGTTTCAGCCGCCAGCACCCTCGTCGATGGCGAGGGAACTCGAGAGCTCGCGATAGGCATCGATCTGCTGCTGCAGAATGGCAATCTTCTGCTCTGCCGTGGCAATGGCGTCGGCACCGGCAAGGAAACGCTGGGGCAGCACGTCCTCAGCCGTGAGCGTGATTAGGGCGCGCGCAAGCTTGGCGGGATCACCCCCCTGCTTGCCGTTCTGAGAACGCCAGAAGGCGATCTGCGCCGTCCGCCGCTCATGGTAGTCCTCAACGGAAGGCGCGGCATAGTTGGTTGACTCTTCCGTGAGAAGCTCGGTGCGGAAGAAGCCGGGGTTCACGATCATCGTCTCGATGCCGAACGGCACGACTTCGGTCTGCAGCGCCTCCATCCAGCCGTCGAGGCCGAACTTCGAGGCTGAATAGGCCGTGCAGAACTCGAAACCCATTAGCCCGGCCGTCGAGGAGATCGAAATGACCCTGCCGGACCGCTGGTTGCGCATCGCTGGCAGAAAGGCCCGCGTCACGTTCATGGGACCGACGAGGCTGGTGCTGAGCTGCAGTTGCATCTGTTCGGCGGTCAACTCTTCGAAGTACCCGGCAAAGAAACTCGCCGCATTGTTGACCAGCACGTCGATGCGGCCAAACCGGTCAAGCGTGGCATGGGCAGCGGCTTCGGCGTCGGCCGCGCTCGTCACGTCCAGCTTGACAATAAGGAGGTTCTCGGACTTTCCCACGGCCCTTGCGACCTTTTCCGTGTTGCGGCCGGTTGCCACCACCTTGTGGCCCGCCGCCAACGCGGCCTTGGCGATATCCAGACCGAGGCCCCGGCCTGCGCCGGTGATGAACCAAACACTCATATTGGGCTCCTGTTCTCTAGGCCGCAGCTCGGCCTCGAATTCGGACGCGATGGCCAGCAGGGACTGACGCCATGCTGGTATCCATCCGCCAGCGGACTGCGTCACTGCGGAAGGCCGGCGCCTTCGGTGATGATGCGAAATCCTTCGGTCGAGTTGGTGAAAAACTGCCGGGCCGCCGTGTATTCCGGCGAGTCGTAGTAGCGCTGGGCGTCAGCAAGGCTCGGGAACTCGGCGACGGCGATCACCGATCTCGAGCTTCCTTCGATGGCAGTGACATTGGGATTGTATACGATCACGCGGCCGCCATACTTGGTGACGAGCGGCGAGGCGGCTTCGATGTACTGCTGAAACACCGCCTGATCCTTGATGTCATAGCTGCCGATCATGTAGGCGCGGGGGGCGGCGCCCGTCGCTTCCTGAGCAAAGGCGGCCGGGCTCACGATCATGGTGAGGGCGGCGAGCGCGCCGACGATTACCTTCTTCATTTTGTTCTCCTTCAGTGGGCCAGTTGGACGGTAGGCATTGGGCGGAGAGTTGCTCCGGTGGACCGTCTGGCCTTGAGTCAGGAAGTTAGCTCCTTTAGCGGCATGCAATTAGATGGTATAATCTGCATGGGCTTAGAAATGGGATTGATGAATGCGTCGCGACAGTCTGGATGACTTCCTGACCTTCATCGCCGTCGCCCGCGAGCGCAGCTTCACGAAGGCGGCCGCCATGCTCGGCCTGTCGCAGTCGGCTCTGAGCTATTCGATCCGGACGATGGAAGAGCGCCTCGGCGTTAGGCTGCTGACCCGCACGACCCGCAGCGTCTCGCTCACCGAAGCGGGGGATCGCCTGTTTCGAAGCATCGCTCCCAAGTTCGATGAGATTGCAAGCGAGATTGCCGCCCTCAGCGCCCTGCGCGACAAGCCGGCCGGCACAGTCCGGATCACCACCGTGGAGCATGCCGGCGAGACCATCATCTGGCCTGCCATGGTCGGGCTCATGCGCGACTATCCCGACATCAGGGTCGAGATTATCCATGACTACGGCTTAGCAGACATTGCGGCCGATCGCTTCGACGCGGGTGTACGGCTTGGCGAACAGGTGGACAAGGACATGATCTCGGCGCGGATTGGGCCAGACTTCCGCATGGGGGTTGTTGTAGCGCCTTCATACTTCGTAAGCCGCTCCCGTCCGGTCACTCCTGAAGACCTTGCCGATCATGCGTGCATACCCCTGCGACTGCCCACAGGCGGCTTTGCACCGTGGGAGTTTCGCAAGCAGGGGCGGGAGTTGAAGGTGCGCGTTCAAGGACACGCCGCGTTCAACACCCTCGCGATGATCCGTCAGGCCAGCCTTGAGGGATTCGGGCTCGCCTATCTGCCCGAGGATCTGGTGGCCTACCCTCTTGAAGAGGGTCGCCTAGTGCGTGTTCTTGAGGACTGGTGCCCCCTCCGGCCGGGATATCACCTGTATTATCCAAGCCGGCGCCAACACTCGCCGGCTTTCGCACTCGTGCTGGAAACGCTGCGCTACCGCGACTGAGTGCGGTTGAAATAAGGGTCGTCAGACCTCGACGACCATGGCACCTATCCAAGCCGCCCAGTACAGGAAGTCCGGAGCGTCCGTTTCCCACCGATCCCAGTCTTCCCCAATTTATGAGTTCACGGCCTAGGGCTGCCGGCGTCATCAGAGTGGAAAGGTCGGTAGCGCCGGTCTATGTAAGACACAGTCCCCAATCACGGCAGGCAGGATCATGACCACACATTCGCGCGGCGTTTCCGCAACCATCGACCCGGTGAAGCTCGACAGGCTGGCGGAGGTCGCCGTCAAGGTCGGGCTGCAATTGCAGCCGGGTCAGGATCTGGTGCTGACCTCGTCTATCGCCGCGCTGCCTCTGACGCGGCGGATCGTCGAGCACGCCTACAAGGCAGGTGCCGGCCTGGTGACGCCGATCTTCAACGACGACGAGATCACTCTCGCGCGCTTCCGCTACGGCGCCGACGCCGGTTTCGACCGCGCCGCCGGCTGGCTCTATGAAGGCATGGCAAAAGCCTTCGCCAACAATGCGGCGAGGCTTGCCGTGCGCGGCGAGGATCCCTCGCTGCTTTCTTCTCAGGACCCGGCAAAGGTGGCGCGTGCCAACAAGGCGAATTCGATGGCCTATCAGCCGGCGCTGGAGAAGATCACCGGCTTCGACATCAACTGGAACATTGTGGCTTATCCTGATCAGGCGTGGGCCAAGCAGGTTTTCCCGGACGATGCCGAAGACGTCGCCGTAGCCAAGCTCGCCGACGCGATCTTTGCCGCCTCGCGGGTGGACGTCGAAGACCCGATCGGCAACTGGACGGCGCACAATGCGGCGTTGAAGAGCCGCACCGAATGGCTGAACGGCCACAATTTCCACGCACTGCATTTCACCGGCCCCGGCACCGACCTGACCGTCGGGCTGGCCGACGGCCACGAGTGGATGGGCGGCGCCTCGACCGCCAAGAACGGCATCACCTGCAACCCGAACATCCCGACCGAAGAGGTTTTCACCACGCCGCATGCAAGGCGCGTCGAAGGTCATGTCACGAGTACAAAGCCTCTGTCCTACCAGGGCACGCTGATCGACGGCATTGCGGTGCGTTTCGAGGCGGGCCGCATCGTCGAGGCCAAGGCCTCGAAAGGTGAGGATGTGCTGCAGAAGGTGCTCGATACGGACGAAGGCTCGCGCCGTCTCGGCGAGGTGGCGCTGGTGCCGCACTCCTCGCCGATCGCCAAGAGCGGGCTGCTGTTTTTCAACACGCTGTTCGACGAGAACGCCGCCTGCCACATCGCGCTTGGCCAGTGCTACTCGAAGTGCTTTGTCGACGGCGCCTCGCTCAGCCAGGACGAGATCGCGGCGCACGGCGGCAACAAGAGTTTCATCCACATCGACTGGATGATCGGTTCGGACAAGATCGATGTAGACGGCGTCCACAAGGACAGCAGCCGCGTGCCGGTGATGCGCAAGGGCGAGTGGGTTTAAGAGCACCAGCACGCAGCCGCGCCTGTGACGCATGCGGGGTTGGCAATGGAACTCGCGGTCAAGCGCATCTATGAGCCGCCGGCGCCCGATGACGGGCAGCGGGTGCTGGTGGATCGCATATGGCCGCGCGGCATCGCCAAGCAGGACGCGGCGCTGACGCTATGGCTGAGGGACATCGCGCCAAGCGACGCGTTGCGCAAATGGTTTGGCCATGAGCCGGCGCGCTGGGCGGAGTTCCAGCGGCGATACAGCGATGAGCTCGACCGGAACGGCGAGGCGGTGGCGGAACTGCGCGCCTTGCTGCGTGAGGGCAAGGTGACGCTGCTCTACGGCGCGCATGACGAGGCCCATAATAATGCGGTCGCGCTGGCAAGCTATTTGCATGGGAAAACCACAAGCGTCTGATACGATCGATATTCATGCCGGCAGGACAGAGGGGGGCGCGACGGATGGCGGTCGGTCGGTTCTACTTCCCGCCAACCGCCTGCTGATAAACATCGGGCTTGAACCCGACGAGAATCCTATCGCCAAGTTCCAGCACCGGACGCTTGATCATCGTCGGCTTTGCCAGCATCAGCGCCTTGGCCTTCCTTTCATCCAGGCCCATCCTGTCCTCCTCCGACAGTTCGCGAAACGTCGTGCTCGCCTTGTTGAGCAGAATTTCCCAACCGACCTTGCCTGACCAGCCGTTCAGCCGATCCGCATCCAGCCCGTCGACCCTGTAGTCATGAAAGCGATAGGCAACATCATGGCTCGCCAGCCAGGAACGGGCCTTCTTGATCGTGTCGCAATTGGTGATGCCATACATGGTGATCGTCAAAAACGAATCCTCGGGCCGGTCGAATCTGACGGCACCCTAAAACCGCACCTCTCAGTTTTCCAGCGGCTTGCCAGGCATCCATGATTTTCGCCCTTGCCAATAGTAAGGAATTTCCCTAAGTGTTTCTAAGCTAGCTCTGGTCACACGGAATGGCCGAGGCAAGGAAACGACTATGACGAGCCTGCAGACCGAAAGCCCCCCGCCCGTCGACGGCATTTTCCGGGCGCTCGCCGATCCGACCCGGCGACGCGTGGTCGAGCGACTGAACCGAAGCCCCGCCTCGGTCAGCGAGCTTGCCCAGCCGTTCGAGATGGCCCTGCCATCCTTCATCGAGCATCTCAGGGTTTTGGAAGGCTGCGGGCTGGTGCATTCGGAGAAGGCAGGCCGCGTCAGGACCTACCGGCTCGCGCCGGAGCCGCTGAAGCTCGCGGAAAACTGGCTGGCCGAGCAGCGGGCGCTGTGGGAGCGCCGTCTCGACCAGTTCGACGACTACGTGCTGAAACTCAAGGAGAAAGACAGATGAACATGGCTCCGTTGTTCCAACCCGATCCGAAGCTCGACCTCGTGCTCGAACGGTCGATCGAGGCGCCGCGCGAACTGCTGTGGATGGCCTTGACGAAGCCCGAGCATGTCCGCCAATGGTTCACGCCGAAGCCGTGGATCATCACCGATTGCGAGATCGACCTGCGGCCCGGCGGCCTGTTCCGCACCCGCATGCAGTCGCCCGACGGCAGGCAAGTCAACGACAGGCGTTGCTGCTACCTCGAGATCGTCCAGGACGAGCGGCTGGTGTGGACCGATGCGCTGCTGCCAGGCTACCGGCCGTCAGGCGACCCATTCATCACAGCCGTCATATCGCTGCAATCGCGGGGCGAGGCGACGCGCTACACCGCGACCGCCATCCACCGCGACGAAGCCACGCGCAACAGCCACGAGGAGATGGGCTTCTACGACGGCTGGGGCACGGTGGCGAATCAGTTGGCGGGCTATGTCAAAACGATCTGAGCCTCTCGAAGACGGCCAGGTCATCCTCCCGGCCGCCATGCTTATTGTTCAACCTTGCAGCGGCTCCCGGAAGCCGGTGGTATTTCCGGCCTCAATAGTAGAACCGCTCTTCGGTGATCTTGCCGTTCTTGACCGTGTACAGACCAACCTCATCTATGGTGGCACGTTCGCCGGTAGCTTTGGGCGTTATGTCAAACTTGAAGCGCACTGCGAACTGGTCGCCGTTGACATATGGGCCCTCGACCGAACCGCCATGCACTTCGTTGTTCTCTTGCCACCACTGGTTCTTTTGCTTCAGAGCGTCCTTGCCACGGGAGACGGCCATCGGCCCCTCCATGGCTTCGTAGCTGGCGACGTCGTCGGCATTATACTTCTCAGCAGCACCTTGGTGATCGCCCTGCTTGAGGAGCTCGGTGAAATCCTTGGCAATTTCCGTGATCGTCATGGGGTTCCTCCTGTTAAGACGCATTGGAAGTAGCGGGTCGCGTGCTGGCCTGCCATCGTCAATCCCGAGACAGCTGACATACCATGTCAGGATGATGAATATCGTGCGGGGGCTCTACATCCCGGCCAAGGCATCGTCTTGGCCGTTCAATTGCCAACGTGCGCTCTCGCGGTAAATCCCCTTGCCGATTACACTGTGGATCAGCACAAAATCCCGGACTGTCCAGCCAATTGGATCAATCGACCGTTCGCGAATCCTGGGGACACGGACTTCGTCACGAAGCAGCGTAACATGCGGTTCAATGGACTTCGTGAGAAAGAGCTTTAGCGGGCTGTCGGAAATCAGAGCGGTGAGATTGCGCCAGAATTCTTGGAGCGCTGGATTGCTGTCACCGTTGCGCAGAACCAGCGAACCACCACCAAAAGCCGTCAGGCGATCGAAAGAAACATCGAACGGTTTTGCAACGATCATCGAGCCGATATGCCGAGCGATTTCAACCAGCTTTTCCGGATACCCATCATGGTCACCGAGGCCGACGAGCGAGATATGGATGTGGTTTTCCGGAACAAACCAGCCTTGCAGCCCTAACTCTCGATCCAAGGCGATAGCCTTTCGCGCCAAGGGACCAGCGACCGCGCTCTCAGCCAAGATGGCGAAGAATATGCGGTCGTCGAAACGTCGCTTGGACCCCTCCCATCGGAAAAAGGTCTGGCCGTTGTTCGCGGTTCCGAATGCAGGTTGCCCACTCATAATTGATCTCTCGTCCGGCAAATTGTATCCGACCGAGAGATTTAGAACAAACAGAGAACTCGTCAAATGGAAACGCAACGGGCGCTGAATGCGTTCCGCGCCAACACCCGCGATTTCAGCGGTCGAGGAAGCCCTGCCGAGCAGGAATTCGAAGTCTGCGCCGCCGTTGCCGATAATGTGGGGAACACTCCGGTTTTCTGGAAGTTGAAAATCAGACTAGCTGGGCAGCATAGGGCAGTTGGCGCCGCGGCGCAGGCTGATATGCGCCACATCGCCGACGCTGAATTGAAAACCCTCTGTCGGGCGTGGCGCGTCGATCACCACCTGTGTCCCCTGCCCCAGCTCTGCATGAAGGCGCAAGGTGCGGCCGTGGAAGACGATGCTGTTCACCCGCACCGGTACAGTGCCGGCCGTGGCCTCGGTCGTCGCCAAAAGATCCTCCGGACGCACGCCGATGGTGCGCACCGTGCCCTCGCCAGGCAATTCGCCCGTCTCCGAAACCGCTTCCAGCGGCAGGGCGCCGGCGGCGAACCGCAAGCGCTCGCCGTCGCGGCCGACAAAGCGCGACTGCAGAAGGTTCATCGTGCCGATGAAGCTGGCGACGAATTTGGTGGCGGGCCGGTCGTAGAGGGTCGCCGGCGGCGCGATCTGCTCGATGCGGCCTTTGTTCATGACGACGATGCGGTCAGAGATCGACAGCGCCTCGGTCTGGTCATGCGTGACCATGACGAAAGTGGTGCCGAGGCGCGACTGCAGGCGCTTCAACTCGACCTGCATCTGTTCGCGCAGATGCGCATCGAGCGCCGACAGCGGCTCGTCGAGCAGCAGCACGCGCGGTTCGCAGACTATGGCGCGGGCAAGCGCGACGCGCTGGCGCTGGCCACCCGACAATTCGGACACGCGGGCGCCGAGCTTGTCGGCAAGGCCGACCATGTCGAGCGCTGCGCCGACGCGCTTTGCCTGTTCGGCACCCGCGAGCTTGCGCAGCGACAAGCCGAAGCCTACATTTTCGGCGACGTTCATGTGCGGAAACAGCGCGTAGTCCTGGAATACGGTGTTGACCGGGCGGTCGAAGGGCCTGAGCCCCGTGATGTCGCGCCCTTCGAGCAGGACCCTGCCGCTCGACGGGCTTTCGAAACCAGCGATGACCCGCAGGCTGGTGGTCTTGCCGCAGCCGGACGGTCCGAGCAGGGTCAGGAACTCGCCGCGCGAAATATCGAGATCGACGGTGTCGAGCCCGACGATGCCGCCGGGGAAAATCTTGGAGACCTTGTCCAGCCGGACGAGCGGATCAGGCGCCATCGCGAACCTCGGACGGCTTGGTGGTGTTGACCCACAGGATCTGGCAGCGCTCGCTGCCCGGATTGCGGAAGGCATGCAGCAAGGTGCTCTTGAAGGCGAAGCTGTCACCGGCCTTCAGCCCGTATCTGGTCGAATCGACCACCAGCTCGACCTCGCCCGACAGTACGAAGCCGAATTCATGGCCGGCATGGGCGTAGGCTTCGGCGGTGCCGCCACCGGCTTCCACCGTCACCAGCATGCCGGTCAGCGTGGCAGCCGGCGGCGACAGCAGCGCCTTGGCGATGCCTTCCGACTTGACCGGGATCTGACGCCGGCTGTTGGCGCGCACGCAATAAAGATCGTTGCCGGCATCGTTGCCGTCAACGATCAGCGCCGACGGCTCGATGTCGAGTGCGGCGGCGAGCGGCCAGATCACTCGCACCCGCAATGACGACATGCCGCGCTCGATCTGGCTCAGCGCACCGATCGACACACCGGCTTTGGCGGCGAGTTCGGCCAGCGAGAGATTGCGCTCCAGCCTGAGCGCCCGCACGCGCCGGCCGACCCTGACGTCGGCGTCGTCCTTCGGCTTCTCAGCCGCTTCGTCCAGCATGTCCATTCGTTCGTCCTTGTTTGGTAAGGTTTTCCCTCCCCTTGTGGGAGAAGGTGGATCGACGCGAAGTGCCGAGACGGATGAGGGGTGTTGGCCGGAGTGCCGTCGGTGCCATCTGGAACACCCCTCATCCGTCGCCTTCGGCGACACTTCTCCCGCAAGGGGAGAAGGAAGTACGAACTCAGCCGCCTGCCTTGACCTTCTCGAACATCTTGGCGAGTTCGTCATTCTGTTTCATCGGCCCGGTAAAGATCGTGGTCTTCAGCATCACCTCGGGATCGGAAGGCAGCTGCAGTTTCTCCAACTCCTCCTTCGGCACGGCGGCGAAAGCCGAGCTGATCGAGCTTCCATAGCCGTAGGCCTGGATCAGATACTTTCCGGAATCCGTCTCCAGCCGGCTGTTGATGAAGTCATAGGCTAGGTCGACGTTCTTGGCGTCCTTGAGCATGACGAAGCCGCAAGCCCAGGTCAGCATGCCTTCTTTCGGCTTCATGAACTCCACAGGCACGCCCTGCTTCTTCAGCGAGGTGGCCGAGGCGTTCCAGGTCATGGCCGCGACCAGCTGCCCGCTTGCCAATGCCTGTTCGACCGAGGTCATGTCGGTGGTGTAGTTCGAGAGCAGCGGGCGCTGCTCGCGAAGTTTTTCTGCCACCTTGTCCATCTGTTCCGGTGTCATGTCGAATGGATTGACGCCGGCGAGAAGGGCCGCCACCACCGGTGTGTCGTGGACGGCATCGATGGTCGCCATACGCCCGGCATATTGCTTGTCCCAAAGCAGGTTCCAGCTGGCTTCCGGGTTCTTCACCAGATCGGTGCGGTAGAGGATCGAGGTGTTGCCCCAGTCCCACGGCACCATCCAGACCTTGCCGTCGCCGGCCTGCAGGTCGGGCAGGTTCTTGAAGACCGGGAAGATCGAATCCCAGTTCTTGATGCGCTTGGTGTCGATCGGCTGCAGCAGGCCTTCCTTGTTCCAGCGCGCCACCTTGTCATAGCATGGGTGCGCGATATCGGGGCGGAAGCCGGCCTTGACCTTGGTGAAAGCGTCATCGTCGTCGCCAAACATCGAGGCTTCGACACCGTCGGGGTGCGCGGCGAGGAAGCTCTTGTTGAAGTCGGGCAGTTCATAACCCGACCAGGTGAAATATTGCAGCTTGTCCCCGGCAAAGGCGACAGTCGACGCAAGCGCCAGCGCGAAGGCAGCCAGTCCGGTTTTCGCTGTCTTTGCCGTTATCGATTTCAGGTCGAATGCCATTGCAGTTCTCCTCCTTCGGTTTCTTCTGGTTTTGACAGGTTGGCGGGCGCTGACCGCCGGGTGGCAGCAAGCCCGCGATGGCGCAGCATTTCGGCGAGCGCGGCGATGAGGAACGACACGGCCAGGATCGAAGTGCCGAGCGCCATGACGGTCGGCAGCGATTTCGGGAAGCGCAGCTGGCTCCAGATATGAAGCGGCAGCGTCGGCTCGGTGCCGGCAAGGAAGAAGGCGACGATGAACTCGTCGAAGGAGGTCAGGAAGGCCAGCATGAACGCCGAAATAATGGCAGGCAGGCTGAGCGGCAGCATCACCCGTCTGAAGGTCGTCCAGTCGGAAGCGCCGAGGTCGAGCGCTGCCTCGCGGATGGTCTTCGGGATGGCGGCGAAGCGGCTGCGCATGACCACCACCGTCGTCGGCAGCGCCACCAACACATGGCCGAGCACAATGGCAATGCGCGACGGCCCAAAGCCGGCGAGGTTGACCAGGATGAGCAGCGATATGCCGACGATGACGCCTGGGATCAGGATCGGCAGCCGCGCTATAGCACTGATCGTGGCGGCCAGCGGCGAGCGGCCGTAGAGGTCCATATAGGACACGGTCACGCCGCAGAGTGTTGCGCCGGTGGCAGCAATTGCGCCGATGACGAGGCTGGTGGCAAGCGCGCTGGACAGCGCCGAATTGCCGTAAAGCGTGCCGTACCACTCAAGCGTGAAGCCTTGCAGCGGAAACGCCGCCTGGATCGAATCGTTGAAGGAAAACAGCGGGATCAGCAATATCGGCAAATACAGGAATATCAAATAGGCAAGGACATAGGCGCCGAGCCAGCCGCCGCCCTGTTTTGCATCGACACGCGCCGCGTTCATGTGCGGCTGCCGTATCGGCGGTCGGCGAAGCGCACCACCAGCACCACGGCGAGGATGACCAGCATGACGGCGACGGCGAGTGCGGCGCCGAACGGCCAGTCATTTGCCTTGCCGAACTCGGCCTGGATCAGCGTACCGATCATGGTGCTGGCCGGGCCGCCGACCAACGCCGGGGTGACATAGTCGCCGACGGTCGGCACGAAGACGACGAGGGCCGCCGCCAGCACGCCCGGCATCGAATTGGGCAGCACGATGCGGCGGAAGCTGGTGAACGGTTTTGCGCCGAGATCGGAAGCGGCTTCGAGCAGCGATTTCGGGATCGTGTCCAGCGCCACATAGATGGGCAGGATGGCGAACGGGGCATAAGCGTGGGCAAGCGTGACGATGACCGCTGCCGGCGTATTAAGGAAGGCCAATGTCGGCTCCGACCAGATGCCGCTTTCGATCAGCGCCGAGTTCAGCACGCCATTATAGGCAAGTACGATCTTCCAGGCGAAGACGCGCAGCAGATAACTGGTCCAGAACGGCAGGGTCAGCAGGAACAGCAGCAGCCCACGCCACCGCCCGGCATGGAAAGCCAGATAATAGGCGACAGGATATGCCGTGACGACGGTTGCCAGCGTTACCAGGCCGGCGATGCCCAGCGAGCGCAGCGTAACCGTCCAGTACAGCGGATCGGTGGCCACCGTGACGAAATTCGCAAGGGTGAAACCAGTCCCCAGCAGCGAGCCGTCATTGCCGCGAAAGGCCAGGAAGAACGCCAGGCCAAGGGCGAAAAGGATCAGCAGAAAGGTGACGAGCCCGCCCGGCAGCAGCATGGCGAAGCGGAATCCCGGCGAAGACCGGGGTTCCGGCAGCGGCTGCGTTGCGGCGATGGTCGACATCGACTGCCTATGGTATTTGAAATCGGCTAAGCTTTTTTCATATTCGTGAAGCTGTCAAGCTGTTTCACGTTTGGGAATGAACGTCAGCGTTCGAAGGCGTCCAGCATCCGGTACCAGGCGATGGTCGCGGCAACGCCGACCTGCCGAAAGGCGTGAAACGGAATCGGCCGGATCGGCGAGACCGGGAACGGCAATTGCCTGGTGTCGCCACTCGACAAATAGGAGGCAATGCGCTCGCCAAGCGCGGTCATCAGGCCGATGCCGCGGCCCTGGCAGCCAACCACCGCCAGCAGACCCTTCTCTGGCTCGTGGATATGCGGGAGATGGTCCGGCGTCATTGCCACCCGGCCGAACCAGCGCTTTTCGATGACCACGTCGGACAGCGCCGGGTAGAGCCGCAGCAGCGCGCGTTCCAGATGCGCCCAGTCGGCCGGGCTGTTCGGCAAGGCCATGCGGCCGCGTCCGCCAAGCACCAGCCGACCATCGGCACTCTTGCGGTAATAGACGAGGATGCGGCGCGAATCCGAAACCGCCTGCCCCTCCGGCAGGATCGCCGCCGCGAGATTGGACGATAGCGGCGCTGTCGCGATCTGAAAGGAATGCAGCGGGACGATCGTCTCGGCGAGGCCGGAAAGCAGGCCGCCGGTATAGGCGTTGGTCGCCAGGACAATCGCCTTGGCCTTGAGTTCGGCGCCGCTTTCCGTAAAAACGTGCCAATTGCCGGCATTCTTGCTGATCTGCATCACGTTCTGGCGCTCGGCGATCTTCACGCCTGCCGCTGCAGCGACGCGCGCCAGCTCCGACGTGTAGGCGAGCGGATCGATGACGCCGGCACGGCGATCGAGCCAGCCGCCGAGATAGCCTTGCGCGCCGGTCATCGTCGCGATCACCGTCCCGCTCAGCAACCGGACATCGGCGCCCCGCGCCCGCCACTGCCGATCCCGGTTCGCCGCCGCTTTCAGCGCGGTCTCGGTGCGTGCGGCCTGGATCCAGCCATTACGGACGAACGGCACCGCCAGTCTTTCGTCGCGGATCATTTCGAAAACGGCGTCCGCCGTCGAGGCGGCAAAGTTGACGAGCGCCTCACCGCGTTCGAGACCAAAATGCTCCAGCAGCCAGTCCGGATCGTATTTCAGGCCAGGAATAACCTGACCGCCGTTCAGACCGGACGCGCCATTGCCAATTTCGCCGGCCTCCAGCACCTGGACCGCAAGGCCGAGCCGGGCAGCGTGCAAGGCCGTCGACAGCCCCAGGATGCCGCCGCCGACGATGACGACATCGACGCGTCGGCCGGCTGGACAAAGCGACTGGAACGCGGTGGCTGTCCGCGGCCTTTGCCAGATCGGATCGGAAAACCGTAAGGACAAGGGTCACCTGGGCTGCGCTTTTCAGTGAAAATCCTAATGACGATTTCATGGATTTGACAGCCTGTTTTCGGCTCGCCATTGGCGCAGGGCGAAATCGATTACGATCCAGCAGCGCAAGACGACCTTAACAGATTGACAAAGCTGGCCTTCGAAACGGGATAGACCTTTGCCGGGAATTTGTTGAAAGTGCCGCGGCCGAAGGACAAGACAACAGGAAATACAAGCCATGACGAACGCCACACATTTGCCCGCCGAAGGCCTCTTCGTGGGCCGCGCCCGGGCGAGCGATGCTTCCCATCCGCTGGTGGTCACGGTGCGTGACGGCACGGTCTTCGACATCACGTCAAATGTGGCACCGACCGTACGCGACGTTTGCGAATTGCCGGATCCGGCAGGACACGTCCGCTCGGCAAAGGGGCGGCCGATCGGCCCGCTCGACGCCATTGCGGCCAACAGTTTCGAGACAGCGCGCGATCCGGGGAAACCGTACCTGCTGTCCCCCGTCGACCTGCAGGCGATCAAGGCGTCTGGCGTCACCTTTGTCGTCAGCCTGCTCGAACGGGTGATCGAGGAGCAGGCGCGCGGTTCAGCCGACAAGGCCGACGCCATTCGCGCCGACATCGCCGGGCTGATCGGCCACGATCTGTCGAAGCTCAAGCCCGGCTCGCCGGAAGCGATGGAGATCAAGGCCAAGCTGATTGCGCGCGGCGCCTGGTCGCAATATCTGGAAGTCGGCATAGGCCCCGATGCCGAGATCTTCACCAAATGCCAGCCGATGGCCTCGGTCGGCTTCGGCGCCGATGTCGGCCTGCATCCGGTTTCGACATGGAACAATCCGGAGCCGGAGATCGCCATGATCGCCGCGAGCAGCGGCAGGATCGTCGGGGCGACGATCGGCAACGACGTCAATCTGCGCGACGTCGAGGGGCGCTCGGCGCTGCTGCTCGGCAAAGCCAAGGACAACAACGCTTCGGCAGCACTTGGCCCCTTTATCCGGCTGTTCGATGAGACATTTTCCATCGGCGACGTGAAGCAGGCGATCGTACGGTTGAAAGTCGAAGGCGAGGATGGATTCTCGCTGGAAGGCGCCAGTTCGATGGCCGAGATCAGCCGCTCGCCAGAAGAGTTGGTCGCCGCCGCCATGGGGCCACATCACCAATACCCGGACGGGCTGGCGCTCTATCTCGGCACGATGTTCGTGCCGTCGAAGGATCGCGGCGAAACAGGCAAGGGCTTTACCCACAAGGTCGGCGACATCGTCACCATATCCTCGGAGAAGTTCGGTGCCTTGGTCAACCGCGTGCGGCTGTCACCCGACTGCCCACACTGGACCTACGGCGCCAGCCATCTGATGCGTGACCTCGCAAGGGCCGACCTCATCTAGTCCCCCAGCCTAACATCCGATAGATCTAGAATTCTCTGATTGGAAATTACCTGCTCGTCGGCATTCGGGAGAGTCCATTGATCGTCGCTCTTGAGGGCAAGACCCTTGTCGTTACCGGCGGGACGCAAGGGCTTGGCGAGACCATCGCCCGGCTGGCCTCAGCCGGCGGCGGCGAAGGGATCGCCATTGTCGGCCGCAATGCCGAGCGTGGCGCACGCATCGCCGAAGAGCTTTCACGACCAAGCCGGCCCGTCGTCTTCATCCAGGCCGAGCTTGGAGATCCGGCCGCGCCTGCAGCTGTCATGGCGGAAGCGATCAAAAGACTCGGCCGCATCGATTGTCTGGTGAACGCTGCGGCCCTCACCGACCGGGCCTCGCTGGAAACTGGCACAATCGACGACTGGGACAGGTTGTTTTCCGTCAATGCGCGCGCGCCGTTCTTCCTCATGCAAGCGGCCGTAGCCGACATGAAGACACGGCAGGCGGCGGGCGCCATCGTCAACATACTGTCGGTGAATGCGCATTGCGGTGCGCCGGACCTTGCCATCTATTCCGCCACCAAGGGCGCGCTTTCGACGCTGACCAGAAACATTGCCAACGCGCATCTTTCCGATCGCATCCGCGTCAACGGCATCAACATGGGCTGGGTAGCGACGCCGGCCGAACAAGAGATGCAGGCGCGCACGCTGGGCAAGGGCGAAAACTGGGCAAAGATCGCCGCCGCCGGCCTGCCGCTTGGTCGATTGCTGACCATGGACGAAGTCGCCCAGCTAACGCTGTTCCTGCTCAGCGACGCCTCCGGGCTGATGACCGGGACGCTTATCGACCTAGAGCAATCCGTGCTCGGCGCGCCGCCGCGCGGCATTGCGTGACGGTCGCAGGGCCGATCGTCGGCCGCCCGGAAAATATCAGCCTAACTGATGCAATCTGATGGGATTGCTGATGGCGTCGTGCTTTGCGCCAACGTCCATTGACAATCGAGGCTTGCCATCGATCGAAAAAGGGAATGCTCTAATGCGCCCAGGTCGACGCTGGCAAAATGCGACCACCGTTTTGGCCGCGCACGGCTTTTCGCGGTGATCGTCGTCGGAGGAGGAGTTCGGTTCAAATGGGAGGAAATCAAATGCTGACGAGGCTAAGACTGCTTGTACTTGGCTTGGTAGTGGCGCTGGCCATTCCGGCCGCGGCACAGGCCAAGACGTTCTACTGGATTTCGCATGGCGGCCCGGCCGATCCGGTCTGGACCTACTTCCTTGCCGGCGCCAAGCAATGGGCGGCGGACACCGGAAACACTGTCAACACATCGTTCCACAATGGCGACGTGGCGTCGCAGCAGGAGGCTATTCGCGCCGCGATTTCCGCGAAGGCCGACGGCATCACCACGACCAGCCCTGATCCGGGCAGCCTTGTCGAGATCGTCAAGGAAGCGCGGGCGGCGAACATCCCGATCATCAACTTCAACACGCCCGACCCGAAGGCGGACTTCAACGCCTATGTCGGCGGCGACAACGTCACCTTCGGCAAGCACTGGGCGCAGTATCTGGTCGACAAGGGCCTTGTGAAGAAGGGCGACTTCGTCTGGATGCCGGTCGAGGTTCCCGGCGCCACCTATGGCGTCCAGGAAGAGGAAGGCATCAAGAGCGTGTTCGAGCCGCTCGGCATCACCTACGAGATCACCGAAGCGACGCTCGACCAGGCCGAAGTGATCAACCGCATGGTCGATTACCTCACCGCCAACAGGGCCAAGGTCAAGGCGGTTATCGGCCTCGGCGACCTGGTCACCGGTTCGATCAAGCGGGTGTTCGACCAGGTCGGCGTCAAGCCGGGCGAAATCCCGGTCGTCGGCTGGGGCAACTCGCTCGACACCACCCAGGAAGTGCTGAACGGCTACGTCAATGCCGCGCAGTGGCAGGATCCGCAGGCGACCAGCTACGTCGCGCTCTCGCTCGCCAACATGGCGGCAAGCGGTATCCCGCCAGGCTTCGACGTGATCACCGGCGCGCTCTACGAGAAGGACACCGCCGCGGTATACGACAAGATCCTGTCCGGCAAATAGGTCCGCGATCGAGTTGGTCACGGCCGCTTTGGCGGCCGTGACAGTCTCATCATTCCGCCGAACCGCTTGCTGTCTCGGCCAAATCCAATCCTATCGCGGGTCCAAGGTGGAAAATCGTTCTCTTATCCAACGCTCGATCGCGCGGCCTGAGTTCGGGCCGTTCGTGCTGCTCGTCATCGAGATCGCCGTGTTCTGGGGCATCAACCACGACTTCCTGTCGCCGCAAAACATCTCGAACACGCTGGCCTTCACGGTCGAACTCGGGCTGATCGCGCTGGCGATGACGCTGTTGATGACATCAGGCGAATTCGACCTCTCGGTCGGCTCGGTGTTCGGCTTCTCGCCGGTCCTGATGTGGACCTTGTTCAACAGCGGCGTCGCCTCGCTCGAAGCCGCCTTCGTCGTTGCGCTGGTGGTCGCTGCCTTCATCGGACTGGTCAATGGCTGGTTCGTGACGCAGCTCAAGATCCCGTCCTTCCTGGTGACGCTTGGCATGCTGCTGGTGGTGCGCGGCACCGCTTTGTTCGTCACCAGCGGGTTTCCGCAGCGGACCTGGAGCGCCGAGGGCAGCTGGCTGGCGGAAGCCCTGGTCGGCGATTTCTTCATCGGGCCGTTCCGTATCTATATGTCGCTGTTCTGGTTCATCGCCGCCGCAATCGCGCTCGGCTACGTGCTGACGCAGAGCCGGACCGGCAACTGGATCCAGGCGGCCGGCGGCAACCCGAGTGCTGCAAGGGCGCGCGGCGTCAATGTCAGCGGCGTCAAGATCGGCCTGTTCATCCTGTCGTCGATCCTGGCCTCGCTCGCCGGCGTCATCTCCTCGCTGCGTACCTCGGCGGCCAACCCCAACAGCGGCACCGGCTACGAGCTCGAAGTCATCGCCATGGTAGTGATCGGCGGCACGGCGCTGACCGGCGGGCGCGGCACAATCATCGGCACGGTGCTCGGTATCCTGATCCTGCGCGTGATGCGCAACGGCATCGTGCTGATCGGTGTGCCGGGCCTTGCCTACAACATCTTCATCGGCGCCATCATCCTCGGCATGATGGCGCTCCACTCATGGCTGGAACGCCGGCATCAGGCAGGGACTTGAACCATGGCCGAACCGCTTGTCCGCATGGAAAATATCCGCAAGTCCTATGGACGCGTGCAGGCGCTGGTTGATGCCAATTTCCATGTCAACGAAAGAGAGATCGTCGGACTGCTCGGCGACAACGGCGCCGGCAAGTCGACGCTGATCAAAGTGCTGTCGGGCGCGGTCCCGCTGACCAGCGGCGACATCTTTATCCGCGGCAAGAAGGTGAATTTGCGCAGTACCAGCGACGCCATCGCCCATGGCATCGAGACGATCTACCAGGATTCCGCGTTGGTGACGCAGCTGTCGATCGCCCGTAACCTGTTCCTTGGACGCGAGCCGATCAAGCCGCCGCGTTTCCTCAACCGCATGGACCAGGAGGCGATGAACGTGGTTGCCCGTGACCTGCTCAAGCAGGTCGGCATCTCGAAGAACATCCCGCCGACCACGCCGATCGGCTCACTCTCCGGCGGCGAGCGGCAGGCGGTGGCGATTGCGCGCGCCATGCATTTCGACAGCGACCTCATCATCCTCGACGAGCCGACCAACAATCTCGGCGTCGCCGAAACGCAAGGGGTGCTGAGCTTCGTGCGCAGTGCCCGCGATTCCGGCCATTCCTGCATCTTCATCGCCCACAACATCCATCATGTCTTCCAGGTGGTCGACCGCATCGTCGTCATGCGCCGCGGCAAGGTGGTCGCCGACGATATCGACCCGAAGAAGACCAGCGTCGCCGAAGTCGAGCGCGTCATCACCGGCATGTCGGACAAGGAGATCCGTGACGCGCTGGCCGAGGGCACGCAACGGCCCGGCTGAGCAGCCGGGCCGGGCTTATCGTCGAGGCACTGGATCGCATCGCCACATGGTTGCGACATGAAAGCCACCGTTTCGGATATTGCCAGGAGCTGCGGCCTGTCGACCGCGACGGTCGACCGTGTGCTCAACAACCGGCCGGGGGCGAGTGCCGCCAACCGGCAGCGCGTGATGGAGGCGGCCAAGCAGCTCGGCTATCTGCCGGTCGTCGACCAGGTCGCGTTGCCCTCGCGGCCGGCACATCTCGAATTCTTCCTGCCGATGGGCAGCAATGCCTTCATGGCCGATCTGGCCAGGCACATCGAGGATTATGCGGCGCGCCTGCCGCTGGTCGCCTCCTGCCGCATCCACAAGCTCGCCGGCATCTCGCCGAGTGCCTTGCAGATGGCCGTCGAAAACCTCTCTCTCAAGGCGAACGGTGTCGGCGTCATCGCCATCGACCATCCGAGAACGCGCAACATCTTGCGCGAGATCGTCGAGGCCGGCATCCGCCTGGTCACGCTGGTTTCCGACGTTCCCGGCGCGCCGCGCTCAGCTTATGTCGGCATCGACAACAGAGTGGCCGGCCGCACCGCGGCGCTGCTGATGGGACGATTCCTCGGCGGCCGCCAGGGCCATTTGGCGATGGTGGTCGGATCACGCTCCTATCGCGGCCATGAGGAACGCGAGATGGGCTTTCGCTCCGTGCTCGGCGAGGAGTTCCCCAATCTGACCGTCACCAGCGCCGTCGAGATCAACGACGAGCCGGAGGTCAGTTATACCGCGACCATGAAGGCGCTGCACAACGAGCCGGAGCTGCTCGGGATCTACTGTATCGGGGCCGGGCGCTCGGGCGTGGCAAAAGCATTGCTCGAAGCCAGGCCGCGGACGAAGCCGGTGTTCATCTGCCATGACCTGACGCGCGAGACGCGCGGCTATCTGGTCGACGATCTGCTCGACGTCGTTATCGACCAGAATGCGCGGCTGATCGCCGAACAGTCGGTCATTCGCCTGCTCGGCTCGATCGCCTCCTCGGCGCCCTATCTGACGCGGAAATTCATCGAGCCGCGCCTGATCTTCAAGGAAAATGTCCCGGTGCAGTGATGTCGTGCGGGGGCGATGGTCGCTCGGGCCTTGATCGTTAAGATTCGGTTGATACCGCAAATCTGCACATCACCTATGCAACTTTTTTGGTTGCCGAATCATTGGGCAATTGATAGTTTCGCAGGTGTCGGCCATCTACTCCTCCCAGATGCGATGCCGACGCTGAGTGCGGTACACCTCCTCCCGTGCCGTATTCGAAATCGAGCCCGCTGCCACCTCCTCCCGGCAGCGGGCTTTTTTTGTTCCGGCGCCGGGATAGCGGGCGATGCTGGGATCGTGACTGGCACCGCACACAATTGCTGATCCGCGGATCGATGAGCTTCGCTGCGACTGCCGCGGCTTATCGGGGCGGAATCCTGTCACACTTGTCACTCTCACCGGTTCGCCAGCGGCCCTATCCTGCCTCACGACCAGCAAACAACGCCGCGCCAGCAATGCTGTTGGGGCAAGGGGGACGCGAGATGGCACATCGCGATGGACGAGACATCACCCGGCGGCACGGCGCGCAATCGAAACGCCGCGGATCGTTTCGCCGCTTGCGAGATTATCTGGCCCTGAAAGACGTGATCAGGCCTTCCGCCATGCGGACGAACTGCGCGCTCGGGCCCTCGGCGCCGACGCTTTGCAGGCTGACGCGGGCGCCCTCGAGCAGAAGCGACAGCGTATCGGCGAGAAGCTCGGCCTGTCCGATACCCGCGTCGCGACACAGCGAGACCAGACGCTCGCGCTGCGCTTCCTTGAGTTCCTTGATCACTTGCCTTGCCGGATGATCGGCCTCGCTCAGCTCGATGGCGGCGTTGGCCATGTCGCAACCGCGGCGATCCGACATCAGGCAATCGGCGGCCATCCGGACCCAGGCGTGCAGTTGCGCCAGCTTGTCGCCCGGATTCTCGGCCTCGAACTTCTCCCACATCGCGTTGGCGCTGCAGGCGGTCGCCCGCAGACATTCGATGATCAGGTCGTCCTTGGACTCGAAATGCCGGTAGAGCGTCATCTTGTTGGTGCCGGCGGCCTCGGTGATGGCGTCGATGCCGACGCCGCGAATGCCATGCTTGTGAAACATGTCCCGTGCCGTCTCCAGGATCCTGTCCCGGGGGCGAACACGCTCCACAACACCGTCTGTCATCAAAACCTCCGTGATTGCGTTTCCGAAATTCCCTCGGTGCACCTCTTGACTAGGGTGTTACCGGTCTGTAACGTTACCGATGTTACTTACCTGTAACACCCGCATTGCATCATGTCAAACTCGCAAGTGCCGGCGATCAGCCCCGCCCCGATCGGCAAGGGCACGAACCGCACCTCACGGCCTCGGCCGGCGAGCAAGAGAACACCCGATCCGCGGCTTGCCGCGGATCGCCAAAACCAGGAGCCGCTTCGATGTCGCAGCGCAATGATCTGACGATCGATGAAGTCGTGAGGGATCCGATGATCCGCATGCTGATGAAAGCCGACCGCGTCGACCCGCGGTCTTTCGAGGCGATGCTGCGTGCGCTGGCGGACGAGCAGGCCGAGCGCCGCAATGCGCCGCGTCGTCCCCTGCAAGATTTCGGCTTTCTAGAAGATTCCGGCTCAACGCGCAGCCGGCGGCTGTCCAGGGTGGCCAAGGCCTTCGGCCGGGCCAGAGCATCGGGCGAGGCGTGCATCTCATGGTAAACTTCTTCATCCATCGTCCGATCTTTGCGTCGGCGATCGCCATCATCATGGTGCTCGCCGGGGGAATCTCTTATTTCCTTCTGCCGGTCTCGCAATTTCCGGACATCACGCCGCCCCAGGTCGTGGTCAGCGCCCACTACCCGGGCGCCAGCGCGCAGGTCGTCGCCGACACGGTGACGACACCGCTCGAACAGCAGATCAACGGCGTCCAAGGCATGATCTATATGTCGTCGTCGAGCTCCAATGACGGCTCGTCGACGATCACCATCACCTTCGACGTCGGCTACGATCTGAGCACGGCGGCCGTCGACGTCCAGAACCGCGTTTCGCAGGCGGCTTCCTCGTTGCCGGCCATCGTCAATCAGGGCGGCGTGACGATCAAGAAGCAGAACCCGAACTTCGTCCTGATCGTCGACCTCACCTCGCCGGACGGTTCCGTCAACCCGGTCGCGCTGAGCAATCTCGCCTATCTGCAGGTGGTCGATCCGCTGAAGCGGCTGCCCGGCGTCGGCGACGTGCAGATCTTCGGCGAGCGGCGCTATTCGATGCGCATTTGGCTCGACCCCGACAAGCTCGCCAATCTCGGCATTACCGCCGTCGACGTGCAGAACGCCGTCGCCGAGCAGAACGTCCAGGTGGCGGCCGGCAAGATCGGGCAATCACCGGCTCCGGCCGGCACTGCCTTCGAGATGCAGGTCAACGCCGTCGGCAGGCTGAGCGATCCCAAGGAGTTCGGCGACATCGTCGTGCGGGCCAATACCGCCAACGGCTCGCTGGTCAGGCTGCGCGACGTTGCGCGCATCGAACTCGGTGCGCTGCAATATTCGTCGTCGGCCTTCTTCGGCAAGGACCCGACGGTGGTGCTCGCGGTCTACCAGATGCCGGGCTCCAACGCGCTCGATCTGCAGCAGCGCGTCAAGGACAAGATGCAGGAGCTGTCAGCCCGTTTCCCGAAGGGCGTCAGCTACGCCATGCATTACGATACGACACGTTTCGTTTCGGCCTCAATGCACGACGTGCTGATCACGCTCGGCGAAGCGCTGGTCCTGGTGGTCGCCGTGGTGTTCATCTTCCTGCAAAGCTGGCGCACCACGATCATCCCGACGATCGCAATTCCGGTGTCGCTGGTGACGACGCTGGCCGTCATGCATATGCTTGGCTTCTCGCTGAACATGCTCAGCCTGCTCGGCATGGTGCTGGCGATCGGCCTCGTCGTCGACGACGCCATCGTCGTCGTCGAGAATGTCGAACGCCAACTTGAGGCCGGCCTCAAACCTCTGGCCGCCACGCGCACGGCGATGGCCGAGGTCACTGGCCCGATCATCGCCACGACTGCCGTGCTGATGGCCGTGTTCGTGCCGGTCGCCTTCATTCCCGGCGTGTCCGGCCGACTCTACAACCAGTTCGCCCTGACCGTGGCGATCTCCTTCGGCATCTCGGCTTTCGTCTCGCTGACGCTTACCCCGTCGCTCAGCGCCGCCTTCCTGCGCCACCGGCCGGAAACACAGTTCGTGCTGTTCCGCTGGTTCAACATGGGCTTCGAACGGCTGGCGCATGCCTATGCGAATGGCGTACGCATTCTCATCCGCCTGCGCTGGATCATGCTCGGCGTGTTCGCGGCCGGACTTGTCGCGACCTATTTCGTCTGGCAGCGCCTGCCGTCGACCTTCCTTCCGGTCGAGGACCAGGGCTATTTCTTCGTCGTCATCCAGCTCCCCGACGGGGCCTCGCTGGAACGCACCGATGCAGTGGCGCAAAAGGCGCGCGACATCCTGCAAAACACGCCCGGCGTCGATATCGTCGGCTCGATCAGCGGCTTGAACTTCCTGACCAGTGCCGCGCAGTCGAACTCGGCGGTCGAATTCGCGATCCTGAAGCCATGGGACGAACGCGGCCCCGACCAGAGCGCCTCGAAGCTCGTGGCCGACGTGCGCAACAAGCTGTTGCAAATTCCGGAGGCTTTTGCGCTGAGCTTCGACCCGCCGTCGATCCCGGGCATCGGCACCACTGGTGGCTTCGAGTTCCAGGTCGAGGACCTGACCGGCCGCGGCAGCGTGGCGCTCAACGATGCGACGCAAGCGGTGATTGCCGAGGCGCGCAAGCAGCCGGAGCTCAACCCGCAGCAATTGTTCTCGTCGTTCTCGACCTCGACGCCGCAGTTCAACTACGATCTCGATCGCGCCAAGGCGAAGCTGCTCGGGCTCAACCTGCCGGACGTCTTCAACACGCTGCAGATCTATCTCGGCTCGCTCTATGTGAACGATTTCAACCTGTTCGGCCGCACCTTCCGGGTGACGATCCAGGCCGACAAGGACTCTCGCGCCGGTCCGGCCGACATATCGCGGCTCTATGTCCGCAATGCGTCGGGTGGCATGGTGCCGTTGAGCACGTTGGGCAAGCTCGTGCCGATCGTCGGCCCCGAGACCGTGCCGCATTACAACAACAATGCGTCGGCGCTGATCAATGGCGGCGCCGCCCCCGGCTTTTCGTCCGGCCAGGCGGTGGCGGCGATGGAGCGTGCCGCTGCCACGGCATTGCCGAGAGATTTCGGCTACGAATGGACCGGCATCACCTATCAGGAGCTCAAGGCAGGATCGATCGCATCCGTCGTCTTCGGCCTTGCAATCGTCTTCGTCTTCCTGATCCTCGCCGCGCAGTATGAGAGCTGGGCGATGCCGTTCATGGTGCTGCTGGCGGTGCCGCTCGCATTGTTCGGTGCGTTCGTCGTGCTGTGGCTGCGCGGCATGCAGATCGACGTCTATTCGCAGATCGGCTTCGTCATGCTGATCGGACTGGCGGCCAAGAACGCGATTCTGATCGTGGAGTTTGCCCGGCGCCGGCGCGAAGAAGGCCTCAGCATCGTCGACGCCGCAATGGAAGCGGCGCGGCTTCGGCTGCGACCGATCCTGATGACCGCCTTCGCCTTCATCCTCGGCGTGCTGCCGCTGATGTTCGCCACAGGTGCGGGTGCCGCAAGCCGGCAGTCGATCGGCACCACCGTCTTTGGCGGCATGGTCGCGGCGACGATCCTGTCGCTGGTGTTCGTGCCGGTCTTCTATGCGGTGATCGAGCAGCTGCGCGAGCGCCGCAGCGAGAGCGAACCGGTTTCCGAAGCGACCGAACAACCAACTGCCGAACCCGCCTTCGAGCCATTGGCCGAAGCGGCTGAATAGGACTGGAGAATTGATCATGCGTAAATGGAAAATCGCGCTGGGAACGGCCGTCGCCCTTGGGGCGATTTCGGTGGCGAGCGTTCACCTGCTCGACATGGGCAGCCTCAGCCTCAACGCCGGCACAGCCGGGGCGGCAACACCCAAGCCGGAAGCCTTCGTCATGCCGGTGCCGGTGGTGAGCGTCGTCAAGAAGACGATCCCGATCTATCTCGACTACGCCGCCCGGGTGGAGCCGATCCGCAGCATCACGCTGCAGGCGCGCGTGCCAGGCTACCTGCAGGAGCAGGTCGCCATCGACGGCAGTGACGTTGCGAAGGGCGACCTTCTCTACAAGATCGCCCCTGAGGATTTCCAGGCTGCCCTCGAGCAGGCGAAGGCGCTTATCCAGCGCGACACGGCAACACTCGACTATGCGCGCTCCAATCTCGGGCGCGGCAGCGAGCTCGCCAAGAGCGGCTATCTCGCCAAGGACGTGTTCGACCAGCGCACCAGCACCTTGCGTGAGGCTCAGGCCTCGCTCGCCGTGAACCAGGCCGCCTTGCGGACCGCCGAACTCAATTTGAGCTATACCGAAATCCGTGCCCCATTCGCGGGACGCATCGGACGCAGCCAGGCTTCCGTCGGAACGCTGGTCAGCGTTGCCGGCACCGTGCTCAACTCCCTGGTGCAGCTCGATCCGATCTACGTCACCTTCAATCCGAGCGAGACCGACCTGACACAGATCGAGGAAGCCCGGGCCGCGGGACCGATCAGCGTCGACGTCCTGCTTCCCGGTGAAACGGAACCGCGCCAGAAGGGCGATCTTACCTTCATAGACAACACGATCGATCGCTCGACCGGCACGATCACGGCACGGGCGACGATCGGCAACGCCAAGTTCACGCTGCTCCCCGGCCAATATGTCCGCGTCCGGCTGCACGTCAAAGAGCAGCCCGATGCGCTGATGGTACCGCAGACGGCACTCGGCTCAGGCCAGCTCGGCAAATACCTCTATGTCGTCGGCAAGGACAACACGGTCGACCAGCGTATCGTTTCGCTCGGACCGACCAATGGCGATCAGGTCGCCATCTTGAGCGGTGTGGCCGAAGGCGACCGGGTCATTACCGGCAATCTGCAGAAGATCGGCCCGGGAATGCCGGTCTCGCCGCTGCCCGAGAAACCGGCCACCTGATAACCCCCATCAGGTCCGGTCCCGCGGCGCCCTCGGCTCCCACGCCAAGGGCGCCGTTTTGCTATGTTTCGTTTTACGCAATTCCCTGGGGAAAGCGCTACATAGGCCGGCTTCGAGAAGCCCGCGTGATGTTCAGCGGGTCGGTTTTTGCTGCCGTGCGGCCTGACGGCCTTGCCTGCGCCGCAAGCCGCGGCCAAGCGGAAGTCAAGAAATCCACGACCCGCCTCTTGTAAGATTGTCGACAATCTGTTTTTCCTTTCGGTTTGCTGGAGCAGCCGGAATGGCAACGCTGGATTTCAGTCCGATCGCCGACACGACAAGACGCGCCGAGATCGTGGCGCTGCTCCGGCGGGCGATCCTGACCGGCCAGTTGGAACCGGGGCAGAAACTCAACGAACTCAGGATTTCCGAGCAGATGCGGGTGAGCCGCGCGCCGCTGCGCGAGGCGATGCGCGAATTGGTGCAGGAAGGCATCCTGACCAGCATCCCCTACGCCGGAACCTTCGTCATCGACGTTACCGCCAAGGACATCGACGATGCCTATTCGCTCAACAAGGTGCTCGACGAATTCGCCATCGCGCGGACATGGCCGCTTCGCGACCAGCGCTTCTTCGACGAGCTCGACCGGCGCCATGCGGCGGTGAAGCAGGCGACGCGCGAACTGGACACGACGCGGCAGATCGAAACGGCGCTGCAACTGCATGGCCTGATCCACGAATGGGCCGACAATTCTGTGCTGCTTGAGACGTGGCAGCGGCTGACCAGCCGGCTGCAGATGTATTTCGCGCTGCACCAGCGGGCGCGCAACGAGCCGGTGCCTGCCGAAGATGCTCACGAGACCTATGTACGGCTGCTCAAGGGCAGCGACATGCGCGCTGCCCAGCGCCACGCCAAGGAGCACATCGATTTCGATTTCGAAGAACTGCTCGCCTATGCGCGCGGGCTGGAGCGATGCCGCCCAAATGACGCTGATCGTGCAAGCCTGACCCGCGGCCGGCCAGAAACCGCGTGACGAGCCCGATAAGCTTGGCGGGCCACCCTTAATACCGCAGATAACGGACAGAAAACGTGCAGATCAAAACCATCAAGGCCTACCATGTCGTGCAGCCCTTCGTTGACGGGCCCTATCGTATGTCCAAGGGGCGCGTGGCCGATGCGTTCGACGCGGTGATCGTCGCCGTCACCACCGATAACGGGCTCACCGGCTGGGGCGAGATGGCGCCGCTCGGCAACTTCTATTCGCCTGCCTTCGCCGCCGGCACGCGCGCCGGCGTCGTCGAGATCGCGCCGCATCTCATCGGCCATGACCCACGCGGGCTTGCCAGTATCAACAGGCTGATGGACACGGTGTTCAAGGGCCATCCCTACGTCAAGTCGGCGCTCGACATGGCATGCTCGGATCTCGCGGCGCGCGCCGCCGACGTGCCGCTGGTCACGCTGCTTGGCGGACGCGAGAGCGAGACGGCCGAACTCTACAAGGTCGTCACCCACGGCACCGTCGACGCGATGGCCGCACTCGCCAAGCGCATCGTCAACGACGGCTTTCATCGGCTGCAAGTCAAGGTCGGCGGCAACGTCCATGACGACATCGAACGCGTCACAGCCGTCGCCGCCGCCGTGCCGAAGGGCACCGTCATCTTCTGCGACGCCAATGCCGGCTGGACGCCTTACCAGGCGCGCCAGTTCGCCGATGCGACGCGCACCATCGACTACACGTTCGAGCAGCCCTGCACGACGATCGACGAATGCCTGTCGGTGCGCCGCTCGCTCGACAAGCCGATGGTGCTCGACGAATCCGTCGCCTCGCTGGACGATATGCTCGACATCCATCGCAAGGGGGCCGCCGACGGGCTGACGCTGAAGATCTCACGCCTTGGCGGCGTCACCAAAACGCGCCAGATCCGCGACCTTGCCGTCGACCTCGGCTTCATGATCACGGTCGAGGACACTGGCGGCGCCGAGATCGACACATCGGCCATGGCGCATCTGTCGCTGTCGACGCCGGAGGAGCGCCGGCTGCACGCCATCGCCTTTCACGAATGGGTGACGGTGCGCACCGCATCCAACATGCCGCCGGTTTCGGGAAGCCGTATGGGCATTCCGGATGGGCCGGGCCTCGGCATCGATGTCGTTCCCGGCCTGCTCGGTGCGCCCTTCTTCGAAATCGGCAGCTGAGCTGCAATAAGGTTGCACCGAATCAACCTGAATATGCCGCGTCCTTCTAACTGCGGAGGCACGGTCGTGTGGATTGACCGCTCATCCAATCGTCTTCGGCCGATTGCAGAGCGACAATACCCAATTGCCGGTTGAAATATTTTTCATTTGCAAATAGAAATGTTCAAAACGCTGATTTGGACGCTGCGGCGCGTCAGGAACTGGAGGAAGCGACATGTCCCATCCGCAATTTGCAGCGGAACTTCTGCAGCGCGCTGAACAGCAGGGGCCGATCACCATCGGGCTTGCCGGCGCCGGGCAGATGGGCACCGACATCGTCGTCCAGGTCGCGCTGATGCCGGGCATGCGGATCGGCGCCATTTCTGAAGTCAGGCCGCAGGCAGCGATCGACGCGGCGCTGCTCGCTGGCCATGACCATTCCGACATCGTTCAGGCCGGCAATGCCGCGGCGATCGACCGCGCCATCGAGGCGGGCAAGATCGCGGTGACCGAAGATTTGCATGCGCTGGCGGCGGCCGGCCGGATCGACGTCATCATCGACGCAACGGGTAATCCCAATATCGGCACGCTGTTTGCGCTCGAAGTGATGAGGAACGGCAAGCATATCGTCATGCTCAATGTCGAGGCCGACATCACCATCGGCCGCTTCCTCAAGGAGGAGGCACGCAAGGCCGGCGTCGTCTATACCGGTGCCGCCGGCGACGAGCCCGCCTGCACGCTGGAGATCATCGGCTTTGCCAAAAGCCTCGGCTTCAACATCATCGCCGCCGGCAAGGGCAAGAACAATCCGCTGAAGATCGACGCCATGCCGGCCGACTACGAGAAGGAGGCGGCCGAGCGCAACATGAATGCGCGCATGCTGGTCGAATTCGTCGACGGCTCGAAGACGGCGATCGAAATGGTGGCAATCGCCAATGCTACCGGCCTGGTGCCCGATGTGCCGGGCATGCACGGCCCGACCGCGACGCTGGACGAGCTGGCAAGCGTGCTTTGCCCGCGCGAGGATGGCGGCGTGCTGCACCGCAAGGGCGTTGTCGATTACTCGATCGGCAAGGGTGTGGCGCCCGGCGTGTTCTGCATCATCGAGACCCGGCATCCGCGTGTGCTGGAGCGCATGATCGACCTCAAGGTCGGCCAAGGCCCCTATTTCACGATCTTCCGGCCCTATCATCTGACCAGCCTGGAAGTGCCGCTGTCGGCGGCGCGCGCGGTCGTCTACAAGCGTGCCGACATGGAGCCGCTCGACCATCCGGTCGCCGAGGCGGTGGCGGTTGCCAAGAGCGATCTCGGCGTTGGCCAATCTCTCGGCATGATCGGCGAGAACGACTATCGTGGCTTCGCCATGACCTGGGAGGATGCGCGCGCCCGCGGCGCCCTGCCGCTCGGCCTTGCTGAACGCGCCAAGGTGGTCAAGCCGCTCAAGACCGGCGACTTCCTGAGCTATGAAAATTGTGTACCCGACGATTCGATGGTGATAACCCAGATCCGCCGCCGTCTCGACCAGTCAGACGGACGGTTCGCCACCAACGCGGCCTGACCCCGCCGGATCTCCGCCTGATGGAAGATGTCGTAATCGGGATCGACGCCTCGACCACGGCCGTGAAGGCAATTGCCTTCTCGCGCGACGGCGAGGAGCTGTTCCAGGCGCGCGAGCCGTACCCGCTTTCAAATCCGAAGCCCGGCCATTTCGAGCAGGACGCCGAACATTGGTGGACGGCGCTGCTTGGCGCATTGAAGCAGGTCACCGAGGCGGTCGGCGCTGCGCGGGTGGCGGCGATCTGCATCGCTCATCAGCGCGAGACCTTCACGCTGGTGGACAGCGCCGGCAAAGCACTCATCCCGGCGATCCTGTGGCTGGACGAACGCGCCCGTCCGCAGGTTATCAGGCTTTCGGCCGAACTCGGCCGCGAGGCGATCCGCGACTGGAGCGGCAAGCCGCCGGACCCGACGCCGGCACTCTACGCCATCGCCTGGCTTGCCGAGCACCAGCCGCAAGTGCTTCGCCAGGCAGCGGCGCTGGTCGACGTGCATGGATTCTTCGTTCAGCGACTGACCGGGCGATTGGTCACCAGCACCGCAAGTGCGGATCCGCTCGGGCTGCTCGACGTCGAGAAAGGTACCTGGCATCCCCGCCTCGTTGCGGCCGCCGGACTGCAGATGGAGCAATTGCCCGAGTTGGCCGCGCCGGGCGCAATTTGCGGCGGGCTTTCCACAACCGCTGCGCAACTGACCGGCCTGAAGGCTGGCACGCCGGTTGTGGCAGGAGCCGGTGACGGGCAAGCTATGGGCCTCGGCATGGGCGTCTACGGGGAAGGCAAGAGCTATCTCTCGCTCGGCTCCGGCGTGGTCAGCGGCTGCTATTCCGGCAAGGTGAAAACCTCGGACGCTTTTCGAACGCTGGTCTCGCCGACCGGCTCCGGTTTCATGCTTGAGACCGTGCTGCGCTCGGGCATGCAGCTGGTCGACTGGATCGTTCGCACGACCGGTTCGCCATCGGCGGCAGCGCTGGAGAACGCGGCGCTGGATGTTGCTGCAGGCAGCGACGGCCTGCTCATCATGCCCTATTGGGCCGGCGTCATGAGCCCCTATTGGGACGGTGCGGCGCGCGGCGCCATTGTCGGCCTGTCGCTCGACCACCGGCCGGAGCATCTCTTCCGCGCTGTCCTGGAAGGCATCGCCTTCGAGCAGGCCGTCGCCACCGAGGCCATGGAAGCCCAGGCCGGCGGACCGGCGGCGATGATTGCCGCCGGCGGCGGCACCAATTGCGCGCTGCTCATGCAGATCATGGCAAGCGTGCTCGAGCGGCCGCTCTCGGTCTCGCCGGTCAACGAAGCCGCCGCGCTCGGCGCTGCCATGCTGGCGGCAGCGGCTATCGGCTGGTTTGCCTCGCCGGAAGCCGCAGCAGAGGTAATGGCTGCCGCTCCCACCAGGCATGTCGATCCGGTCGACGGGCTTGTCGCCGTCTATCGCGACCGCAAGGCAATCTACCGCGACCTTTACCGGGCGACGCGCGATATCCACACCCGCCTCGGCGCTCTCGGCGAAATCTAGCGGTTGAGCAGGCCCTTTGCCGCGTCTTCGTCGGTGATCAGAACCGATACCTTGGTGTTGGCGAGCGCAGCCCGCATCACCGCAACCTTCTCGCTGCCTCCCGACACCAGGATGATGCTCGGGATATCCGACAGATCCTGCAGCGGATAGGCGCAGACGCGGCGGTTGACCTCGTGGTCGACCGGGCGGCCCTCGGCGTCGATGAAATGACACAGAATATCGCCGACGGCACCGGCCGCCTGCAATTCCTCCAGTTCGCTTGGCTTGATGAAGCCATAATTGGCGATCGGGCTGTCGTTGGAAAACGAGCCGACGCTGAGCACGGCGATGTTTGCCCGGCGTGCGCGGAAGACGACGTCCTGAACGCTGCGCTGGCTCATGAAGGCGTCGCGCTGCTCCGGCCTGTCGGCATAGACCGGCACCGGCAGCAGGAAGCACTCCGCACCAATCTTTTCGGCGAAATCCCAGGCGCTTTCTGTCGGGTTGAGCGGCTGGGCATGGGTGAGGCCGCCAAGCATCGAAACCACCGTCGTCCTGGCGATGGGCCGCCGCGGCAATTCATTGATGGCGAATTTCAGTGTCCGCCCCCAGCCCAGCGCGATGACATCGCCGGCATTCACATGGTCGGCCAGGTAGGCGGCAGCGGCGTGGCCGATCATCAGCGGCGCATTGCTTCGGTCGGCTGCCGACGGCACGACCACGGCCTGGCTGAGCCCGAACCGCTGCTTCAGGCTTTCCTCCAAAATCACGCATTCGACGACGCTGTCACGGATGCGAAACTGGACGACCCCCTCTTCGCGGGCGGCGGAGAGAATGCGATGCACCTTGATGCGGCCGACGCCGAGAATTTCGGAAATCCGTTCCTGTGTAAGACCCTCGACGTAATAGTGCCAGGCGGCGCGGGCCTTGAGTTCAGCGTCGGGGAAGCGCGAGGCTCTTTCGTTCTCTACGATCGTCATCTGTTTGCCTTGCCGCAGCCGCCGGCTCTGCTCATGAAATTCCAATCCGGCGACTTCGAAATGCCCAAGATTTCGGAGACCTTGCGTAAGCCAAACCGGCGGACAGCGCAAACCCGTCCTCGAATGAAGCGGCAGGCCTTGACAATTTTCCGACGAACAGTTTAGCTGAACAAAATTGCATGTTAAAGATAAATTGTTCACAGGGAGGAGCCTGGTGAGCAAAGTGGCCCGGTGATGCAGCGCCGGATTGCTGTGGAGGAGACAGAGTGGCTGTGAGCAACGACACAAGCAATTTGAAGGCAGGCGAGTTGAAGGCAGGCGCTGGCGCACAGGCTACGGCGGGCGCAAGGTTTTCAGCTGTCTTTGCCGGAACCATGGGTCCGCTGATCGGGCTGGTTCTGCTGTGCCTGGCGCTCTCGCTGACCACCGACACGTTCCTGACCATCCGCAACATCCTCAACGTGCTCGACCAGGTCACCGTGCTCGGCATCATGGCGATCGGCATGACGCTGGTCATCCTGATCGGCGGCATCGACCTGTCCGTCGGCTCGGTGCTGGCACTGGCTTCCATGGTGATGGGCTTCGTCGCCCATCCGGACTATCTCAATCTCGGCCTGCCCGCCGGCATCGCCGCGGCCCTCGTTGTCGCCGGTCTTTGCGGCCTGGTTTCGGGCCTGCTGGTCACGATCACCAAGCTGCCGCCCTTCATCGCCACGTTGGCGATGATGTCTGTGGCGCGCGGTCTCGCCAACATGATCACCGACGGCTCGCAGATCGTCGGCTTTCCCGACTGGTTCACCAGCCTGTCGATCATCCGGCATTTCGGTTTCCTCTCGGTCACTGTCGGGCTGATGATCGTGCTTGCCGTCATTTTCGCGATCTTCCTCAACTACCGCGCCACCGGCCGTAGCCTGTACGCAATCGGCGGCAGTGCCGAAGTCGCCCGGCTGTCCGGCATACCGGTCAAGTCGCTGACGAACTGGGTCTATGCGATCTGCGCCGTGCTGGCCGGTCTCGCCGGCATCGTGCTTGCCGCGCGGCTCGATTCCGTCCAGCCGAGTTCCGGCCTCGGCTACGAACTCGACACCATCGCGGCGGTAGTGATCGGCGGCGCCAGCCTGTCGGGCGGCGTCGGCTCGATCGGCGGCACCGCCATCGGCGTCCTCATCATCGGCGTGCTGCGCAACGGGCTGAACCTGCTCGGTGTCTCGCCCTTCATCCAGCAAGTGGTTATCGGCGTGGTGATCGCGCTGGCGGTGGCCACCGACACCTGGCGGCGCCGAGCACAATGAAGAATGGGCACAATGAAGAATGGGGCTCAATGAGATTCACCCGGATATTCGGGCGAAAACGGATCGGTGATCCGAAACTGGGAGTTGTTCGGCCAAGGGGCGCCGCGATGCGCGGGCAGGACAGATTGAACATCAACGGAGGAATAACATGCTAACCAAACGTTCATTGCTGCTTGCCGCCGCGGCCGTCATCCCGCTGCTTGGCCTGCCCGATATGGCCTCGGCCAAGGAGGCCAAGAAGCTCGGCCTCGCCGTCGCCAATCTGCAGGCCGACTTCTTCAACCAGATCAAGCAGTCCGTCGAAGCCTATGGCAAGGAAAAGGGCATCGAGGTCGTTACCGTCGATGCCAAGGGCGATTCGGCGACCCAGGTCAGCCAGGTGCAGGACCTGATCACGCAAAACATCGACGCGCTGATCTACATTCCGGCCGGCGCCACCGCCGCCACCGTGCCGACCAAGACGGCCAAGGCGGCCGGCATCCCAGTCATCAATGTCGATCGCAACGCCGACGGCGCACCCGGCGACACCTTCATCGCCACCAACAGCGTGGCATCGGCCAAGGCGGTTTGCGACTACATCGCCAAGCAGGCCGGCGGCAAGGGCGAGTTGATCATCATCCACGGCCAGAAGGGTACGACGCCCGAGGTCGATCGCTCGAAGGGCTGTGGCGAAGCATTGAAGGGCTATCCCGACATCAAGGTGGTCGGCGAATTGTGGAGCGAAGGCTGGCACCAGGACGAAGGCTTCAAGCTGACGCAGGATCTGTTGCAGTCGCATCCGGATGTGTCGATCGTCATCGGCCAGGCCGACGCGCTGGCGCTCGGTGCGGCGCAGGCGGTAAAGGTCGCCAATCCGGGCCATAAGGTCTGGGTTGCCGGCTTCGACGGCGACGTGGCGGCGCTTAAAGCACTGAAGGACGGCGTCTTCGACGTGACGGCAACGCAGCAGACGCAAGGCATGGGCCGGCTTGCCGTCGACGCGGCAATCAAGCTGGTGGCCGGCGAGACCATTCCCGCCGAACAGCTGCAGGATGCGACTTTGACCACCAAGGACAATGTCGAGCAGTTCATCGCCAAACATCCCTGATTAAGACCAGTCCGGCAGTCAGCGAGCGCAACGATGTCCACCGATCCTCGCCATACGCACAGCCCCCATAACGGGCTCGTCGTCAGCGGCCTCTGCAAGAGCTACGGGCCGGTGCAGGTCCTGGCCGATGCGAGCTTCGAGGTGCGGCCGGGCGAGGTCGTGGCGCTGCTTGGCGAAAACGGCGCCGGCAAGTCGACCGTCTCGAACATCATAGCCGGGTCGACGAAACCCGATGCCGGTACCATCACCTGGCGGGGGAGCGCTTATTCCCCCGCCAATCCTGCCGCGGCGATCGACGCTGGCATCGGCATGATCCATCAGGAGCTTAAGCTCTTGCCCGATCTGTCGGTCGCCGAAAACGTCTATGTGGGGCGCCTGCCGATGCGCGGCGGCCGCATCGACCGCGCGGCAATGAATGCACGGGCATCGGCCCAGTTGAAGCGCCTCGGCCTCGATGTCTCGCCGGAGCGCAAAGTGCGCACGCTGCGTATCGCCGCCCAGCAGCAGGTCGAAATCGCCAAGGCGCTGACGCTCAAGGCCGAGTTGCTGATCTTCGACGAACCGACGGCCGCCCTTGGCGGCGAGGAAACGGAGCTCCTGTTCCAGCAAATCCGCAAGCTCAAGGCGGAAGGCATGTCCTTCATCTATATTAGCCACCGGCTGGACGAGATCGCCCAAATCGCCGACCGCGTGGTGGTGATGCGCGACGGGCGCATCGTCGCCCGGCACGAGCGCGCCGACATTCCGGTGCGCACCGTGGTCGAGCAGATGGTCGGCCGCAGCGTCGAGCGGATGTTCCCTACGGTATCGGCGCCGGGCAACGACACGCTGCTCGAAGTCGAGAACCTGTCCTCGCCGGAACGCAGCTTTCAAAATGTCAGCTTTTCAGTGCGGGCCGGCGAAATCATGGGCATTGCCGGGCTGATCGGCGCCGGACGCACGGAGCTGGTGCGGGCGATCGCCGGTGCCGATCCGATCTCATCGGGTTCGGTGCGCGTCGCCGGCAAGCCGGTGCATCTCAATGGCCCGGCGGCGGCGATCACGGCCGGCGTCGTTCTCGTACCGGAAGACCGCAAGGCGCAAGGCGTGGTGCTCGACCAGACGATCGGCGAGAACCTGGCGATCGGCAATTTCGACCATGTCGCGCCGAATGGCTGGGTGTTCCCGAAGGCGGTGCAGAAATTCGCCGAGGCCGGCATTCGCCGGCTCGGCGTCAAGGGCCGGCCGAACCAAACGGTCAGCAAGCTCTCCGGCGGCAACCAGCAGAAGGTGATCATTGCCAAATGGGTGTCGCGCCCGCCCAAGGTGTTCATCCTGGACGAGCCGACGCGCGGCATAGACGTCGGTGCACGCGCCGCGATCTATGATGTCATCGCCGACCTTGCCCGTTCCGGCATGGCGGTGGTGGTGGTGAGTTCCGATCTCGAGGAAGTGCTCGGCCTGTCGCATCGCGTGCTGGTGCTGAGCCGCGGCCGGCAACGCGGCATTCTCGACCGCAGCGAAGCGAGCAATGTCGCCGTGATGGAACTCGCCACGAGCTAGGACGGCCCATCGAACTAAAGCGCAGCAGGTGGTATCCTCCCGGGCACCAGACCGCGCGGGGCGCCAGCAACAGAGTTGGCGCCCCTTTATTTCCGGAGGACGGCGGTTGGAACAGAGGGACCGACGATGAAACTATTCGAACTTCATGGTGACGTGGCACTTGTTACAGGCGCCGGCAGCGGCATCGGGCAAGCAATCGCCATCGGCTTGGCCGAGGCCGGCGCCGACATAGCCTGCTTCGGCCACGCCTCCAAAGGCGGGCTGGAGGAGACCGCGCACCGGATCACGGCATTTGGCCGCAAGGCGCTGGTGCTGAACGGCACGGTGACGTCAGAGGCCGATCTCGCGGCCGCGATCGAGCGTACGGAGAAGGAACTCGGCGCGCTGACGGTCGCCGTCAACAATGCCGGCGTCGCCGGAGCTGAGCCGGCCGAGACGCTGTCGCTGGAGAAATGGCAGAAGCTCTACGACGTCAATGTCAGCGGCGTATTCCTGTCCTGCCAGGCCGAGGCCCGCGCCATGCTGACGCGGCGCAAAGGCTCGATCATCAACATCGCCTCGATGTCTGGCTCGATCGTCAATCGCGGCCTGACACAGGCGCATTACAATTCGTCGAAGGCCGCGGTCATCCACATGTCGAAGAGCCTGGCCATGGAATGGGCCGATCGCGGCCTGCGCGTCAATGTCGTCAGCCCCGGCTATACGCTGACGCCGATGAACAAGCGGCCGGAGGTCGCCGACCAGGTCAAAATCTTCGAGCGCGACACGCCGATGGGCCGCATGGCGGCGCCGGAAGAGATGGTCGGCCCGACCGTGTTCCTGGCCAGCCGCGCCTCGAGTTTCGTCACCGGCATCGACCTGATCGTCGATGGCGGCTTCGTCTGCTGGTAGGAGAAAAAATGCAGAAGCGATTCCAGGGAAAAACGGCGGTCATCACCGGCGCCAGCGGCGGCATTGGGGCGGCAATGGCCAGGCGCTTCGCCGCGGAAGGTGCCGCGGTCGTCATCAGCGCCATCGACGCGCGCGTCGATGAGGTTGCCGCCGACCTGAAGGCTGCGGGCGCCAAGGTCGCATCGCTGCGCATGGACGTGACCAGGAAGGACGAAGTCGTCGCCCTCTATGACCTGGCCGAGCAAGAGTTCGGCCGCGTCGACATCTCCGTGCAGAATGCCGGCGTCATCACCATCGCCAGGATCGAGGCGATGACAGAGGCCGAATGGGACAAGGTAATGGCGGTCAACACCAAGGGCGTGTTCCTGTGTTGCCAGGAGGCGATCGCGCGCATCCGCAAGCACGGCGACGGCGGCCGGCTGATCAACACCGCATCCGGCCAGGCGCGGCAGGGCTTTATCTACACGCCGCATTATGCGGCCTCGAAATTCGGCGTCGTCGGCATCACCCAGAGCCTGGCCAAGGAAGTGGCAAAGGAGAAGATCACCGTCAACGCGATCTGCCCCGGCATCATCGACACCGACATGTGGGCCTATAACGACGCGGCGTGGGGCAAGCTGATGGGCGATTACAAGCCCGGCGAACTGATGGCCGAATGGGTGAAGAACATCCCGATGGGCCGCGCCGGCAGCGGCGAGGATGTCTCCGGCCTGGTCAGCTTTCTCGCCAGCGACGATGCGGCCTACATCACCGGGCAGACCATCAATGTCGATGGCGGCCTGATCATGTCGTGAGGTACGACACAGGCCAACGTTCCATCCGCTGGGATGTGAAAGCCGGTTCGCCGCATTCAGGCTGCCCGGCGGGCCCGTGCCAATCCATGTTCCACGAGCCGATCGATGATTTCGGAATAGCTGACGCCGCTTGCCGCCATTGCCTTGGAATACATGCTGATGTCGGTCAAGCCGGGGTTGGTGTTGATGTCATTGACCAGGAACTGCATGTCCGGCGTCAGAAAGAAGTCGACGCGTGCCATCCCGTCACAGCCGACGGCTCTGAAATCCGTGACGGCGGAAGTGAAGACCGGCGACCCGCGCGTGCTAGAATGCCTCCTCGATCCACTGATGGAGATGACTGATGGGGCGTTCCATGAGCGGTGAACGACAAAGTTTAATCACGGTCGCTGTCATTCGCGCCGAGTTCAGGCGCGAGTTCAGGCGGCTAAACTGATGGGGTCGCGAGATGCGTCGCCCAGCGGAGGTACGATGATGAAGTCAACGCGGTTTGTCGTATCTCTGTGGCTTTTGGGGCTGCTTTTCGCCATTGCTCTGTTTTCTCCTACTGCGTCGCAAGGGGGTGCTCTTGAGGCGGAGGCTGCTTTCAAGGCGGGTAATTACCAAGTTGCATATAAGGAATGGGAAGAGCTTGCTGAAAACGGTGACGCCATCGCTGAGTTCAACTTGGGGTTCCTCTATTCAAGGGGACTTGGAGTCTCGTTGGATTACTCCAAAGCTGCGGAATGGTGGACGAAGGCGGCGAAGCAAAATATGGCCGTAGCACAGGTCAGTCTCGGCCTTCTGTATTCTTGGGGTGAAGGAGTTCAGCTAGATCACGAAAAGGCGGCTGAACTTTGGCGCAGTGCAGCGACACAAGGAATACCTGAAGCTCAGCAATACCTCGGATACGTGTACCTCATTGGTAAAGGTGTGCCAAAAAGCATTAATGAGGCTATTTTTTGGTTCACGAAAGCCGCAGAACAGGGGAACGTCGACGCTCAGGTTAATTTAGGCTCGATTTATCTCAGTGGTACAGACGTCGATAAAAATACAGACCTTGCGTTCCTTTGGTATAATAAGGCCGCAAAGCAAAATAACGCGAAAGCACAATATAATATAGGTTTGATGTATCTGAAGGGTGTCGGAGTTGAGAGCGACACAGCACTCGGAATGGAGTGGCTAAAGCGCTCTGCTGCACAAGGCCACGAAGGCGCAAAAAAAGCACTTATCCGCATTCAGCCAGAACTGCAGAAGACGTCACCGTAATTTTCAAGTCCATACACTGCAAACTATTAAGTATTAAACAGAGGGATTCAGAGATATGGGCGGCAGTTTTTTTGGTAATCGAAATGGCGGATACTTGGGTGCGGGCTTTAGCGTAAACGATGGAGGAACCGCCGGCAGTTTCAACCTGAGCACTGGATTAGCTCAAACATCACTTTCATATAGTCAAGACGGAACGATTACAGGTTTTGCGGGTGCGGGCATAGGCTCAAGGGTGAATACGAGTGCGGGGGTTCAGGCAGACTCAAACGGCAGATTTGGAATTGCAGCCGGCGTAACGGCGAGCTACGCGCTTAATCCCGCCGTGTCCTTGTCTGATGGCGCCTGCAGCCTCTAGTCCACGTATGATTTGGTTACTAGACCGGTAACCTTGGCTTTTTTCGAACCGATTTATGGTCGATGCTAAAATTGGGCAGCGATGTTATTCGTTGCGAGACATGAATGTTGGTATATATAATTTCATCCCATGAAACGGCTCTGGCGAGATGGGTTCGCCAGGCCGACAGCTGAGATCATGGGACCTTGATGGCTCGCACCTTTCAGAGCGCCGCCAGACCGGCGATCGATCCGCGGACTGCCTTGTCAGCAATCCATCAGCAGCCATGACACGGTCCCCTCCGGCACATCTTCACAAAATTGGGCATCATCCGCTCTGCGCCGCTTCAGCGCCGGCAGCATTGTGGCGCCAACGCCCTTGCGCAACGACCAGCTTTTCCAACACAATCAAAAAAAGACGCAAGAAGGGAACGAACGATAACTTCACCAGAGCTTGACAGGAGAACAAGCATGTCACTTCGGAGCATGATTTCGAGTTTCTCAATGGGAGCCTTAATACTTGCCGCGGCGGGCGCGCTGACGTCTTCGGCCTATGCGGCAGCGCCGGAATCCAACGACCCGATCAAGATCGCGCTGTTCGACTGGACCAGCGTCAATCTGAACGCCAAGATCCTCGGCGGCATCCTCGAAAAGCTCGGCTACACCGTCGAGTACCCGACCGCCGACTATCTCTCCAGCCTGACCACCGGCCTGACCAATGGCGACATCGATGTCGGCCTGGAATTCTGGGACACGACGGCCGGCGAGGCGATGAAGGCCTCGGACGCGACGGGCCAGACCGAACGCCTCGGCAAGCTCGGACCCAAGGCCAAGGAAGAATGGTGGTTTCCCGAATATATGAAAGAGAAATGCCCCGGCCTGCCGAACTGGGAAGCGCTGAAAGACCCGAAATGCGCCGAGGCCTTTTCGACCGCCGAAACCGCGCCGAAGGGGCGTTATCTCGGCGGACCCGTGACATGGGAAGGTTTTGACGACGAACGCGTCGAGGCGCTGAAACTGCCCTTCACCGTCATCCATGCCGGCACCGATGCGGCGATGTTCGCCGAACTGGACTCGGCCTATCAGCGCAAGGCGCCGATCATGCTGTGGATCTATTCGCCGCATTGGGCGCCGGCCAAATACAAGGGCGAATGGGTCGAATTTCCCGACTATACGCCGGAATGCTACAACGACCCGAAATGGGGCGTGAACCCCGATGCCAAATATGACTGCGGCAAGCCCCATGGCGAGATCTGGAAATATTCCTGGGCCGGCATGAAGGACAAATGGCCGGTCGCCTACAAGGTCGCGAAAAACTACACGGTCGATACCGACGAGCTCAACAAGATGAGCGGCGAGATCGATCTCGAAGGCAAGACGCCGGAAGATGTCGCCGCCGCCTGGATCGCCGCCCACGAAGCCGACTGGAAAGCCTGGGCCGAGTGACCGTCTGACTGGAAACGCGACGACCCGGCCATTCAGGGCCGGGTCTCGATCCCTATTCCAGAAGGACGGTTGAATGAGCGATACGATTGAACAGGCGGCGAAAGCCGGCAACGATGCACGCCCGATAAAGCTTGCCTGCCGCAATGTCTGGAAGCTGTTTGGGGCGGACGCGGCCAATTTCATCCGCCGACGCGACGGCAAGGCCAGCCTGGCGGACATCGCCGCCGCCGGGCTGGTTGGCGCGGTGCGCGCCGTCGATCTCGAAATCCGCCAGGGCGAGATCTTCATCATCATGGGACTTTCGGGGTCAGGCAAGTCGACGCTGGTGCGCTGCATGTCGCGGCTGATCGAGCCGACCCACGGCAAGGTCGAGTTTGAAGGCAAGGACCTGCTCAAGATTTCCGATCCCGCGCTGATCGAGCTGCGACGTCACCGAATGGGTATGGTGTTCCAGAATTTTGCCTTGCTGCCGCATCTCAACGTACTGGAGAACATCGCCTTCCCCCTCGGTATCCAGGGGCAAGACCGGCCGACGCGCGAGAAGCGGGCCCGTGAAGTCATCGAGCTGGTCGGCTTGCGCGGTCGCGAGCATTTCTATCCGCGCGAGCTTTCCGGCGGACAGCAGCAGCGTGTCGGTATCGCCCGCAGCCTCGCCACGAAGCCGGAAATCTGGTTCCTGGACGAGCCGTTCTCGGCCCTCGATCCGCTGATCCGCCGTGAGATGCAGGACGAGTTGATGCGGCTGCAGACCATGCTGCACAAGACGATCGTCTTCATTACCCATGATTTCGACGAGGCCATCCGGCTGGCCGACCGGATCGCCATCATGAAGGACGGCGAGGTCATCCAGATCGGCACGCCGGAAGAGCTGGTGGTCAATCCGACGACCGACTATGTCGCCGAATTCACCCGCGATGTCGATCGCGCCAAGGTGATATCGGCGCGCAGCCTGATGCGCGCCTGCGACGGCGCCGAGTACGGCGGGACGGTCGCGCCGGATGCCAAGATATCAAGTTTTTCGGCTGATATCGTCTCTGCCGGCAAGCCCTTCGCGGTGGTCAACGGCACCGGAAAGCCGATCGGCGAGGTCACGCCGCAGGCGGTGATCGATCTTCTCGCCGGCATAGAACGTCGTGGGGCCGGCGCATGACAGTCACGGCAAGCGCCAGCGCAGCGAGGCCCCGGCCGATTCAAACCTGGCTGGCGATCTGGGCCTGCGCGATCGCCGCCGTGCTTATCGTCTTCCTGCTGCAGGAAAGCCTGCCCTGGGCGGTCAATTACCCGGCCGGCGCGATCGTTCCTGTCGCAGATTGGGTCGGTGCGCTGATGAACTGGGTGAAGTCGAACTTCTCCTGGCTGACCCGCTCGATCACCGCGGTGCTCGGCGTGCCGCTCGATTTCGCGCTCGCTCTTCTGGCCAAAAATTTCAAGATCGGCCATGGCGCCGATATGGTCGTGTTGCCGCGCCTGTCCTGGGTCGGCGTCTGCGCTGCCGCCTACCTTGCCGGACGCGCGGCCGGCGGCTGGAAGCTGGGTGCGCTGGCCGGCGGCTGTTTTCTCTACATCGCGCTGTTCGGGCAGTGGACCAGCGCCATGCTGACGCTGGGCTTAATCTCGATCGCTGTGCCGTTTTGCATTGTCACCGGGCTGTTCGCCGGCATCTGGGCATGGCGCAAGCCCTGGGCGGAGAGGCTGTTGATCTCCCCTGCCCTCGATCTGATGCAGACGATCCCGACCTTCGCCTATCTCATCCCGATGCTGCTTCTGTTCGGCAACAGCCCGGTCTCGGCAATGATCGCGACGGCAATTTTCGCGACGCCGCCAATGGTGCGGGCGACGATGCTCGGCCTGTCGCGGGTGCCGTCGGAGATCGACGATTTCAGCGAGATGGCCGGCTGCACGGCACGGCAGAAGCTGTGGCGGGTGCTGTTGCCGTCGGCACGGCCGACATTGATGGTCGGCGTCAACCAGGTCATCATGCTGGCGCTCAATATGGTGATCATCGCCTCGATGATCGGCGCCGGTGGGCTCGGCTATGACGTGCTTTTGGCGTTGCGCGCGCTCAAGGTCGGCGAGGCGATGGAAGCTGGCCTCGCCATCGTCGCACTGGCGATTGCACTCGACCGGCTGAGCCAGGCGATCGCGCACAATCACGCCAAGGGAAATGTCCGCCATCAGGCCGGCACCAGCTTCTGGCGGCGTTATCCCAACCTGACGCTGGCCGTCGCCATTCTCACCATCACCACGCTGCTCGGCCTGTTCGTGCCGGCCTTCGCCGCGGTGCCGAAAGCCATCACCTTCACCACCGCGCCTTTGTGGAAGACGGCGGTGAACTGGATCACCATCAACTTCTTCGACACGATCGAAGCGTTCCGCGTGGCGCTTATCCTCAACGTGCTGAACCCGGTGCGCGCCTTCTGCGAGGGCTTTCCGTGGCTGGGCGCGGTTTGTCTCCTTGGTCTTGCCGGATACCAGCTCGGCGGCTTCCGCCTCGCCGCCCTGGTCGCGGCATTGACAGCGTTCTGCGCCGTCACCGGCCTTTGGGAAAAGACCATGGCGACGGTCTATTTGTGCGGCATCTCGGCCTTTATCGCTTGCCTCATCGGCATTCCGATCGGGCTGATGGCATCGCGCAGCGACCGCTTCGAAAAGACCGTCACGCCGGTCATCGACACGCTGCAGGTGCTGCCGTCGTTCTGCTTCATCATTCCGGTGGTGATGCTGTTCAGGGTCGGCGACGTCACCGCGATGATCGCCACGGTCGCCTTCGCCGTGGTGCCGGCGATCCGCTACACCAATCACGGCATCCGGCAGGTGCCGCCGGCGCTGATCGAGGCGGCGAAGGTGTCCGGCTGCACCAAGCGGCAGACCTTCTTTCGCGTGCAGCTGCCGCTGGCCCTTCCAGAGATCATGCTTGGCGTCAACCAGACGATCCTGATGGCACTGGCGATGATCATCATCTGCGCCATGGTCGGCACCCGCGATCTCGGCCAGGAGGTGTTCATAGCGCTGTCCAAGGCCGATTCCGGCCGCGGGATCGTCGCCGGCCTGGCCATTGCCTTCATCGGCATCGTCGCCGACCGGCTGTTCAACGCCTGGACGGCGAAGGCTCGCGCAAGGCTGGGATAGTCCGGAATAGGACGGCCTCAGGAAGCTGCCGCCAAGCGCGCCGCTAGAGCGGTTCCTGATTTGACGGAATCGAAGGGGATTCCCGATCAGTCGGTTCTGTGATTCAAGATGCTGGCTGGAGTGGAGGC